>NZ_VOJA01000003.1:322997-645994 GCF_007923265.1 Francisella salimarina
AAAAGATAGACGGTGTATGTCGTAAGGCTGTTAAAAATCTTCTTAAAGATCCTGAGCATGGTAAGGTATCTATCACACAAAAAAATCTTGAAGACTATCTTGGCGTTCATCAGTTTGATTATGGTATCAAAAATGCCAAACCTAAAGTAGGTCAAGTCACAGGTTTAGCATGGACTTCTGTAGGTGGTGAGCTACTAACTATAGAAGCTCTAGCGATGCCTGGTAAAGGTAAGGTTAAGTACACGGGTAGCCTTGGCGATGTGATGAAAGAGTCAATTGATGCTGCTTTTAGTGTTGTGCGTTCGATTTCAAAAGGCTATGAGTTAGCAGATGACTTTTATGAGAAAAAAGATGTACATATACACGTTCCTGAAGGAGCTACTCCAAAGGATGGTCCAAGTGCTGGTATCGCTATGACTACAGCTCTGGTTTCTGTATATACAAATAAACCAGTTAGAAATGATATTGCTATGACTGGTGAAGTAACTTTGCGTGGAGATGTTTTAGCAATTGGAGGGTTAAAAGAGAAACTTTTAGCTGCGCTAAGAGGTGGAATTAAAGAGGTTTTGATTCCTAAACAGAATGTTAAAAACTTAGCAGATGTTGATAAAGAAATACTTGAAAAACTTGAAATAACGCCTGTAAATAGTATAAAAGAGGTGTTAGAGAGAGTTTTTTGATGATAAAGTATTGAAACACTACATTTTTAGTGTTATAAAATTAAATGACACTTGTCGATTATGTATAAATAAAGGAGTTTAAGACATGAATAAGAGTGAATTAGTAAGTGCTATAGCTAAAGAAGCAGATGTTACTAAAGAAGTTGCTAGTAATACTCTGGATGCAACTATTGCTGCTGTAACTAAAGCTTTAAAGAATGGTGATAGCGTTACTCTAGTAGGCTTTGGAACTTTTCAAGTAAAAGAAAGAAGTGCTAGAGAAGGTAGAAATCCTAAAACAGGTGAAACAATCAAGATAGCAGCTTCTAAAGTTCCAAGCTTCAAAGCAGGTAAAGGTCTTAAAGACGCTGTAAAATAAAGAAAAATTACAAAAATAGTGATTTTTTGAAAAGCATACTTAACAGTATGCTTTTTTTTTATCTATAATATCTATAGTTTAATAAAGCAGTAATTATTTAAGGTTGATAAAATGTTACAGTCTTTCAATGATAGGCTCAAAGGTCCATTTACATGGATTATAATTATTTCTATAAGTTTTATATTTGTCATATCTGGTATGACATTTTTTTTCACGAATATTGGCTCAAGTAGATCTTATGTGGCTAAAGTAGGTGATAATGAGATAGGTCTGCAACAGTTTCAGCAGTATGCTCAAAATGCTACAACTGAGGCACAAAAGAGAGCAGTTTTAGATCAGATGATAAATCAATACTTAGTACTTGCAGATGCGCAGCGCCATAATATTGCTGTATCTAAGTTAGCATTACAATCTGCGATATTTACAAATCCCATGTTTTTTGACAAAGAGGGTAAATTCTCAGCCGATAAGTTGAAGCAAGCTGTAGAGTATATTGGAGGTATGAGTAAATTAGAGCAAATCTTAACTCAAAATATTCAGGCAACAATGATTCCAAAGGCTATAGCGGATACAACAATAACAACTGATTATGAGAAGAAGCTTTTAGATAATATTTATCTAGTTAATAAAAAAATAGAGTATTTGAAGATATCTCCATCAGATTTCAAATCCCAAATTAAGCCTACTCAACAAGATTTGGAAGCTTACTATAATGCTCATAAAAATGAGTATATAAATCCAGCTAAAAAGAAAATTAACTATTTTATAATCACAAAAGATAGCTTTATATCTAAGAGTGATATTAGTGAAAGCGATATAAAATCATATTATGATACTCATAAGGAATTTTTTAAAGGCTATAACAAAGATGCTAAAACTACTATTGCGAAAATAATTCAAAATAGAAGAGCCTTGGAGAAATTTAATACTTACTCGCAGAATATTGATAGTATTAGTTTCACTGAGCTTGAAAAGAATTTAGGTAACCCTAAGGTGGCGAATATTGTGAATAATGATGAATCTACAATATCTACGGTAGCTAATAGTCAATTCTTTGTAAGTACAGAGAAGTACTCAAGTATTCCGGTTGCTGATAATGAGCTTTTAGTATATGAGGTAAATAACTCTCAGCCATCAGCCCGACAAAAACTAGCAGACGTTAAGAGTGAAGTGTCTAAAGCCGTAATTGCAGAGAAATCTCAAAGATTATCTTTAGAAAAGTCTCAAAAGCTACTTGATGACTTGGTTAGTGATAAAAAAGTAAGTGTTAGCTTCAAGCAAGCAACTATTGATAGCAACTCGAAGTCATTTAGTAAAGAGTTTAATGATTATGTGATGTTTAATACTAATAATCAGTATCATAGTTATCAAGCGGATAATGGTGATATATACATATATAAAGTTATTAAAGTTGAACCTTTAGGTAATAAAGATACTAAATTACCTAGGCAAGTATTAAATACAGTCAAAGAAGAAGAGTTAAACTTCTATTTACAAGTAGTTAAGCAAGAAGTTCCTGTTAAAGTTAATTACAAAAATATCTAAATGAATAAGCTAATCTATGGTCTTGCTGGACCAACAGCATCTGGTAAAACCTCTTTATCAATATCTATTGCAAATAAAATTAATGCTGAAATAATTAGTGTTGATTCATCACTTGTCTATAAATGTATGGATATTGGTACAGCTAAGCCAACTTTGGATGAGCAAGGTGGTATTAAACATCATTTAATAGATATAATTGAGCCAACAGAAAGTTTTTCAGTTGCTGACTTTATAACGAATGTTAATAAGATTAAAAAAGAGATTTGGAGTAGAGGGAAAGAGGTCTTACTCGTAGGTGGAACGATGCTTTATTTCAAAGGTTTGATAGAAGGTTTATCATCTTTGCCTGAGTCACAGCCTGAAGTGAGGCAGACTCTTGAGTTAGAAAGAAAAGCAAAAGGTTTACAATATTTACATCAACAGTTAAATAAAATGGATCAAGAAGCTGCTCAGAAAATTAATCCTAATGATCAGCAAAGAGTATTTCGTGCTTTAGAAGTAATTATGATAACTGGTAAAAAATATTCTGAGCTTGTTAAAACATCTAAAGTCGGTGGATTAGAAGAGAAATTAAAGTTATGTGCCCTGGTACCTAATGATAGATCAATTCTACATGATAATATTGAATTAAGATTTAAACAGATGCTTAATCAAGGGTTTCTAGATGAAGTTCAAAGTTTACGCAAAAATCCTAAGCTTACTAAAGAAACTACTGCTATTCGAAGTGTTGGATATCGTCAGGCATGGGAATATTTAGATGGAGACATTAGCTATGAGGAGTTCGTTAAAAAGGGAATCGTAGCCACTCGCCAACTTGCTAAGCGTCAACTTACATGGATTCGTAATTGGCAGGATGAGATTAAATTAATTGAGATGGAAAGTCAAAATAAAGAACAACAAGTCTGGGAATATTTTGGTCATAAATAAGATTTGCTGATAACTTTAAATATTGTTAGAATATATCGCGAAGTTTAATTGTTAAACTTGATAAAATAATAACTATAACAAAATAATTAAAAGGAAGTGAAACAATGTCAAGAATATCATCTTTACAAGACCCGTTCTTAAACGCTCTAAGAAAAGAAAAAGTTAGCGTATCTGTATATCTAGTAAATGGAATCAAACTACAAGGTCAAGTAGAAGCTTTTGATCAGTTCTGTATCGTACTTAGAAATACTGTTAATCAAATGGTTTATAAGCATGCTATTTCTACTATAGTACCGGCTAAGAGTGTAAGAATGGTTTATAGCTCTTTTAACCCATATCATCAAAATTCAAATGATGAACAAGATGAGAATGTAGATGATATTCATTCTGATGATCTTGAAGCTCAAGAAAATCAAGGCAATGTTGCTGAGTAATCAAACTTTATATTCTTTTTTCTTTAATTCCATTCTGGAGTAACATAAATTAATGGAATTTTTCGAGTCTTATGAAGCAGGTAGTAAATGCTTACTTGTAAATATAAATTTTAAATATCGCCGCGAACTAAATGCTGATTTAGCTGAACTGGAAGGTTTGGTTTTAGCAGCTGATAAGGTTGTGTTGGAGAGTTTAGATTTCAATCATCCTGAACCTGATATCAAGTATTTTTGTGGTATGGGTAAAATGGAAATGATCAAAAATAAACGTGATGAGTTAGAAGCTGATCTTGTTGTCTTTAATCATCCATTAAGCCCATCCCAAGAGAGAAATATTGAGAAGTTTCTTGAGTGTAAGATTATGGATAGAACGAGGCTTATTCTTGAAATATTCTCACTTCGAGCAAAAACTCATGAGGGTAAGCTTCAAGTTGAGTTAGCTCAACTAAATTATCAGTCAACACGCTTAGTAAAAGGTTGGACTCACTTAGAGAGACAAAAAGGTGGTATTGGTGTACGTGGTGGGCCAGGAGAAACCCAGCTTGAGATTGATAGACGTCTAATTAGACAAAGAATTAAACAAATTACTCAAAAGTTGGAAAAAGTAAAACATCATCGTGATTTAAGTAGATCCTCACGAAAGAAAAATAATATTCCGACAATATCATTTGTTGGTTATACCAATGCTGGTAAATCAACACTTTTTAACAAAATAACAAATGCAGATGTTTTAGCTAAAGACCAACTATTTGCTACACTTGATCCTACTTTACGTAAAGTAATTGTGCCAAAACTAGGTGAAGTTATCTTCTCTGATACAGTAGGATTCATTAAGAACTTACCTCATGATTTAGTAGAAGCATTCCATGCAACTTTAGAAGAAGCTATAGAGTCAGACCTTCTAGTTCATGTGATAGATTATGCAGATGAGGATTATAAAAGTTATATCGAGCAAGTAGAAAAAGTTCTAAAGGAAATAGGTATTGCAGATAAAGAGATGATCTGTGTTTATAATAAAATCGATAAAATTGAGAATGCTTATGCTGGATTTGTTCCAATGGATGATTCAGATTCAAGTGTGGTTGGCAGAGTGTATCTGTCTGCTCAGACTGGAGATGGTATTGAAGAGTTTTATCATGCGTTGGCTACATTTTTTAATAAATCATGGATTAATGAAATTTTAGAATTACCTCCTAAATATTCAAAAGTTAGAGCTATGATGTATGAGCTTGGAGCTGTTGATGGTGAAGATGTTTCTGAAGAAGGTAACTATTTGCTTAAAATAAAAATTTCAGAAGATGATTTTGAAAGGTTTAAAAGAGAGTTTGATTTAGATTTAGAAGAGTTCTTCGTTAAATAAGTTTTGATCTTATTTGTACTCAGGAACCTCAATTGGATCTTTAAATATTCCAGCACCTATGAATTTAGAGATAACTGGAGTAGATGATATTTTAACTGTAATAGTCGATAAGTATTTTTTAACTATTTCATCAGATGCTGCTACAGATAGGTTGGTAAGCCCAACTTTTTGCTTTCTAGCTATAATATCTTTTAATCTATGTTGCCATTGATCAAAAGCAATATTATAGTCACCATTTGCTTTATGAAGTTCACCAGCTAATACATAAGCCTCAACGATTGCAAATATACTTCCAAGCCCCATTAATATAGATGGGCAAGCAGCAGAGTCTCCAACAAGAGCAACTCTTCCTTTATGCCAAGTATCCATGCGTATTTGACTGACTTTATCAAAATAGATTTCCTCCACATCATTTAACTTGTTAAGTATATCGGGAGTCTCCCAGCCAAAGTCATGAAAAGATTTTTGTAGTAGTTCTTTTTTTTGCTCTAAAGTTGCTGGGAATTGTTTCACAAGTTCAGCATCTAATGTAAACATAATCAAAGTTTCATCTTGGTCTAGACATACTCTTGCTACTTGTTGCTTCTCACCTACGCTTAGAGCATAAGTATATTTCTCATAATGATCGTATTTTTTGAGAGAAAGAGCTGCTACATATTTATCCAATTCATATTCTTGATATTCTGACTTGTCAAAAGCGATGTTACGTATATGAGAGTGTAAGCCATCAGTTCCTATAACCAAATCAAAGTCCTCTTTAGTTCCATCGCTAAGATGAGTAGTTATAGTTTTATCTTTTTCTTCTATTTTCTCGATAGATGTACCAAACCTAATATCTATACCTTCGCAAGCTTTATAAATAGTTTCTGCAATATCTCCGCGTTTGACACTTAGAAAGTCATCATAGTTATCAGTGATAAGAGATGAGATATTAACTTTTGAAGATCTTCTACCACTTTGATCAAAACAGTGAATATTCTTAATTTGATAAGATTTCTCTTTAAGTTGCTCAAATAGTCCCATCTTTCTCACTACTTCACAGGCAGGACCCCAGAAATCAACTAGGTAACCACCAGTTCTAAATTCCGAAGCTTTTTCAAAAAGAGTAGGTTGGAATCCATACTCTCTCAACCACCATGCTAAAGTTGTACCTGCTATGCCAGTACCATTTATTGCAATTCTTTTCATTTTCATATTCCTAAGAAATGTATCTCTATTATAGATTTTAGAGTTATATTGATAGTTATTCAATACAGCTTTACTGTGCATTTGATATTTATTTGTAGATAGTGCAAAAAATATAGGAAAATTTATATATAATAGGTAGGATAAAAATTATTCAATACTATTTTGGATTAGGAATTATAGGAATAACTATTTATGATAAAAAAGCTTAAAGAAAAATGGTTCTGGAGCAAAAACTCGGAGCAAGGGCCACCAGACTTAGAGGAAATAATCAAAAAATTCTTTGGCAAAAAGTCAAAGAAGAACGATGATGAGAATGAGAGTATTTATTCAAAAAATGCTAACAAGAATAAACCTATTTTTGATAAACCTCCTGTAGCTAAGATTGCATCTATAGTTGTGGCAGTATTGATAGTTGCATGGATAGGTTTTGGTTTTTATGTAGTACAACCAGCTGAGCAAGCTGCTGTTCTTAGATTAGGCAAATTCTCAAAAATGGTAGAACCTGGTCTACACTGGCATCCTATTGGTATTGATAAGGTGTACAAAGAGAATGTTCAAGAGCTTAAAACTACGTCGTTAAAGCGTGATATGCTTACATCTGAAGAGAATATTGTTCATATTTCTTTTACAGTTCAATATCGTATTGCAGATTTAGAGAAATATTTATTTGCTAATGTAAACACAACACGACTATTGCAACAAGCTTTAGAAAGTGCTGTTAGACAGGTTGTTGGTGAAAATAAACTAGAGCAGATATTAACTACCAATAGGGCTGTGATTACGCAACAAGTCCGTAAAGAGATGGAAGCACTACTAAAGTCTTATAATACAGGTATATATATTAGTGAAGTGATTATGCAACCAGCTCAAGCACCTGATGCTGTTAAAAGTGCATTTGATGATGTA
This sequence comes from Francisella salimarina, assembly GCF_007923265.1. Lineage (NCBI taxonomy): Bacteria > Pseudomonadati > Pseudomonadota > Gammaproteobacteria > Thiotrichales > Francisellaceae > Francisella > Francisella salimarina. Next base: position 330,396 of record NZ_VOJA01000003.1, read on the forward strand.
ATCAAGGCTCGTGAAGATCGTGAAAGGGAGCAAAATGAAGCTGAAGCTTATGCTAACAGAGTAGTGCCAGTTGCACAAGGTAAAGCTCAAAGAATTGTTGATCAGGCTAACGCTTATAAACAAAAAATTGTTTTAGAAGCTCAAGGTGAAGTTGCCCAGTTTGAACAATTATTACCAATATACAAAAAATCTCCTGATATAGTTATGAATCAAATGTATTTTAATACTATTTCAAATGTACTTCAGCATAATAAGATATTCTTAATAGATGGTGATGGTGCAAAAAATATTTTCTATGGTTTAGATAATGCTCAAAAGCAAGCATTATTACCAAATACTCAAGGAGGTAACTAAGATGAGTAAGTTTCTAAAAATATTCTTAGTACTTATAGTGGTTGCTTCTGTGGTGGTTTTGAGTACTAAATTTATTGTTAAAGAAGGATCAGAGGCAGTTATTTTAAGACTAGGAGAGCTAGTTAAAGATAAAGATGGTAAAGCAATTGAGTATGAGCCTGGCTTGCATGTTAAGATTCCATTTATTGATACAGTCAAAACTTATGATATGCGTAATAGAGTATTAGAAGCAGACTCAGCTCGTGTTGTTACAAAAGAGCAGAAAGATGTTCTAATTAATGCTTATGTTGTGTGGAAAGTTAGTAATAGTAATATCTCAAAATTCTATACGAGTACAAGTGGAAGTGTAGAAAGAGCAGAAACTTTATTGAAACAGTTTTTAGAGTCTTCTTTGAGAGCAGAAGTTGGTAACAATGATATTCAAAGCCTAATCAATAATAATCGTGATAAGTTAATGATTGCTCTGACAAATAGTGTCCAAAAGCAAGCTAAGCAAATCGGTGTTGATGTTATAGATGTAAGAGTTAAGCAAATTGATTTACCAGATACTGTTACGGACTCTATTTACCAAAGAATGAGATCTTCACGTCAGAAAGTTGCAGCTTCTATTAGAGCTGAAGGTAAACAGTTGGCTGAAAAGATTAATGCAGCAGCAGATGCTAAAGTTACTGTAACAATGGCGGAGGCTGAGAGAGAATCTAAGATCATAAGAGCTGAAGCTGATGCTAAAGCAGCTAAGATATTTACAGAGGCTTACTCTAAGTCCGTACCACTTTATGAATTCTTAAAGAGTATGAACTCTTATAAAGAAAGCTTTAATGGTAAAAATGAAGTTGTATTTATGCTAAAACCAGATAGTAAGTTTTTCCAAGGTTTTAAGTTAGAACCAGATAGTAAGCTTGCAGAAGATATGAAGGAAGCAAAATAAAAATGACTAAAGTAAAAGTGCTTTTTGTATGTAAAGGTAACATTTGTAGATCACCAACTGCTCATGGTATTTTTAGAGATATTGTCAAACAAAATGCCTTAGAGAATCATATTCATGTTGCATCTTGTGGCACTAGTTCACGTATGTGGGGACATGAAGGCCATGGAGCTGATTTACGCTCTATAGAAACGGCTAAGAAATATGATTGTAATCTTTCAGATCAGATTTCTCAGCAATTAGAGGAAACTGATTTTGCAGAATATGATTATATAGTTGCGATGGATCAAGAAAATATTGATACAATGAGAGAAATGTTTCCAAATGCTGATTTTTCAAAGGTATCAAGGATGTTGCAGTATGCTCCAACAATTGAGTTGACTGATGTGCCAGATCCATATTATCAAAGTAATTTTGAAAAGGTATTCCTTATGATAGATACTGCCTGTCACGGACTTTTTGAAAAAATAAAGTTAGAGTATAAATTATGAATTACACTAAAGCAAAATACATAATGGGTGCTGCAAAAGTTTCTCAACTTCCAGAAGATAATGGTATAGAGGTAGCTTTTGCTGGGCGCTCGAACGCAGGTAAGTCTAGTGCTCTTAATACTCTTACAGACCAAAAAGGTCTTGCTAGAGTAAGTAAGACCCCTGGTAGAACTCAGTTAATTAACTTATTTGATTTGGGAGATAATAAGCGTTTAGTTGATTTACCTGGTTATGGTTATGCAAAGGTTTCTGAAGCTATAAAGAGACAGTGGCAAAGTGAAATGGAGAGCTATTTGACTTCACGTAAATGTCTTGGTGGTATCGTACTTTTGGTAGATTCTCGTCATGATTTAAAAGAGTTTGACTCTTTGATGATTGAGATGGCAATATCTTTTGACTTGAACTTACATATTCTTTTGACAAAGGCAGATAAGCTAAATAATAAAGAAAGAGCCCAAGCAAATAGAATGATAGAGAGTTTTTTAAAAACTTTTATCCGTACAGATAAAATTTCATACCAGTTATTTTCTTCATTAAGTAAAATGGGTTTAGATAAGCTAAAAGAAAGACTCGATACTTGGTATCAATAATACTAGAAATACTTTTGTTATATAGATTATCAATTGTTACTTAATTAAAATAGCCTGTATAGAATATTCAATTCTAAGTTAAAATACTTTAGTATAAAGTAGATCTAAAATCTTTTATAAAATATGAGGTAATTCTAAAGAATGTATAAAATATTAAACTTTTACACCAAAGAAGAAGTTTCTACAGATAGTTTTGTCTTTGCAGGGGAAAATGAGCCCTGGGAAATCCAGATGAATATTGATGAAATTAGTAAGAAAATCAATAAAGATTATTTTACTCAAGCATCACCGTGTCTATCCAAATATATACCATTTATGCCGATAAAGGATCCATCAAGTTTTGTATCTTTAAGAGAGTCGGCAACTCCACTGCTTAAGAGTAAAATTATTGGTAAAGAGCTGGGAATTAATCTGTATTTTAAAGTCGAAGGTAAAAACCCTACAGGATCATTCAAAGATAGAGGATCAGCAGTTGATATTACAGTTGCAAAAGAGCTTGGAGCTAAGGGTATTGTGCTAGCATCTACTGGTAATATGGCGGCTTCATGTGCTTGTTATGCAGCAGCTGCGAAGATGCCGTGTTTTATTATTGTGCCAGAAGGAGTTGCAGCTTCTAAGTTAGCTCAAGTAATGTCTTATGGTGGGAAAATAGTTCAAGTTAAAGGTAGCTATAATGAAGCAGCAAAATTAGCTTATGATATCGCAAAATCTAAAGATTTTTTCCTTGCTGGGGATTACGCGTTTAGGGTAGAGGGTCAGAAGACAGCAGCATTTGAGCTTATAGATCAGTTACTGTTCCAAGTTCCAGATGAAGTTATAGTTCCTATAGGTTGCGGTACTAATATGACAGCATACTATAAAGGATTTAGTGAATATAAAGAGTTAGGATTTATTAAATCTGTTCCTAAGCTTACAGGTGTTCAATCAACAGAGGCTGATACATTAGCTAGAGCATATCAGAAAAATCAAAATAGGATTGAGCCACTAAAAACAGCAAATACAATTGCGACTGCAATAGCTGTGCCATATCCTATCGATGGTGATAAAGCTATAGATGCAATATATAGCACGGGTGGAGAATCTACTGCTGTAACAGATATGAAGATGTTGGAAGCACAATACTTGCTGTCAACTAAAGAAGGGTTATTTGTAGAATTAGCATCAGCGTCAACTATTGCTCACTTACTCAAAAAATATGAGGAAGGTAAGCTTCAAAAGGGAAGTACGGTAGTATGCGTGTTATCTGGAGAAGGTTTGAAAGACCCTGCGGTAGTGCTAAAATCTGCTATTCAACCACCAATTATATATCCGACAGAGATAGATTTTGACAGGCTTTATAATAGCCATTTCTTTGATAATAAAACGATGTTATTCATAGAGCAAAATGAAGTAATATTTGATCAAGTTCCAACTCTTGAGGAAGTTAAAAAAACTCTAGGCGAATTGTTTGGTGCAAATTATGATAAGAATTTCTTGGCTAAGGTTAGAGAACTGATTGAGAGATTCTTAGTAAAGGGTAAGTCAATTAATGTCTCTGATATACAAGATATTATACAAGATGCTACTGAGATGGCAGATGCTATCAGTAAAGATATCTTAGATGTACAGTCATTTAAGGTAAATGTGGAGCTTGATCAAAAATCTGTGGCTGAAGTTACTGTTAAGGTTGCAGACCAGTTATATTTTGCATCAAGTTCTGGTGTTGGACCTGTAGATGCTGTTTTAAATGCTTTATGTAAAGCCTGTCCTAGTGATATTAGCTATAAGCTGACTGACTATAAGGTTAAAATACGTGGTCAGGGTGCTGATGCTGTTGTTTATGTAGAAATGAGCTTGGAAAAAGAAGGTATTAAAAGTATTGGTAAAGCTGTTTCTCCAGATATAATCCAAGCTTCAGTAGAGGCTTTTATTGATGCTTATAATATTGCATATGCATAGAAAATATTTGAGGTGAAATTAATGAAAAAAGAGTTGAATAAATATAGTAAAAGATTGACAGAAGATAAATCGCAAGGTGCTTCTCAGGCTATGTTATACGGCACGGGGATGAGTGATAACGATATGCATAAGCCTCAAATTGGTATTGCTAGTGTATGGTATGAAGGTAATACTTGTAATATGCATTTAAACCAACTTGCTCAATTTGTCAAAAATAGTGTTGAAAAAGAGAACCTCAAAAGCATGAGGTTTAATACTATAGGTGTTAGTGACGGTATTTCTATGGGCACAGATGGTATGAGTTATTCTCTGCAGTCTAGAGACCTTATTGCAGATTCAATTGAAACTGTAATGTCTGCGCACTGGTATGATGGGCTAATATCTATACCTGGCTGTGATAAGAATATGCCAGGATGTATGATGGCTTTAGGTAGACTTAATAGACCAGGATTCGTGATCTACGGAGGTACTATCCAAGCTGGGGTTATGCGTGGTAAGCCAATTGATATTGTTACAGCATTTCAGAGTTATGGTGCTTGTATATCTGGACAAATCACAGAACAAGAGCGTCAAGAAACTATCAAAAAAGCATGCCCAGGAGCTGGAGCATGCGGTGGTATGTATACTGCAAATACTATGGCGTGTGCTATAGAAGCTTTAGGAATGAGTTTACCATTTAGCTCATCAACTCCAGCAACTTCTGTTGAGAAAGTACAAGAGTGCGATAAAGCTGGTGAAACTATCAGAAATCTTTTAGAGCTAGATATTAAGCCGAGAGATATTATGACCCGTAGAGCTTTTGAAAATGCAATGGTTCTTATTACAGTTATGGGTGGTTCAACAAATGCGGTACTTCATTTATTGGCTATGGCAAGTTCAGTTGACGTTGACTTGAATATTGATGACTTCCAAGAGATAGCCAATAAAACTCCAGTTTTGGCTGATTTTAAACCAAGTGGTAAATATGTAATGGCTGACTTACATGCGATAGGTGGTACACCAGCTGTAATGAAAATGTTACTAAAAGCAGGTATGTTGCATGGTGATTGTTTAACGGTAACTGGTAAGACTTTAGCGGAGAATCTTGAGAGTGTAGCAGATCTGCCTGAGGATAATGCAATTATTCACAAGTTAGACAATCCTATTAAAAAAACTGGTCATTTACAAATCTTAAAAGGTAATGTTGCTCCGGAAGGATCTGTGGCTAAAATAACGGGTAAAGAAGGAGAAATCTTCACCGGTGTAGCAAATGTTTTTGATTCAGAAGAAGAGATGGTTGTTGCAGTTGAAGAGGGAAGCATTAAAAAAGGCGATGTAATAGTTATACGTTATGAAGGTCCTAAAGGTGGTCCTGGTATGCCTGAGATGCTTAAACCAACATCACTCATAATGGGTGCTGGGCTAGGTCAAGATGTTGCTTTAATAACAGATGGACGTTTTTCAGGTGGTTCGCATGGCTTTATTGTAGGACATATAGCCCCAGAAGCCTATGAAGGTGGTATGTTAGCATTATTAGAAAATGGCGATAAAATTACTATTGATGCAATTAATAACGTTATAAATGTTGACTTATCAGATCAAGAGATTGCTCAAAGAAAATCAAAGTGGCAAGCGCCTAAGCAAAAGGCAAATAGAGGAACGCTTAAGAAATATATAAAAACAGTTTCATCAGCTTCAACAGGATGCGTTACAGATTTAGATTAAAAATTTGTAAAAAAAACTACTAAATATACTTTTTCTATTTAAAAATTTCAAGTCCATGTCTATAATGATTTAACATTTAGTGATTTAATAACATTGCTGAGTGTAGTTAAGTGTTGAATAATATTGAAAAAAGGAGAGTGCTAAAGTATGAAAATAACAGGCTCTCAAGCCATCGTGAAATCATTGGAAGCTCAAGGGGTTGATTGTGTATTTGGGTATCCTGGCGGTGCTATTATGCCTACGTACGATGCTTTGCATGAGTCAAGGGACAAAGTTCACCATGTTTTGGTTAGACATGAGCAAGGTGCGGTACATGCAGCAGTAGGTTATGCTAGAGCTACTGAAAAAGTTGGTGTTGCAATAGCAACTTCAGGACCTGGAGCAACAAATCTTATTACAGGAATTGCTGATGCGCAGATCGACTCGGTTCCTATTGTTTGTATCACAGGTCAGGTTTTTAGTCCATTGTTAGGTACTGATGCTTTTCAGGAAGCAGATATTATAGGAATGTCTGTCGCGGCTACTAAATGGAATTATCAAATAACAGACCCTAATGAGATACCAGAAGTATTCAAAAAAGCTTTTGAGATAGCTTCTAACGGTAGACCAGGGGCTGTACTTATTGATATTACAAAAGATGCTCAAGTTGGCATGATGGAATATAAAGAGGCTATTGGAAATAAGTTAGGGAAGTGGTTGCATAAGCCAACTATAAATATGGATGATATTTTAAAAGCTTCTGAATATATTAATAGTGCTAAGAAGCCTATTTTGATCACTGGACATGGTGTAATGCTATCTGGAGCTGAGGAAGCTGTTCTAAAAGTTGCTGAGAAAGGAAATATACCAGTTGTAAGTACACTGTTGGGCTTATCAGCTTTTCCTTATAATCATCAACTTTACAAGGGTATGTTAGGGATGCATGGTAATTATGCAGCGAATGTTCTTTGTAACGAAGCAGATGTGGTAATAGCAGTCGGTATGAGATTTGATGATAGAGTAACTGGTGATTTGAATCATTATTTGCCAAATGCAAAGATTATTCATATAGAAATTGATCCCTCTGAAATTAACAAAAATGTTAAGGCAGATATTGGTATTAATGCTGATGCAAAAGAAGCGCTAAATTGTTTGTTACCATATATTGCTAATAACTCTCACAGTGAGTGGCATCAGGAGTTTGCATCTGAGCATGATAAAGAAGTCAAAGCTATCATCAATGATGAAACTATGCCTGTTGAAGGCGAAATTAAAATGGCTGAGGTGATTAGTTTACTTTCAAAAGAAACTAATGGACGAGCTATTGTAGTATCTGATGTTGGGCAGCATCAAATGATTGCTGCTAGATATTACCAATTTTTAGAAACTAATTCTCATATTAGTTCTGGTGGCTTAGGTACAATGGGATTTGCATTACCGGCTGCTATTGGTGCTAAGATGGGTGTTAAGGATAATAGAACAGTCGTCGCTGTAATTGGTGATGGAGGCTTTCAAATGAATATCCAAGAGCTTGCAGTACTTAACCAAGAAGGTATTAATGTTAAGGTTCTAATATTGAATAACTCTTTCTTAGGTATGGTTCGTCAATGGCAGGAGTTATTTTTTGAGAGTAGATATTCTTATACAAAAATATCATCACCAGATTTTGTGAAAGTAGCAGAAGCATATGGAATACAGGCTGAAAGAGTAAAAGAAAGAAGAGAACTAAAAGACGCATTAATTAGATTTCTTAACTCTGATAGCTCATATTTGCTTGAGGTAATGGTAGAAAATCAGGAAAATGTTTTTCCTATGGTTCCAGCTGGAGAATCGATTAGTAACACAAAGCTTGGTGTAGAGGAGTAGAGCTATGAGTGAAAATATATATTTTATAACAATGAATACTGAAAATACTCTTTGTGTGTTACAAAGAATCTCTTCTGTGTTATCACGTAATCGCGTTAATATAGAGCAACTAACAGTATTTGAAACAGCAAACAAGGGTATTTCTCATTTCAATCTTGTAGTACATGGTACACAAGAAAAAATAGAGAAAATCGTAAAAAAGCTAGCAAATGTGATCGAAGTAATAGATATTAATATTACAAACTGTTTACCAATGCAAGGAGCTGTAGTAAGTGAAGTTCCTCAAAGTGTGAGAACAGTTAGTCAAAGAAAGGCAGCTTAATATTAAAATTTATGAGAAAATAACAAATCACATAGATGAAGTTTTGCAGTGTCGAAAAAAACAAATATAACTCAGTAAGAATCTAATTTTGAAAAGGCATTAGAAATTTTAAAGAATAAGACTATAGCAATTGATTGTGGGTCTAGTTCAGCCTCTTAATTTAAGAGATAATGATTCCAATGTAATAATTGGATAAAGAGAGAATTCTAAGTCATGGGATAAAGTAATCGAAAATATTGGGTTGTTGGCGAATTTCTATTCAACATTGCTAAAGCTACGCCTAGAGGTATATTCTCTGATTTATATAATGAAGTGAAAAATGGTAATGAAGCACAAAGGACTATTCATAAAAATAGTCATGCTGACTATTATCGCAAAGGCATGAAGAGCTAAATTAAATAGCAGTTTGCTAAGCTAGTAAAACAGTTAGATCTCTTTGTCCTAATAAGTAATTAAATCATAAAACTGTTTCTAATATTTATCTTATAGAAATTTTACTGATTATAGGGTTTACCAATAGTTATTAATAAATATATTATTTAATTAATGTGAGATATTTTTTAAGAATTTCTCTATAAACTCTATTCTTTGTTCGGCAGTTTTAGTGCTTTTTGTGATAAGTAGATCTTGTTCTTTTGTGATTCTAAAATCAGCGGGTTGAGCTTGAATTAGCTTTATTAGTTTTTGAGTCTCAAATTTAGTAGTGTTAGCAAAATTAATCTTACCAGATGTGGCAAACATTTTTATTTGTCCAATACCTAAATTTATAGCATCAATTTTTATGTGAGCAATTTTTAAAAGATATAACACTTCAACAGGTAGCCTACCAAAACGATCAATAAGTTCAATTTTTATATTTACTAATTCTTTATGATCGGCTTTTGAAATTCGCTTATAAATATTTAATCTAGTATTTACATCACTAATATAGTAATCAGGAATTAGCGTTGGGATATTAAGTTCAACTTCACAAACAGTTGAGTTAATGACATCTTCAATATTTAGCTCCTTCCCAGCTTTAAGATTAGCAATCGTTTTATCTAAGAGATCCATATATAGGTTTAGACCTATACCATCAATATTACCACTTTGTTCTTGTCCAAGAATCTCTCCAGCCCCACGAATTTCTAGGTCATGATTTGCGAGTGTGAAGCCACCTCCAAGTGAATCAGTGCCACCAATAGCCTCTAACCTTTTTATAGCATCTTTCGTAATACTACCTTCACTAGGAACTAACATATATGCGTAAGCTTGATGGTGTGAACGTCCAACTCTGCCTCTTAGTTGATGTAATTGAGCTAAACCTAGATTATTAGCATCTTCGATAATTAAAGTATTAGCATTTGGAATATCAATACCTGTTTCAATAATTGTGGTACAAAGTAATATATGATATTTATTATGCTTAAAGTCAAACATAACTTTTTGAATTTCTTTTTCACTCATCTGACCATGTGCTATAGCTATTCTTAAACGTGGGAATAGTTCTTCAAGAATTTCTTTTTTCTTTTGGATAGTATCGACTTTATTATAAAGATAGAAAATTTGTCCACCACGAATGGTTTCACGACTTACAGCTTCACGAATTATATTATTATCATATTCCTTAACAAATGTTTTTACAGATAAACGTTTAGCAGGAGGTGATGCAATAATTGACAAGTCACGAAGTGCTGAAAATGCCATACTTAAACTACGAGGAATAGGTGTGGCTGACATAGTTAATATATCTATTTCAGCCTTTAGAGCTTTTAGTTTCTCCTTTTGTGCAACACCGAAACGATGTTCTTCATCAATAATTAATAAGCCTAAGTTATTAAAGTCAATCTTTGAGGATATAAGTTTGTGTGTACCAATCACTATATCAACGGTACCTTTTTTGAGATTATCAAAAAGCTCTTGCTGAGCTTTTGCTGTTTTTGAACGAGTAATAACCTCGATATTTACAGCAGTATTAGCAAACCTATCTTTAAAACTATTGTAGTGTTGTTGAGCTAAAATAGTTGTAGGTACTAGAATAGCTACTTGTTTTTGATTTTGAGTTGCTAGAAATGCTGCCCGCATCGCAATTTCTGTTTTTCCAAAACCAACATCACCACAAATTAGTCTGTCCATTGGCTTAGCAGATATCATATCTTTAAAGACATCATTTATCGCTAAGAGTTGATCAGGCGTTTCTTCATATGGAAAATCTGCACAGAATCGTAAATATTCTTCTTCATCTAAAGAATTGCTGAATCCTTGTCGCATTTCTCTTTTTGCATATATTTCTAAGAGATTTGCAGCAACATCGATAATCTTTTTTATAGTCTTTTCTTTTTGCTTTTTCCATTTATCTGAACCAAGTTTATTTAATGCTATTTTTTCAGTAACAGAAGAGTTATAAATAGAAATTAGATTTAATGAAGTGATTGGCACATAAATTTTTGCATCATTTGCATATCTTAGAAGTATAAACTCATCTTTTTTACCATTTAATTCAATACTTTCTAAGCCTTCGTATCTGCCAATACCATGATCAATATGGACTACATGCATTCCGGGTTTTAGATCTGTCAGATCTTTAAGGTCAACAGTAGGGTGATGATCATGTTCTGATATTTTTGAAGAGTTTTGAATATGCTCGGGAAATAGGTCAGATTCAGTAATCAGTATAACTTTCTTGTCGATTATTACACCTTCTTGAAAAGGTGAGATAATTAAGCAAAATTTATCTTTGGTTTTAAGAGCATCGTCAAAACTTTTTGCAATTCTTATATTTAACTGTAACTTATTCAAATGTTCTAAAAGTATCTCACCACGTCCATTCGAATCAGTTGAAAATATAACTTTATCAAAATTAGAGCTATCTATTAATTTTTGTAAATCCCTAAAAGGATTAGCTAATTTATAGTTTGCTGAGATTTTTTCTAGATGATCTATATTTAGAGTTTTAGACTTGGATTTTGGTTGTTGGAACCATTTGATATGTTGATGTTTTTCATACAGATCTTTGACTTCTTTTTGTGAATAAAAAAGTTCTTGATATGGTAAAACAGGTCTATCAATATCATGCTTTAACTCGTTATATCTATATTTAACCTCTTCTGAGAATGCTTCAATTGAGTTGCTAATATTGTCAATAAGGTGGATATTTGCAGACTTTGGTAAGTAGTCAAATAGACTAACAAGTTCAGGATAAAATAATGGTAAATAGAATTCTATACCACTAAAGTATTCATTATTTTTTATATACGTTGCAATAGTTGAATTTTGCGATTGTTCGCCACATTGTATTTTGAGTTTTTCTAATGCAAAAGAAGTATTTTGTGAATTATAAATCAGCTCATGTGAAGGCATGATGTTTATAGATTTTATTTCTTTGCCGGAGCGTTGAGTTTCTGTATCTAACTCTTTGATTGTATCAGCTTCATCATCAAAAAGATCAATTCTAAAAGCTACTTTTGATCCAACTGGGAAAATATCAATAATACTACCACGGATACTAAACTCACCTTTTTCAAAAACATTGTTTACTAAGGTATATCCAGCTTCGGTTAGTAATACTTTTTGTTTGGTTATATCTAGAGTATCACCAATCTTGAGTATGAAACTATGTTCTTTGATAAACTTGGCAGGTGGAAGTTTTCTTAATGTATTTGAAATACTTGTTATTACTAGAGTATTTTTAGGATTCTGTGTAAGTTTATGCAATATTTCTTGTCTTCTTGAGATAATGTCTATTGCTGCAGAGAATCTATCATAAGGTAGTATTTCTAAGTTAGGAAAATAGAATACTTCTATTTTTGAGTCTTTATTTAGATACTTTAATTCATCATAAACTCTATGCGCTTGTTGAGAGTCTTCAGCAACTATTAGATTAAATTCTCTATTTTGTTTAAGATATTCATTAAACAGAATGCTAAAAGAAGAACCATAAGCATTAGACACAATAGTATCTTTTGCAGATATTTGATTATTGAGCATTAAAATTTAGTAGATTAGAAATTATTAGAATAAATAATAATATAAATTAGTCTCTATCGCCAGCTACAGCACCAAAGATTTGTAGTAGAGTTACGAAGATATTAAATAAAGAAACATATATATTAACTGTTGCTAGGATATAGTTAGTTTCTTCACCTCTTACGATAGCATTTGTTTGCCATAAGATAAATCCACCAGAGATAAATGCAAACACTAGCGAAATTACAAATCCTAAAGCAGGTATTTGTAAGAAGATGTTAAGTACTAAAGCAACTATTGCAACAATAGCACCTATAGCACAGAATGATCCTACTCTATTAAAGTTTCTAGCAGGGCTCATAGCAACTGCAGATAGACCTAAGAAGATTAGGCCTGTAGTACCAAAAGCCATCATTATAAGTTCAGCGCCATTTGAAAATTGCTGAATGTATAAGTTTAGAATTGGACCTAATGAGTACCCTAGTAAACCAGTTAATGCGAATGTTAAAACTATTCCCATAGGAGAGTTTTTAGTAGCATTGATACCAAACAATAAACCAATATAAACTACAAGCATTAGTATAGGATTTAACACTGCAGTGCCTGAGCTCATAGCAACAAAAGCCATCAAAGCACTAAATAACAATGTCATTGACAGTAACCAATATGTATTTCTAAGAACTCTATTAGCTCTTAGTACAGACTCTTGTGATAGGGAGTCTATTATACGAGTATTATTTTCAAAGTTATTCATTTTTTCTCCTTTTTTAAATGTTTTATATATGAATAAAATTCAATCAGATCTGATTATAGCATATTTGTATACTCTTAAATATGGGGCGAGAAGCTAAATTTACAAGAAAATTATTTATAGGCTAATAGAAATATCATATAAGAAGGATACGAATATTAAAGAAGAAAATATTAGGTACAGCAGACTAGTTGTGATAACTTCGTTTTTCCCACCAGCAAGTATTTTACCTAATGAAAAATATATAGGTACAATAAAAATATTTAAAACCAAAGCTAGTATTGTTGCCACAATTAGAGCTAGGTTACAAAAGAGAGTATTGTTTGTGAAAATGGCTATCATTAAAATAAAAACTCTTAAGGTTTCTATGTAGAGCATTGTCTTTATGATGTGAGACTTCGTAATTGATTCTATACGTAAAGTTATTAGTTTGAATCGCCATCCAAAATATATGATTATGCATATAAAGTATCCTGCTAATAAAAATGAGAATGTACTTAAAGGAGAGTTAAGATATTTTGGATCTACTACATTTTCATATCTAAGAAAACTAAGATAAAAGATTTTATTCGCTGCTAGAAGTCCTAGACTAAAATATATGTATTTTAGGAGGTTTGTACCACTTTCTTTATTATTTGAGATGGTAAGGATATGAAGATATATCAAAGAAATTGGTAATATGACCAAATTTATACTACTAAATACATTTAGGTTTTGTAATAAGTAAAATAAAACAAAAGAGAATATAAAGAATATTAATAATACTCCATAAAAGCTAATATCAATTCGTTCAGTTTGGTTTGTTAGAGATGTGTTAAGTTTGTAGCTGTTCTTTAAGAAAAAAACTAGTAAAAATATAGCTATGAATAAATAAAATATTTTAAAATTATATAAGTTTTTAAATATTGTAATATAGGTGATAATACCTATTGCTATACCAAGTAAAGCGCTAGAGTACACGCCTATAAACCCATACATTCTACGTAAATCTGTTTTTAGATAAAAAGCACTTAAGTTAAAAAGAAGATTAACTATTACTATAGCTATTCCAATCCATAAGACAGAACAGCTAAATAATGTTATGTTATCAATGAATGAGAGAATCATAGCTATAATTATAAGCTGTAGTCCATGAACTATTGATTTAGTTGAACCAAAAAGATAGTTGCTGATACAGCCAAAAATTCCAGCAAAAAAAATGACAAAGAGATAGTCATTCCTATTATAGAATAAATCAATATCACCATAACTATTTAGAATAGTCATGAAAGGTCCAATACATAAGCACAGGCAAAATGTCATAAAGGCAATGATATGTAGACCCTTAGGTTGCTTAAAATGAATATTTACTTGAGATATTTTTTTAATATTTCTCATTATTTAAGTACTAACTCTTGTAATTTAGTTAAATAATTCTGTTCATCTGGTAGAGTATTGTATTTTTGTGACAGCCACATTTCCTCTGCTAGATAGTCTATCATAAGATGGTGTACTTTATGCTCATCATTGTTGTTTTTACTAAGTAGCTGATGATATGTGGTATTTATCCCGATAGGGCGATTAGTTTGTACTTGTTCAATAATTGCTAAGTGAAGGCTAATATGCAAAAAAGGATTTATTTGTCCCATTTCAGGCGAATAATCTTTGTCAATGTTTTCAATAGTAATTTGTTTATGATACTCAGGGTGTAACTCTATTATTCTAGATATTTGTTCTTCAATGGCTGTGAGTGGTTTTTTATCTAAAAACTTAGCCCAACTATCTATAAAAAGCTTACGAAGTTCATATCTGTCTTGAGAGAGAATCATAAATATTTTTCCTTATCCTTAAATTCACAGTACTCAAAAATTATACAATTACGACATTTTGGTTTTTGAGCTGTGCATATATATCTACCATGTAGTATTATCCAATGGTGTGCATCTTGAAGATACTGTTTTGGAATTACATGTAAAAGTTTTTTTTCAACTTCATTGACATTTTTACCTTTGGCTAACGGTATACGATTTGTAAGTCTAAAAATATGAGTATCAACCGCCATAGTTGGTTGATTAAATGCTGTGTTAAGAACTACATTTGCAGTTTTTCTACCGACACCCGCTAGAGATATTAGATCATCGAAGTTATCAGGAACTTGGCTATCAAATTTTTCGATTAAATCTTTACATGTTGCGATCACATTTTTTGCTTTAGTTTTATATAACCCAATAGATTTAATATATTGGGCTAACTTTTGTTCTCCAAGAGCATATATTGCTTCAGGAGTATTAGCTATTTTATATAAAACTTGTGTTGCCTTATTCACACTGACATCTGTTGCTTGAGCTGATAAAATAACCGCAATTAATAGTTCAAAATTAGAACTGTATTCAAGTTCAGTTGTTGGGTTGGGATCATTTTTTTTCCAAGTTTCAAAAATTTGTATTCTTTTTTGTCTATTCATTTAAATCACAAATATAAATATATAAAGCCATATAAGCAATATTGTTGGAACTAATGTTATAAGCATTTTATTGCGAGCTTTATTAGTTAATTCTAGCTTAATCTTATTGAAGTCATTTTCTATGTTAAGAGTTTCTTCGTTATTAACTTTAGCAATCTCAACATACGTGCCAAAAATATAAGCTATTGGAGCTACTATTAGATCTATATCTGAAGTTCCTTTTTCTATATTAAAAATTGTTTTTTTACAAAGTTTGAAATTAGCTTGAATATTTAAGTCTTCATCTGAGCTATATTTTATATCTAAAGACTTGCCATTTTTTATTTTACCTATGATTTCACCATTAATAGATATATATATGTAGCCAAAACCATACTGAAAGTTTTTTGTTCTATGTATTCTAACCTTCCTCATTTCTATAAAGCCTTTTTCTTTCTATTTTTATATTTTGCTAATGAAGCTGCAATATAAGCCTTTTTATCTATTTCTTGAGCAGTAGCAATATTTTTATAGACAGCTCTTTGCTTGGCTTTTGTTTGACTTACTCTATATTTGTGGTATTCATATCTATCTCTGAAATGATTCTTCTGGTGAGTATACTGTTTCTCATAAAGATTATCAGGTTGCATATCTGTAGCTAAATCAACTAGAGATATACAATCCATAGGACATGGTTCAATACAAAGTTCGCAACCAGTACATTCTGACTCAATTATAGTGTGCATCAGTTTTTTTGAACCAACAATAGCATCAACAGGACATGCAAGTAAACATTTCTCACAACCAATACACATAGACTCATCAATCTTTGCTACAGCACGAGGTTTGTGTTGACCAAGTGAGTCATCAAGTGGTATCTCAGGTTTATTTAAAAGTTTAGATAATTCTTTTAAAGTCTTTTCTCCGCCGGTTATACACTTATTATGATTTTCGCCATTCGTAATAGCTTTAGCATAACTATAGCAGTCATCATAAGTACATTTTTGGCACTGTGTTTGCGGTAATATTTTATCTATTGCTTCTATGGATATAATCATTTTAATATAGTTCTATATTTGTTTTGGTTTCTATACTTTTTATGTAACTATTAATATTATCAGGAACCTCAAGTAAATCCCTAGCCATGGTTAGTATGAAGAATATTGGAAAAATATTTATATCATCCCAAGAAAAATTATCTCCATTGATGAAAGGTATTTTGACAAAAGGTTCTATCTCTTTGAGGATTTTATTAATTTCTAAAATTGAGTCGTAGGGAGGATTTTTAAGTAAAGAATCAAAATCCCCAATGTATTGAGATTTCTTGTTTATAAAATACTCTTTTGCACTTTGTGTTGGGAAATCACATTCATTACGAGGGTGATGAGGAATGCGAGGGTATACTATCCTACGATAATGCTCAGCTAGTTTAGCAACAGACTCTTTGGCGTAATTATCAATCGTTGATTCTGCTATCTCAAAATTTTGAGTGCGGGCTATAAACTTACAGATTTCATCACTCTCTATTATAAAAGTACCATCGTCTTTCTCTAGAAAAGGAACTTGCTTAGAGCCAATTCTGTCTATATGAGATTTTTCATCATCATTCGCTAAGATTATCATCTCATAGTCTAATTTGCTAAGATCTGCCACTAGTCTAACTTTTATACAATACGGGCAGTGATGGTAAAGATATATTTTCATATTTTATTAGTATTTTCAAATCTATGAGGCTAATTATATCATTTATCACAATTAGATAAATGTCTTAAAACATTATTGATATGAGATATTTTTAGTGATTATAATTATTTTTAATAGATATTAAAAAGTTATATTGGCAGGAGAGTGCTTCCAATAGTCTTGACTTTTACCCATTTTATAGCCTAATTCGTATAACTGATTCATTTCTAGATTATCAAATGGTTCTTGTGATATCGGATTGTAACTATATGGGATGTATGTGAAATTATATTTAAAACCATCTTTCATGCTTAGGTAATATATTCTGAACAAATCACCTACACCTTGAGATGTAGTTAAAGTGAATAGAGCTTTAGTTCCTATTGATAAAAAACTTTGATCAACAGGAACATAATCTTTATGAATTTTGCTATTGCGAATTATATATAATGATTTATCAATTTCATCATGATAGTTGATTTTGTTTAAAGCCTCTGAAAAATCAACACTAAAACCGTATAAAAACACCTCTGTCATCATACCGCCATCAACATGTAATTCATCATAGTCTTTGTGGTCTACTTTGACATCAAATTTTACTGGAGGAAACGCTACAGGTATAGATGCAGATGCTAGTAATATCTTTCTGATAAGTGCTAGAGATTTTTCTTTATCTGGTTGGATTGCAATCTCTCCAATATTCCAGATATTGACTCTTTGGTTGTCAAGGTTAGTCGTACCAACATATAATCTTCTGCCTTGATTATGTGCTTTGATAATATCCATTAGAACTTCTTCAGTTAGATATTTTTCAATAAGTTTTTTTAATGGCTCTGTGGAAGCTAGTGATGAAGAGTTACCTAATATAGCATCAGTAATATTAATTTCAAACACATCTTTAGCTGAAATTGTTGTAAATGCTTCTTTTAATCTTTGATCATATTTCTCACCTAAAAAAGCAAACGGTGCTACTAAGGCTCCAGTGCTAATACCAGTAACTAAATAGAATTCAGGCCTTTTGCCAGACTGGGACCAACCATTAACAATTCCTGCACTGAATGCTCCATCACTACCTCCACCTGAAAGTGCTAAAATATCTATTTTAGGATTGCTATCTTGGCTTGATAAATACTTTACTAGACTTTGCTCTAAATCTTTTTGGAAAAATTGATTTTTACCATATCCGTGAGCTCTAACTGTTTCATAGTCCTTTATATTTGCTTTTTGAGCATATTCTTTTGGGACGGGATTCCTATTTACAGAACAATTAGTAAGAATTAGAGTTAATAGTATTAAAAATATATTTCTGAGTATAGTCATAATAAGTTATTTAGTGTTTTCTGGTTAGTTATTATTATCTACAGATAGAGCAGGTAAGTTGCTAATCTAAAAGTCATTAGATGATATCATAATTTATGATTAATATATAAAATTAAATCTTTATTTTTATTTAATAGAAAGTTCTTCGCTATAATTCTATATTTCTTTTTTATTAAATACGTAATAGTATAAAAATATTCTATTTTCTAAAGAGCTTATATGTTAAAAGATTTAAGAACAAAACAAAGCTTTACAATTGCTGCTATAACATTTTGGGGTCAGTTTGCCACTTACAGTTTCAATGCTATTTTAATTTTGTATCTGACAAAGTCTGTACTAGATTATGGTATTGGTTTTTCTGAGAGTCATGCTTACTCATTTCAGGGTATTTATAAAGCAATGAATTATGCAATTATTATGTTTGGTGGATATATCGCGGATAGATACCTTGGTTTGAGAAGATCAATATTCTGGGGTAGTTTACTATTAGCTTTTGCATACTTAGCTGTATTTTTAAGTGGTTTCATGGTCCATGTAAGTAGTGAATTTTTTATTTTTGCATTTGCTTTGGTTCCAGTCTGTGGGTCATTATCAATGGGTACTGCATCTGCAATGGTTTCTAAAATTTATAGCACAGATCCTGTTCATGCAAAAAGTGGTATGACTATGTTTTATATATCTATTAATTTAGGTAGTTTGTTAGCATACTTAGTAGCACCCTCATTGATAGGATATCAATTTGGTGCTCTAGCTGTATTGGGTATAGTCTTTGTTGGTAAATTAATAGCTATAGCAAACTTTTCTTATAGGTATAAAATTTATGATAATGTTGTTGATGAAGCTGACAAAAGTCCGATGACGATCATAGCCAAGAAGGTCGTTTTAGGGTATTTAGCCATAGTATATATTTTTACAGTAGTTTGTTATCACTACCCGGATTATGCAAATGTTGTAGTTGCAGGTATTAGTATACTTTGCTTAGTGATATTTTTATTTAGAACAATTTTTTTCTTAAAAGAAGATGTACGGATTAAGCAAATAGTAGGTTTGATATTAATAATTGTAGCTGTAGTATTTTTTGTTATCTATAATCAGATGGAATCTACTCTTGTTATGGCCGCAAAGAATAATTCTGATCTTTTAATGTTTGGCTTTAGTGTCAATCCAGCAAGCTATCAAATGGTTAATCCAATTTTGATAATATTTGGTGGGATGCTACTTATAAGAATATATCCATTGTTACCGAGATTTTATATACCTTACCAATTTGCAGTAGGAGTTTTGTTAGCCGCTATTGGTTTATTTGTAATGTATTATGGCTTCTCTCATGATAATAATGGGATCATAAGTGGTAACTATATTACTTTATCATATATTTTGATTTCCATATCAGAGCTATTTGTAAGTGCGATTGGTCTTAGCATGATAGGTATTTATTGTGATGGTAAGACTATAGGTTTTGCTATGGGTGCATGGTATATATCTGCTTCTATGGCAAATTCTATTACAGGATTATTAAACCAAGTTGTTGCTCTTCCAGAAGATGGAATCAGCACAGTAGAGAGTGCTAGTTTGTATCAGACTTATTTTTTTGATACAAGTATTAGTGTTATGTCTATAGGAATATTTGTACTTGTACTTGCATATTTTTTGATAAGATTTATGAAAAGAAGGAAAATAGATTTTGTGTAAGTATTAGCCTAAGTCAGGAGCACTAAAGCTTCTTTTAGCAGCTTCTTGGTCCAACATGTATAAACCACCATCTTTAACTAGCTTAATTTTGTTTATCATATCGTTAACAGTAGCTTCTTCTTCAACCTGTTCGTCAATGAACCACTGTAAGAAACTCTTAGTAGCATGTTCTCTTTCTTCTAGTGCTATATCCATCAAGCTATAAAATCTATTAGTAACTTCTTGCTCGTGCTCAAGAGTTGCTTCAAAAGCCTCAAGCAATGAGTTGAAATGATTCTGAGGAGCAGAGACAGATTTAACTTCTATGCGACCATTTTTGTCGTTTATGAATTTCATAATTTTTTTAGCATGGAAAAGCTCTTCTTCATACTGCGCCATAAACCAATTAGTAAAACCACCAAGGCCTAAATCTTCAGTATATCCAGCCATCGCTAGATAAAGATTAGCTGATTCAAGTTCATAATTAAATTGATCATTTAGAGCATCTAATAATTTTTGTGATAGCATGACATTTTCCTCATTATTTATAATTTACGGATTAAGTTTAAATGTTTTTAGCATCATCTGCAAATTTATAGGCGAAATGATTTTTGAATATTGGATAAGTTATTTTTGTTGAGAATATAATCTTAAAGTAAATATTTATAAATAGGAGTTTATATTTTATAATGTAGTCAAAATTACGGATTTATAAAAGTTTCAATAATTACATGAAAGAAATATCTAGTATAAAAGTGAAAGTTGAGAGTGGTACAAAATATACTACAGACCATGGTTTCCACGCTGTCAAAGATGGTATTAGAAACAAAAAAGAAAATTCTGTACATATACGCAAACCAGAATGGTTAAAGGTAAAGAAGCAAGATTCGAAAGAGTATTTGAAAGTTAAGTCTATAACCAAAAAACATAAATTAGCAACTGTTTGTGAAGAAGCAAAGTGTCCAAATATTAATGAGTGTTGGTCTCATGGAACAGCTACAATTATGCTAATGGGAGCAGTGTGTACCAGAGCATGTAAGTTTTGTTCTGTTGATACGGGTAACCCAAAAGGTTGGCTAGATAAAGAAGAACCTCAGAATACAGCAGAAAGTGTTAAACTTATGAATCTAGAGTATGTTGTATTAACATCCGTGGATCGTGATGATTTAGAGGATGGTGGAGCTGGACATTATGCTGATACAATAACAGCTATCAAGAAACTAGATGAGAATATAAAAGTTGAGGCTTTGACTCCTGATTTTGCGGGAGTTAAACAGAATGTTGATAAAATCATTAATACAAAAGTTGATGTAATAGCTCAAAATATAGAGACTGTAGAACGTTTGACGCATCCTGTACGTGATCCTAGAGCTGGATATTGGCAAACACTAGAGTTTTTGAGATATGTCAAAGAAAAAGCACCTAGTGTACTAACTAAAACTAGTATTATGGTTGGTCTTGGTGAAACCGATGAAGAAATTTATAAGACAATGGATGATGCTCGAAGTGTTGGAGTGGATATAATAACTCTTGGTCAGTATATGCAGCCGACAAAGCATCATCTAAGTGTGGAGAGGTTTGTAACTCCTCAGCAGTTTGAAGAATATCGTAAGATTGGTCTTGAAAAAGGATTTTTAGAAGTTGCCTCTGGCCCAATGGTTAGATCAAGTTATAGAGCTGATAGAGTTTTCAAAAGAAATAATCTAGATTTGTAAATAAAAATGTAAAGGTGAGTTTAAAATGTCAAAAATAGCGGTAGTGTTATCTGGTTGTGGCTATCTAGATGGTTCAGAGATACAAGAAACTGTTTTAACTATATTAGCTTTAGAAAAACAAGGTGTAGAGTGGCAGGGAGTTGCTCCTAATAAAAATCAAAAGCATGTTATTAATCATTTGCATCAAAATGTAGATAATAGGGCATCTCCGCGTAATATTTTAGAAGAGTCAGCACGAATTACTAGAGGCAATGTTATTGATATTGCAGATGCAGATAGTGATGAGTATGATGCAGTAATTTTCCCAGGTGGTTTTGGAGCTGCTAAAAATATTATGGATTTTGCATTTGTGGGTGATGAAAGCTATCAGATGGATGAAGATGTATTAACCTTTGCAAGAGCATTTTATCTAGCTGATAAGCCAGCAGGTTATATCTGTATTGCTCCTTTGATGATACCTTTAGTTTATCCAGAAGGTACAAAAGCAACCGTAGGAACAGATGATAATACATCAGCAATCTTAGAGAAAAAAGGTGCAGAAGCTGTTATTATGGATGCAACAGATATATGTGTTGATGAGTCTGTAAAAGTTGTATCAACTCCAGCGTATATGTGTGCTAAAAATATTTTAGAAGCATCTCAAGGTATTGATAAATTAGTAGAAAAAGTGGTTAGTTATATATAAATTAAAATAGGTGTAAAAATGGCAGGTCATAGTAAATGGGCTAATATTAAGCATAAAAAAGCTAAAGAAGATGCTAAAAGAGGAAAAATTTTCACAAAGCTTATCCGAGAAATAACAGTTGCTGCAAGATTAGGTGGGGGCGATAAAGATGCGAATCCACGTTTGAGAGCGGCTATAGCAACAGCTTTTGCAAATAATATGAGTAAAGATACTGTTGAAAGAGCTATACTAAAGGGAGCTGGTGGAGATGATGGCGCTAATGTTGAAGAAGTGCGCTATGAAGGCTACGGACCTGGTGGAGTTGCTATAATAGTAGACTGTATGACTGATAATCGTAATCGTACAGTTGGTGAGGTTCGTCATGCGTTTACAAAAAGTGGTGGTAATTTGGGCACTGATGGTTCAGTTGCGTATATGTTTACAAAAAAAGGTATCATCTCTTTTGCTCCAGGAGTTGACGAAGATGCTCTTATGGAAGTGGCCCTTGAAGCTGGTGCAGAAGATATTATTACTCATGAAGATGGAAGTATTGATGTTTTTACAGCACCTAATGACTTCTCAGATGTGCAAGAAGCATTGGTAGAAAAAGGATTTGAATCTGAAAGTGCTGAAGTAACTTTTGATGCTGAAACAAAGGCTGATATGGAAATTGAAGTGGCTGAGAAAGTTATCAATCTAATTGATAAGTTAGAAGATCTTGATGATGTGCAGAATGTATACTCTAATGCCAACTTCACTCAAGAGATTATGGAGCAATTAGGCTAAATATTCTATAGTAATACATTATGGTTTTTATTCTAAAATATTATACATAATTTATAAAAGCTTCTATCTATTGAGAATTATCTATAATAAAATTCTTCTAAGTTTGTGTAACAAAAATCTATAAATGGTAATCCTAGGAATAGATCCTGGTTCAAGAATAACAGGCTTTGGAGTTATAAAGATACAAGATAACAAAGTATACTATGTGGCAAGTGGCTGCATTCGTATTACGGAAACTGGTACTGCTAAAAGGCTCAAACAAATCGCCGATGGCATCACAGAAGTTATAAACATTTATGCTCCAGATGAATCTGCTATTGAGCAGATATTCATGTTTCAAAATCCTGGTGCAGCACTTAAGCTTGGACAAGCTCGAGGTGTAGCAATGTGTACTCTTGCTATTAATAACCTTGAAGTATCAGAATACTCAGCTAAGCAAGTTAAACAAGCCGTAGTTGGAACAGGTGGCGCAGCTAAGTCTCAAGTCCAACATATGATACAGTCAATATTAGGCTTAAGTAAAAAGCCACAAGAAGATGCAGCAGATGCTTTAGCTATAGCAATATGTCACTATCATAGTAGTAAATCTCTAGCTAGAATCGCTGGAGCTAGTCGAGTTGTACATAAAAGAATCAAATAGTATAAAAAATAGTTGACCCTAACCTTTGGTAATACCTTAATATTCCAACATATGAAAAAGAAAAAGGTTTTTTATGCAGTGGTATACAAAAGAAATTAGCAAATTGACAAATGTATCTGTCAAAACTTTACATCATTATGATAGCTTAGGCTTGATAGTTCCTGTACGTAATATAAATGGTTATAGGATTTATACTGAAAAAGATCTGTTGAAACTTCAAAACATAATAGTTCTAAAATCATTTGGTTTTAATTTGAAGCAAATAAAACAGATTTTAGATAAGAAGTTAGATATTAAAGAGAGTTTTTTACTGCAATTAAAGACCTTGAAAAAGCAAAAAGATCAGCTTGAAGAGTTAATAACTATACTTTCTAAATTTACAGAGCAAGATGATTTTAAACCTTTTGATATAAGTAATATATTTAATATGATTAAGGAGTCTAATATGTTAGAGGTTTATGAAAACTCTCTTGAAGAGGTTTTAAATGATCTAGAAAAACAACAATATAATCAGTTAAAGCAAGAGAAAAAAATAACAGAAGAGGCTTTCAACAAAAGATGGAAAACTCTTTGCGAAGAAATTAGTCTAAATTTAGATGAAGATCCTTTTGGTGAGTATGGTATTAAGATGGGTGAGAAAATTCATGCAGCTGTTTATAATCTTTATGGTAGGAGGTATGCGGGCTTAAAACATACTGTATGGAATAAAGGTTTTATGACTGGGAAACTTGAAAGCAGTATAGTTACTGAGAAAGTCATTAATTGGATAGATAAAGCTATGCAAGCTTACTTTTCAGTTAGATTAAAAAGCATATTTATTGGTCTGGAGACTAAACAAGATAGTCTTGTAGCAGAGCAGTTTGGACAGCTATTAGATGAAATGTTTGGCAATGAAGATAGTTTAAAACTAAACTTTTTTGAACAAATGTTTAATCATAAGGAAGTACCTGAAAAAACCAAAAAATGGGTCAAGCAAAATCAAAAGATCTTTTTATAGCTAATAGATTGATAAAATATTTGTTTATATAGTCTTCAGTGCTTATAATGGCGTTATTAAGATGATAATCAGTTTTATAAAATGAATTCAAAATACTATTTTAGAGCTTGTACAGTTTGGCTTATTGGTGCAACATTTTTCTTTTATGAGTTTTTCCTAAGAGTATTACCAAATTCATTACATCAGGAGATTATTGATAGTTTTCAAGCAACAGCATTCAGTTTTTCATTATTTGGTGGAGCTTTTTATCTTTGTTATTCTGCCTTGCAAGTTCCAGTAGGATTTATATTTGATAAATATGGTATAAAAAAATCATTATTCTTTGCTACTATTGCATGTGCTTTAGGTGCTTTATTATTTTCTCTTACATCTAGTATATATGTTGCAATCTTTGCTAGATGTTTAATGGGTATTGGTGCTGCGTTTGGTTTCTTAGGATTGTTGATAATTTCAACACAATGGTTCCCTGTTAGATATATGGGAATTCTGTCAGGCTCTACTCAGATACTTGGAACTCTTGGTCCAATTTTAGCTGGTGGGCCATTATTGTTTTTTGTTAGCTATTTAGATAGTTGGAGATTAGTAATATTAATATCTGCTATTATTGGAATTTTTTTGGCCGCTCTAATTTTAATTTTTGTCAAAGAGGGCGCTAAAGCTGCTGAAACTCTAAGTAAACAAGAAGTAAATAGCGAAATTAAAGGTAATCTTTTAAATAAGAATCTAATTACTATATACGTTTATGCTTTCTTTATTTACTGTTCCATACCTACTTTAGGAGCTATATGGGGAGTAAGTTTGCTAGAAACTAAAGGTTTTACTGCAACTCAGGCATCATATTCTGTTGCATTTTTATGGTTAGGATTGGGTATTGGTAGTCCATTTTTTGGGTTTTTATATGACAAGTTTAAAAATAGAATTAATATGTTGTTCGTGGTATCTCTACTAGGATTTGTCTGTGTTTGTGTATTATTGTTTGTACAGTTAAATCACCTAATGAGCATGATAGTATTATTTTTGATAGGATGTGCAGCAGCAGGTCAGACGTTATCTTTTACAGTAATTGCTAATTATAGAGCAGAGAAACCAAAGTCGATATTTTTTGGTATAAACAATACAGCTGTTATGCTTTCAGGATTTGTTGTTCCTTTAGTCGTTGGAGTTTTGGTGAATAGTTTTGATTTAGATATTTCTGTTGCTCTTATGACCCTACCAGTTGCATTCTTAGTTGCACTTATGGTTAGTTTGAAGTTAAATACAATTCAAAAGTGCTAAGGAACTGATAATGATTAGTTTTATTAAAGGGACTTTAATCGAAAAAGATCCAACAGCTTTACTTATAGACGTAAATGGTCTTGGTTATGAGGTTTTTGTACCAATGACTACGTTTTATTCTTTAGGAGAGCTGAATAGTCAAATTAGTCTTTATACTCATTTTGTAGTTCGCGAGGATGCTCAACAGTTATATGGTTTTAAATCAAAAGTTGATAAAAAAGTTTTTCAAGAGCTAATAAAAGTAAGTGGTATAGGTGCTAGAACCGCTATTGCAATATTATCTGGTATGGATTCTATGACACTTCTGCATTGTATTGAAAATAAAGATTATGGATTATTAGCTACTGTACCTGGTATTGGTAAAAAAACCGCAGAACGTCTAGTTGTTGAGATTTATGATAAACTATTGAAAATGGCAAATGAAATTTATAGTCAATCATCTGATACATCTACAAATTCGAATACAAGTAGTGCTCAACAGAGCCAAACTCCAGCTGCTATTTCAAACTCAATTTTTGGTGAATCAGTAGATGCTCTTTTAGCTCTTGGTTATAAACAAAAAGACGCAGAGAAAATGATTCGTGGTACTATTGGAGAATCAACAACAGCTGCTGAGGCAATTCGTAAGGCTCTTCAAGGGTCTATAAGATCAAAAAATAAATAATCTAAGGAATCTAAAATGATATTAGCTATAGCATTGATAGTGCTATTAGTCATCTGTGGCATAGTGCTTTTTTTTAATCTTAATAAAAAATCTAAAGAAGCAAAGCATATTCGTGCTCAATTTGATGATTACAAAAATTTAGTACAGCAAGAATTGTTGTCTTTGCGTAGCAAAGAATTAACTCTTGATACACTTTTAGATCAAGAAAAGCAAAAGAATTTAGAGTTAAAGCAAGATAATACTCTACGTATAGATGAGCTTAAGCAGGAGCTCAAAGAAGAGAGAGAAAAATCTTATAGTTATATCGAAGAAATAAAAAACTACAAATCTCAAGTATCAATGCTTGAAACTCAGCTTAAAGAACAGAATAATGCGATGCAAGATAAATTAGAGCTTCTACAAAATAGTGAGACTAAGTTAAAAACTGAGTTTGAAAACTTAGCTACTAAAATCTTTGAAGATAATTCAAAAAAGCTTAGTGAGCGTAATCAAGAAAGCTTAAGTAGTGTTTTAAATCCTGTACGCGAGCAACTTAAAGATTTTAAGCAAAAAGTGGAAGATGTCTATGATAAGGAATCTACAGCTAGAGGAGCTCTACAAAATGAGTTGAAAAGTCTTAAAGAGTTAAACCAAAAAATGACTGTTGAAGCTCATAATCTGACAAATGCTCTTAGAAGTAGTACAAAGCAACAAGGTATCTGGGGTGAGATGGTACTTGAGAATGTTCTTGAAAAGTCTGGACTAAGAGAAGGCTTTGAGTACTTCAGAGAAAAACATACTACCGATGATGAGGGCAAAGCATATCGTCCTGATGTGGTTGTTAAATTACCTGATAATAGAGATATTATTATAGATGCTAAGACTTCGTTATTTGCGTACAATGATTATATGGCTGCAGATGATGAGCAAAAACAAACTCATTTAAAAGCCCATATTTGCTCTATTAGAGAGCATATTAGAGGTCTTTCTAATAAAAATTATGAAAATTTAAAAGGTATAAATTCATTAGATTTTATATTTATGTTTATACCTGTAGAAGGAGCTTTGCTATTAGCATTAGATAACGATACTAATCTTTATGATGAAGCATTTAAACAAAAGATCATCTTAGTTAGTCCTACAACTTTATTAGTAGCATTACGAGCTGTTGAAAATACTTGGCGTTATGAGAAGCAAGCTCAAAGCATTACAGACATTTATAGTAGAGCGGAAGAGTTGTATAAGAAGTTTGTAGGTTTTGTTGAAGATTTAGAAAAGGTTGGTAAATCTATAAATGATGCTAATAAATCTTATGAGAATGCTTTTAATAAGTTAAAAACTGGTCGAGGAAATTTAATTGGTCAAGTTGAAAAGCTAAAAGTAATATCTAACATAAAGCCTAAAAAAGAGCTTGATAATAATTTAGTTGAAAATGCTATGGGTGATGGTGAGTAGGGAAAATGAAGATTTTTAAAGAATATATTTTTATAAAGTCTTTTTGGCAGTATCTTGGTCAGTCACAAGACAAGAATTATCGTATTTTACATATTGTAGTAGGTATGGCTGTTTTATTTCAGATTATAAATAGTAATTTTGTGCATACTAAATATGGACTCAATTCATGGGCATATATTCATATGCTTAGTGGGCTAGGGTTAGCCGTGTTAAGCGTACTATTGCTTATTATGTCATTAGACAAAAGAGGTATGAGATACTATTTTCCATATTTGTATGGTGATTTCTCAGCGCTTAAAGAAGATCTACTAGAGTTAAGAAAATTTAAATTACCTAATGCTCGTAGTGGTAGTCTTGCTGCCATAGTCCAAGGTTTAGGTTTATTAGCTTTAACTCTGGCATGGGTTACAGGATTTTTTTGGTTCACAGCTTGGAACTATCAGTCAGCATATATTGATAATTTAAAAGCTATTCATAAAACACTAGTTGATCCTGTTGAGATATATATCTATGCTCATGCTCTAATGGGTATTTTGCACTACATTTTACAAAGATACTTTCCAGATAGAATTAGTGGAGTTAAATAATATTAAGAAATTTTTTTTGATAAAGGCTTCAGAAAATCATTAATAGTGCAATGATTTTCGATAGGATGGCGAAGGTTTTTGTCTTTATTGATACTGTAATGGTTATTTCTGCCAACTTTTTTTACTTTTAAATAGGCTGTCTCGGTTAGGTCACTTAGAATATTTAGGACTGCTCTTTCAGTGATCCCAACCTTGATAGCCATATCTCTAATAGTTATGTTTGGGTTACTATTAATGAGACATAACACGTGTGAATGGTTAGTCAGAAAAGTCCAACTTTGTTGTTTCTTAGTAGCCATTATCTATACTTTAGATTATCAATTAGTTAATTATACTGGAGAATATGGCAAAGATGAATGGTGAAGCACAATTTGCAACTCCCCATTAGCATTTGGTTTGAAGCCCATGGTGTAATTAGCTATTACCTTTGTGCCATCAGTTTGAGTTAGGTGTTTATTACCCATGACTATACCTATATTATCTTCAACAATATAGCCAGTATTTTCAAACTGTAAGTCAGCCCATGGACCAATAGCAAAACCATTATCTTCTGGGTATTTATCATTACCAGCCACAAAATAAGATACTGCACCATCTAAGTCACCTCTAAACATTTGTTTAGAAGCAAGAGTGGGCTTAAAAAGAACGTCACTATTATCATAAGCATACATATTTTTGATAAAGTTGTGAGCTAGTTTCTTATAGTCTCCTCCTTCTCTATAAGTCCTAGAAATCTTTAGAAGTCCATCTTTCCATTTAGCTAGTGCGTTATCTATATCTAAACTAGTCATATTTTTCTCCTCTCTCCAAATATGAAATTAAATATATGTATTATATTTCGTGTATTATAATTCATAATATTTATTTGTAAATACAAAATTTAAAAAAAATTATTTTTTAGTATGTGCTTTGTAATTATTTAATTGATTTTCTAAGGCTATATATTAAAAATTAGATTATCTATACTTTTAAGAAAAGTTAATTATTCCAGTGTAATTTATCCACTGTTTCAAGTATTATATAGGTAATTATTTTTACTATTTTATGATATGCACAACCATCCTTCTATACTTGTTTTTGTTCTAGTAATGCTTGGAATTTTGATAGTAACAATTACTTTGAAAAAATTAAAGCAGCCGTATGTGGTAGCATATCTACTAACAGGAATTTTGCTAGGACCATACGGTTTAGAACTAATTCAAGATCAAGAAAATCTTGCTCAACTTGGTGAAATTGGTGTAATACTATTGTTATTCTTTGCGGGTATGGAAGTTTCTCCTAGAAAATTTGCTGAAAATTGGAAAGTTCCAACTATAGGTACAATACTTCAGATAGTAATAACCAGTTTCATTGTGTCTATTGTAGGTATGGTTTTAGAGTGGAGCTTGGCAAAGATATTATTATTTGGTGCTGTGATTAGTTTAAGTAGTACAGCAGTTGTTCTTAAACTACTTAATGATAGTGGCAGCATGAAAACTCGTTTGGGACAAAATGTACTTGGAGTGTTGCTTATTCAAGATTTAGCAGTTGTTCCAATGTTGATAATATTGAGAACAATTGGTGGGGAAGAACCGTCTATCAGTCAGATATTAATACAAATTTTAGGTGGTGTATTTGTTATATCAATAGCCACCTTTATGGCGATTAAAAAGAATCTAAAAATACCATTTATTAGTGTTCTGGGTAAAGATGAAGAAATGCGAGTTTTTGCCGCTTTAGTTATTTGCTTTGGGATGGCTGCATTTACCGAATCTTTAGCATTATCTTCCGCTTTAGGAGCATTTATTGGTGGGATGATTGTGTCAACTGTTGAAGAAACAGAATGGGTAGGCCACAGTTTATCAACAGTTAAAACAATTTTTATGGCATTGTTTTTTATATCTATTGGTATGCTTATTGATTTGAATTTATTTTGGAATCATATTGAACTTTTTATTTCTCTTCTTTTGATAACATATATGCTCAATACTACAATAAATGCCCTGATTTTTAAGGCCCTTAGACAAAGGCTTGATGAGGCTTTAATTGGTGGTGCAATGTTATCACAGATTGGAGAGTTTAGTTTTGTACTTATTTCTATGGGTTATGTTTCTGGAATTCTGACAAATTCGCTTTATCAGTATTGTATTACTCTTATATCTTTATCGCTACTATTTAGTCCATTATGGATTAGTGGAGTTAATTTGTTTATTAATAAGACTATTAAAAAGAAGTGTTAAGTTTGATTATTTTTACTAATTCGTTTAGATATAGTTGTTCTATTTCTTTTTTATCGTCCGAGAAACAGTAGAAATAAGCTTGTATATTTAGGGTATCTGTTTTGTCTGATAGAGTTTTAATCTCAATATATGGTGCGAAATCATTAATGCCATATTGCCTAAGTTTATGCTTAGTGACTAAATTACTTTGAGTAAAAGTTTCGTTAAACAAATACTTCTCAGAAATTATTGCTCGGATAGTTAAGTCTAGAGAATCTCTAATTTTTAAAATATCACTATCAGTACTTATCAAAAAAGGAATTTTATTTAAGGAAATATTCTCTTCACTGGTAAAAGTAGATATAACATTTGTTATAATTATTGAATTAGGGAATTTTAATAGTTTTCCGGTAGTTTTTTTATCTCCATGTTCGACTGTCTCATACATTCTGAAATAAAATAGTTTTATTTCAGTAACACAGCCATGATACCCCATGATTTGTATATAGTCGCCCTCAGAAAATAGGCTTCTCCAGTTAATAATTATCCAACCTACTAGATTCATAACAGTTTCTTTATTAACGATTATAAGACCAGCAGCTACTAAGCTTAACATTGTAAGTAAATTAGTGATTCCACCAAGCCATATTTTTATTATTATAAGAGAAAAAATAATTATGCTTATGTATATTGTACGAGATTTTAGCTTACTAATTTGTTTTTCAGAGGTCTTACGTTTTTTCAATATGTGAAATACTACTGTAGCAATTATAGTTATAAAGATAGCCATAATTGCTGTATCTATAGTGTTCAAAAAAAGCTCATTGTTTAAGGTCATGTTACTAAATTGGTATTTGTATTTTATGTAACAGTATATTATTAATTTTATGGATTTTAAATTTGTATATCTTAATGGCGTAAAAAACTGTATTAATAAGCTTTACAAGTAACATAAAAGTTTTGATATTTAATCGCAAAACAGAGCTTTTTTCTATATCCTATAAGTTATGGTTAAATAATAATATCTATTGGCTAATGAAGACTCATAAATATAGTCTACTAGTGGGGTGGGGGATTTGGATCGTTGCGGCGATTTTCTATGGATTAGACTATTTTCAGCATACTGCACCAAGTGTTTTAATCAAACCAATATCTATTGGAATGGGAGTGGGTATAGAAGATATTGCTTATGTGATGAGTATATATTTTCCTATTTATGCAATATCTCAAGTTCCTGCAGGTATTCTATTAGACCGGTTTGGTTCTAGGATAATGTTATCAATATCTTGTTTAGTTATGAGTCTGGGGATTCTATTATTTGTATATGATCCAAATCTAAGCACAATGCTAATAGGTAGAGTTCTTATTGCGATAGGATCTGCAGTAGCTTTTATAGGTACATTAAAAGTAGCTGCTGATGTTTTGCCAGAGAGGGTGTTTCCTATTGCTGTTGGTCTAACTAATACAATCGGGGTACTAGGTGGTATATTTGGTCAAGTATTATTAAATCATTTAGTGATCCTTCATGGTTGGCAATCAGCTTTAGCCTTAATAGGCTATTTTGGTATTTTTTGGAGCATAATAATTATTGTATTCTTAAAATCATCAATAAACATTGAAAATTCAACTAAGAATTTTAAGTATTTAAGTTTCACACAAAGCTTAAAATTGCTTCTAAACAAGAAACTGTGGTTATTAGCAATTTATGCAGGATTAATGGTTGGTATTGTTGTTAATTCGTTTTCAGAGCTGTATGATGTTTTATTTTTAGAGCAAGCCTATAATCTATCACAGCACACAGCAGCACAAATAAGTGTAATGATGTTCGTAGGTATAGCAGTTGGTGGGCCATCGCATGGTTTTATTGCTAGTCTATTTGGTGAAAAGAGAATATGGATGTTAATTTGTAATTTAATTACTTTATTAGCATTTTCGTCTGTAATTATATTTGCAAGTTCCATTACAGTTAGCTACCTATATATTATATTCTTTATAATAGGATTCTCGGTTTCTAGTATGCTTTTAGCTTTTTCGGTAGTGGAAGAAATATTTCCCGCACAGATTAAAGCAACAGCTCTAGCTATTGTTAATATGGTCATAGGGTTATGCGGAGCAATATTTCAATACTTAATTAGTTATATTAGTGTATATCTTAATGGAGGACCGTTAACTGGACAGGTAGATATAAATGTTTTTGATAGGGCGTTTTTATATCTTATTGTACCTTTATTTATAAGTACTTTAATAATATTCTCATTGGTTATAGAAAAATATAGAATGCGAGAGATTAGTTTAGATAAGCTAAGCAAGTTTTAAAAATATCTTATTTCATGTCTACAAATATTACTTCTTTCTTAGAGCGACAGAATGTTTCTTTAATAAAAAATATACTTATTAAAATACCTAAGGCAGTAAATACCAACAGTAAACTTAAACTAGTCTGGTAGCTAACTACAGATGGGTTTTTTCCTTGATTAGAAAATAAGTCAAAGACTTCACTAATAATAGGCGAACCAACTCCTACTGATAGCATGATAAGAAAGTTATTAACTCCCAATGCTGCCGCTCTACATCCAGAACTAGATTGTTCAGCAATAATTGCGAATCCTATACTCTGCCCACTCGCCCCTAAGCCTAAGCAGATAAATGATAAATATAATATTGTTTGATTTATTGGGAAGAAAATAATTGTAGCTAACGAAACAAAAGTCAAGCAGATAGCAAAAATCATAACGGGCTTTCTTCTTTTTATACGATCAGATATTGCACCAAGACTAGGACAGCCAATACCATAGCCTAACCATGCTAAGGTGATCAAATAAGAACTAAATTTAGCATCAAAGCCATTTAAAGATAAAAAGCTTTTTGTAGCATTTTCAGAAAGATATTCTATAGCTAAGTATGTAGTAGCTGAAAAAATAGCAATTAACCAAATTTGTTTATTGGAGAATATACTTTGAATCTCTTTCATCACAGATGTTGGAGTATTTAGAATAATAAATCTATTTTTACTAGAGTCGCCAGATTGATCATTATTTTTTACTAAAACTATGGTTACTCCAGCTAAAATAATTCCTATTATTGCTAGAGCAATAAATACATAACGCCAGTCTACACCTCCAGCTTGTGACAAAGACTCTAGCGGGCCTGCTGCGATCATTGGACCTAGTACTCCGATAAATTGAGAAAGACCTATAAACAAACCAATATGTTTATGTGGAAGCCAATCATATACAGCAATTAATAAACAAAGAAAGCCAAAAGATGCTCCAAAACCTATCATAATCCTATAAATTAAAGCAGCTGCAAAGCTACTTGATAAAGCGAATAGCCCAACACCTAGAGCACATACTAATATTGCAAGAGTTAGAGCTTTTTTTAGCCCAAGCTTATCTGTGATAATACCTACGGGAATTTGCATGATTCCATATGTAAGCTGATAAGCCGTAGAACTAAGAATACTAAAAGTTAGTATGCTTAAGTCAAGGTCGGATATTATTTGATGTTCGAATGTACCTAGTATAGTTCTCAATAAGAACTCGTACATAAAAAATACAGCACAAGTAAGCCATATAGTGATTGCTAAAAAAGATAATTTATTATTCATCGCTAAAACTTTCTTTTGCTATTTCTTCCCAATCTTCTATTTTTGCTTCTGCTTTTTCATCATCTTGAAATGAAGAAACTTTAAATACTAAATCGCCTTCTTTAATCATAGGGTAGTTGTTAATACCTAATATAATTCCATCGATAGGAGACTTTAAGCTAACACTATCATCATTGCCAAAAGGGTCTATTAGTTTACCAATCTTTTGATCTTCTTTAACTCTTGTGCCAAGTTCTATTTCCGTTCTTAAAATTCCTGGTTTATCAGATATCGTCCATTCAGTATCTTCTGAAACAAGAGGCTTAACTTGCTGGATAAAATCCTGATCTTTTAGCAGATTAATCTTGCGCATTACATTTTGAATACCTGCTGTACCAACATTTATAGCCTCTTCACCAAATTTATTAGCTTCTCCAGCTTCATAGCATATAAACGGTATATCTAGATCTTGGTGGATTTTACGAATACTAGAACGATTCATATTTACAGCAGTAATAACCGGTGCTTGAAAGGCTCTAGCCATTTTGACAGACTCTTCATCTTCAGCATTAAAATATACTTGTGGCAGTATTTCATGATTTAATGCACCTGTCTTAATTTGTACAGAATAGTCAGTTTTTTTGATTATTTCTTGAGTTATTCTATATGCATAACGATGCATGTATGAACCAGATTCATCACCAGGGAAGGCTTGTTCGAGCGTTGGGTTGTGTTTGGCAGCATGTACTAGACCAAAGACATTTAACACTGGAATGGCTATTATTGTTCCGTGTAGCTCTTTAGGATTAGTTTTTTCTAGAACAGAGTTAATTATTTCGATACCATTAAACTCATCGCCATTAACCATACCAAAAATTAGTATACAAGGACCTTCTTTAACGCCGTTAAGAATCTTAATTGGTAAATACATAGGTGCACATGAATATTGGCTAGGTAGTGGCATCGCCAAGGTAGCCATTTCTCCGGCTTGGAAAGTATTATCAAAGATTTTGAATTTCATAAAGTAATGTAGATTAGAAATGTTAGATTTTAGTTGTACGGGTAGTATAACAAAGACACAATCTTAATTCAAAATAGAGGGTAGTATCTAGCAAATAGCAAAATAATAGATAAAAACTCATTTTTAGGCTTTTTAAAATATCTAAAAAACATTAGAATTATGATGCGTTAGGTGTGTGAATTTTTTAAAAGGTTGTTTAGGTATGTCTGAAGATTTGATGATATTTAGTGGTAATGCTTCTAAGAAGCTTGCTTGTGAGGTTGCTAAGGAGTTAGGGGCAACTCTTGGTAATGCTACTGTTGGTAGATTTAAAGATGGAGAGATACATGTAGTATTGAATGAAAATGTCCGTGGTAAAGATGTTTTTGTTATTCAATCAACATGTCCTCCATCTGATAACCTGATGGAGCTAATACTTCTAATAGATGCTTTGAAAAGATCATCAGCGGAGAGAGTAACAGCTGTATTGCCATATTTTGGATATGCTAGACAAGATAGACGATCTAAATCTGCAAGAGTACCAATATCTGCTAAGGTAGTGGCTAATCTTCTCCAAGCTGTTGGCTTAGATAGAATATTATCCGTTGATATTCATGCTGAACAAATTCAAGGTTTTTTCGATATTCCATTTGATAATGCCTTTGCGACAAAAATATTTCTAGAGTATGTGCGCAAGAATCCTGAAAAATACGAAAATATAAAAATAGTCTCACCTGATATGGGTGGGGTAGTGAGAGCTAGATCGGTAGCTAAGAATTTGGGTGTTGAGATTGCAGTTGTAGACAAAAGAAGACCTAAGCCAAATGTAGCAGAGGTCATGAATATAATTGGCGATGTTGAAGGTAAGCATTGTATATTAGTTGATGATATTATGGATACGGGTGGAACAATGTGTCAAGCTGCAAAAGCACTAGTTGAAAAGGGTGGCGCGGCTAAAGTTTCTGCTTTTTGTGTACATCCTCTGTTATCTGGTGATGCAATCAAAAATATCGAAAATTCTGCTATTGAAGAACTTATAGTTACTGATTCAATTCCTCTCAAGCCTCATGCTGAATCATGCAATAAGATAAAGGTGATAACCTTAGCTCCTTTACTTGCACAAATTGTAGAAAAAACTAATGGTGAAGAGTCTGTGAGCGATATCTTCAGAATAGATGGATTAGTTGATTAATATCTTGAATTTATTATTATAGCTGACTATAATAGCTCAGTTAATCTAGGGTCGCATAGATTAATATATTTGTTTAAACGAAAATAAAGGAATTTAACAATGGCAAATTTTGTTTTGAAAGCAGCTAAAAGAGAAGATTTAGGATCTGGTGCGAGCCGCCGTCTAAGAAGAGCGGGTAAAATCCCTGCTGTTATATATGGTGGTGACAAAGAAGCAGTATCTATAGTATTAGATCACGATAAAGTTTTACACTCTACAGAAGACAAAGCATTCTTCTCAAGTGAAATCACTTTAGAGATTGATGGTCAAGAAGAAAAAGTAATCATCAAAGCACTACAAAGACATCCATATAAAGTTAAGCTTGTTCACGCTGACTTCATGAGAGTATAATACTTCTCTCTACAAATCATTTCTGATTATATTTTTTATTATCAAAGTTCTTATGTTAAAATAAGACTTCGCACTATCTTTATTATTATCTAATTAGATGAGTACTTACACCGTAATTATTATTTTATTTATTCTTATTGGTATTTCAGCTTTTTTTTCAAGCTCAGAAACAGCTATGATGGCTTTGAATAAATATAAGCTTAAACATTTGGCAAAAAAGAATCATCGAGCAGCTAAAAGAAGTCTGTCTTTAGTTCGTAATCCTGAGAGATTGCTAGTTGCGATACTTATTGGAAATACTTTTGCGAATATATTCGCTGGAACAGTTATCTCATCATATTCAGAAGATCATTTTGGTGACATTGGTTTATTGATAGCAACAATTGTTGTTACAGTTTTAGTTTTAGTTTTTGGTGAAATAATTCCAAAGTCTTTTGCAGCCGTATATCCACAAAGGTTAGCTTTTCCATTTTCATTACCTCTAAAAATAATAATGGTATTGCTATATCCTGCGGTAGTTTTTCTCAGTATGGTTTCAAAAGTAACCTTAAAGCTTTTTGGTATAAAGATTGAGCCTGTAAATAATGAGTCTTTGGATAAAGAAGAAATACAGACTGTTGTAAATGAATCAAATGCAAAACTCGGTGTTAAAAATAAAAATATGCTTATAGGTGTCTTAGAGCTTGATAAAGTTTTGGTCCAAGAGGTTATGACTCACTTTAATAAAATAGAATATATAGATCTGAGCAATTCTATAGATAAGATTTTGGCTAGAATAGCAAAAATGAAATCGTTGAATATTATTTTATGTGAAAATGGAGTTAATAATGTTATTGGTGTCATAAAGCTTAAAGAAATAACTAATTTATTGATATCAACAAAGAGATCACAAATAACAAAAGCAAGTTTACGTAAAATTGCTCATCAAGCATATTTTATACCTGAGACTGTCTCTTTACAGACTCAGTTGGTTAATTTTCAATACAAGAGTAAACGGTTTGCTATTGTAGTTGATGAATACGGCGATGTTTGTGGTACTGTTACTATAGAAGATATTATGGAAGAAATTGTTGGAGAATTCTCTGATAGATTTGATATGAATAATAATATTCGCAAACTTGAGGAAAATAGTTATTTAATAGGTGGTAGCGCTACACTAAGAGAAATAAATCGTCATATAGGGATAGAGTTTGAAAGTGAAGATGCTAAAACTTTGTCAGGCCTTATAATAGAAGAAATTGAGAACTTACCACAAGGACCTTGTTGTATAAAATATAATAATATCTTACTTGAAATAACGAATATTAGAGATAACAAAATAGTTTCTATAAAATTAACTACCACTCTAGAAATATAAAATAAATTTTTGTTATTAAACGTTCATCCTATTCCAGTTTATATTCTGCATAAAAGGACTTGGCTGAGTAAAGCCAGTTTCTTCATAGTACTGACCTTGATATGTATATGGACTAGTTTCCATCTGTTCAACACTTTGTTGAAAGTAACCATGAATCAGATCATCTTTATCATAGTCTGGATTATAGTATGTTCCGCTAGGTTGATAATTTGGGTAGGTAAAAGAAGTATTGCATCCAACTATACTAACGACTGATAACCAAACTAAGCAGTTATTAATTATTTTTTTAGGCATTATATACTGATATTAGTTATACATTGAATCTAAAGTTTACAACATCGCCATCTTTCATGATATATTCTTTTCCTTCTAGACGAGCTTTGCCTGCTTCTTTTGCACCTTTCTCGCCATTATACTGAATATAATCATCATAAGAGATAACTTCAGCCCTGATAAATCCTCTCTCAAAGTCAGTGTGAATTACGCCAGCGGCTTGAGGCGCTGTAGCACCTACAGGGATTGTCCAAGCTCGGACCTCTTTAACACCTGCAGTTAGGTATGTATGAAGATTTAAAAGAGCGTAACCAGCTTTAATTACTCTATCAAGACCAGTTTCAGTAAGTCCCATATCAGCTAAAAACTCAAGTTTTTCATCTGGCTCAAGCTGAGATATCTCTTGCTCCATAGCAGCGCAAACAGGAACTACATTTGAGTTCTCAGCTTGAGCATATTCTATAACTTTATCTAATAATGGATTATTTTCAAAACCATCGTCATTGACATTAGCAATATATAGTACAGGCTTGTTAGTCAATAGAGGAGTTTGCTTAAGCCACTTAGCTTCATCATCTGTTAGTTCAAATGTTCTGGCTGGTTTTTCTGATTCTAAATGTTCTTTTAGTTTTGTATAAAAATCTGCTTTAGCTAAAGCCTCTTTATCACCTGACTTTTTCATTTTAGCAAATCTTTGAATAGCTTTATCACAAGACTCGATATCAGCTAAAATAAGTTCCATATTAATAGTATTAATATCATCTATAGGATCAACTTTTCCACTTACATGGATAATGTTATCATCTTCAAAGCATCTGACTACATGCGCTATAGCATCTGTTTCACGGATGTTTGCTAAAAACTTATTTCCTAACCCTTCACCTTTGCTTGCACCTGCAACAAGACCTGCAATATCAACAAACTCCATAGTTGTAGGAAGTATTCTCTCTGGTTTGACAATTTTTGCCAACTCATTAAGTCTTTGATCAGGTACAGAAACAATACCTACATTTGGATCAATTGTACAAAAAGGATAGTTTTCTGCATCAATCCCAGCTTCTGTAAGAGCATTAAAAAGAGTTGATTTACCAACGTTAGGTAAACCGACAATACCACATTTAAATCCCATTATTTTATTCCTTATAGTCTTATTTTGTATGTAGCTTCTGCATAGCAGGTTCTAATTTGTAGTTTATTATATCATCTAAAACACATATGCTATTATCAATAGCCTTGTCTATATCATTTCTCTGAGCTATAGAAGGATTCGATAGTACATAATTTGATACCTTTGATTTATGCCCTGGATGTCCAATACCAATTCTTAGGCGAAGATAGTCATTAGTTCCTAAATGTTGATGAATACTTCTTAAGCCATTATGACCGCCGTGTCCACCACCTTTTTTTAAGCGAATTTCTCCAGAGTCGATATCTAGCTCATCATGTACTACTAGTATTTCTTGCGGCTCAATTTTATAGAAATTAGCAACTTTACTAACAGCTAAACCACTGTTGTTCATAAAAGTAGTTGGAAATACTAATATTACGTTACTATAATCGATACTTACTTTAGCAATATTACAATTTAGTTTAGAGTTTAGGCTAAAATTTTCATTACTATCTTTAGCAATCCTTGCAATAAACCATTCACCAACATTATGGCGTGTATTTTCATATTCCTTGCCTATATTTCCTAGGCCAACAATCATTTTTATTTTAGGCATCTTTACTTTTATTGTGTTGTTCTAACTTGTCCAAAAGTATTTTAGTAATTTCTCTTATAATTTTACTATTTGGTTTAGCGTTTTCTTGTGATTGAGTATAAAAAATAGCCATAATTATAGCTCTATCATCATCAGGCCAAATAATTGCAACATCATTTGTTGATCCGTAGGCACAAGTACCTGTTTTATTACCAACGTCCCACTCATCAGGAATTTCAGCTGCTATACGATTATCATCGGAATCATTTCCTAAAAGCCATTTTTTAAATAATAGTCGATGCTTTTTATCAAGAATATTATTACTAAAAGCAAGCTTATTAATATCTCTAGCCATTATTTTAGGAGTGGTCTTGTTTTGATTGGTGGTAAGATTAACTTGATTGGCTATGGGCTCTAGACCAGCTACTTTTGTTGCATGATCATGTAGCGATAGTATAAACTTATTAAGGTTACTCAAACCGCCGAGTTTCTCTATTAAAAGATTGGTGGCTGTATTATCACTTTGAATAGCTGCCCTACTAAGTTGGCTAACTGTCATTGTCTGATTGATATGTTCTTTCGTAATAGGGGAGTATCCAACTACTTGATTTGATAAAATCTTTATTTTTTCATTGAGTAAATCCTTATTTGTCATGCTCTGCTTGAGGATGGCACCAACGACAAGAAACTTATAGGTGCTACAAATGGGAAAATAGAAACTTTGGTTATGGGAGAAGTTACTATTATCGTTCCTATTAATTGTATATACACCAATTTTTCCGCCATACTGTTTTTCTAGATTGTGTAAACTATTTGATATTTGAATATTTGCTATAGTCGTAGAAAAACCAATACTTGAGAAAATAAGAGTAGTTACTAGAATTATTATTTTTTTCATATTTAAAATTAAAAATTATTTGATGTTAATAATAAGAACTCATTAACTTTTTTGATATTATCTTTTTCAGCAATTTTTGCCTCTGTAAGAGGGAGTTTATTTCCGCCAGATATCTTAAGAGCACCTTCTGGTGTTTTATATATAATGGTTGGAAAGCCGTTGATCTCAGTAGATAGCTTCATATTATTTTCAGCTTTTTCATGAGATTTAGTTAAATTTTTATCATATACTTTCGTATCATGATACTGTATTAATGCTTGTAATGGGTCTTTTGAGTTTAATATACTATTTACGACATCTGCACTATTGTGTAGACTCCCTAAAGGAATCCATCGGACTGCTAGATCACCAGATTTAATGGCTGGTTGAGATGCATCAAATAAACTTGAGCAATAACCACAATTAGGATCGATTATAGCATAAAACTTATGTGGAGCATTGTCACTACCTTGCTGAATATATGTGGCATATTTCTTAATGTCTAAGTAAAGGTTATTAGCTCGAGTAGATGATGTGAAATAATTAGCATATATTTGATTTAAACTTGTTAGTTTATTTTGATTTCTGTCCCATGCTAAAAGTTCTCCATTAACAATAACATCTCCATTTTCACTAGTGAAAGTAACAGTTCGTTTTGTAGGATCTTTTTTATCTTCTAGTATATAAGCTTGCAGGTGTATACCTGTATCAAAAGTCTTTACTACTTTGTATTGTGGGAAGGCATGTTCAACAATATATAGCCCTTGTTGGTTGTTAAAAGGTGATCTGTTAAGATTAGTGGTACTAAAAAAGTATATAATCACTAACAAAAACAATACAAACACTATAAGTGAAGCGAAATATTTTTTTTGCATCTGAAACAATTAGTATTGAATAAGCATAGCGTGATTATACCATATATAGAGATTATCTTTCGTTAGAAGATAAAAAAATGTCGCTAAAATTATAGCAGGACCAAAGGGTATAACATTAGTACGCTTTGCGATGAGATTAATGCCAATAGCAATAAATATCCCAAAGATACAACTGGCAAAAATTGTATAAAGTAGTATAGGGTAGCCGAACCATGCACCAATAGCAGCTAGTAGCTTAAAATCACCATAGCCAAAACCTTCTTTACCTGTGAAAAGTTTATATACCCAAAACACACTCCATAGAGATAAGTATCCAATAATTGCTCCCCAGACTGACTGATCTAGTGTGGTAAATACACCATAATAGTTGAGAACAATACCGATCCATACTAATGGAAGAGTAAGTGAGTCTGGGAGAATTTGATATTTTGCATCTATAAAAAATAGCGGAATAAAGAATGTGCTTAAACCAGCAAGAGCTATCGCCTGAA
Organism: Francisella salimarina; assembly: GCF_007923265.1. Classification (NCBI taxonomy): domain Bacteria; kingdom Pseudomonadati; phylum Pseudomonadota; class Gammaproteobacteria; order Thiotrichales; family Francisellaceae; genus Francisella; species Francisella salimarina. The sequence goes on from NZ_VOJA01000003.1 coordinate 373,061, forward strand.
TGGTAAGTCCAAATACATAAAATATAGTTATGAATACCATAGCTGTAATAAACTCTACTAAAGGGTATTCAAAAGAGATATTCTCCCTACAAAAATAGCATTTACCTTTAAGTATAAACCAACCTAAAATAGGTACATTATGTCGATACTTGAGTTTATTATGACATTTTGGGCATCTAGATGGTTCGATTAAACTAAAGTTTTGTTCCGACTCTTGTTTAGGTAGGTCAAGTATTTCGCGGGCTATGTTTTTTTCATCTGCAAATATTTTATTAGGTATTCTATATATCAAAACATTCAGGAAGCTACCAATAGTTGCTCCAAAGAGAAATATAAATATGAAAATTATATATATATCGTAATACATATCTATTTGTGTTCAGGTGCATATTGCTTATTTTTAGGCTTAAGCTTGTTAACACCATCAATACCAGCAATACGATAGGCTTCAGCCATAGTAGGGTAGTTAAATGTTGTATTTAAGAAATACCTAATACTGTTATGTTTACCAGGCATAGATTTTATTGCTTGTCCAATATGAATAATTTCAGATACTCTATGACCAAAACAGTGAATACCTAGAATTTCGAGTGTTTCTTTGTGAAATAATATTTTTAACATACCAGTTTCACTTCCAGAAATTTGCGCTCGAGCAAGATCTTTGAAGTAAGCTCTACCACTTTCATAAGGAATTTTTTCTGCTGTTAGCTGTTCTTCAGTTTTGCCTATGCAGCTTATTTCTGGTCTTGTATAAATACCTGTTGGAATATCTTCAACTAATTTATCATTGCATGATCCATCAATAATATGAGTAGCAGCAAATCTACCTTGGTTAAAAGCAGATGATGCAAGTGAAGGGAAACCTATAACATCACCAACTGCGTATATATTAGGTTGAGTTGTTTGATAGTTATCATTTACATTTACTAAGCCTCTTTGAGGACTGTATTCAACACCAATTTTATCAAGATTTAAACCATTAGTATTACCGGCACGCCCAAGAGCAAATAGCACATAGTCAGACTCTATAATTCTGCCAGAGTTTAATGTAGTAATTACTTTATCACCTTTAGCTTTGATACTCTTGTAAGTTTCGTTATGCATTAGGTTGATTTTTTGATTAACAGTGAAATGGTTTGTTAAAGTTTCTATAATCTCATCATCAAGGAATGACATCAGCTTATCTCTAGTATTGATAAGATTTACTTGAATATCAAGAGTGCCCAATATAGAAGCATACTCACAACCGATCACACCGGCACCATATATGGTAATTGACTTGATATTTTTATCTTTTAACTCAAGAAGTTTGTCACTATCTAAAATTCTTGGATGAGTAAAGTCTATATCTTCAGGTTGGTATGGACGAGATCCAGTAGAAAGTATGAATTTCTTAGCTGTTATGATTTCTGTAGAACCATTTTTACGAGAGATTTTGATTTTGTTTTTGTCTAGAAAGCTTGCAAAACCATAAAATACATCAATTTCATTATTGGCAAAACGATTTTTTTTGATTTCTCTTTGTTTTAATACTACTTCGAATGTAGTGTCAAGCATTTCAGGGAAATCAAAGTTTTTTTTGTTATACCAAACTTCACGTGATAGTTGTCTAAGAGTTTTACTCGGAATTGTTCCCCAGTTATTACAACCGCCACCAATCGCATCATCTTCGATAATTGCTACTTTTTGACCATTTCTAGTCGCTTTCATGGCAGCACCTTCGCCACCAGGACCACTACCTATAATGATAATGTCATAATTATATTCCATGGTTTTACTCCACAATATATTTTTTGGAAAAATTGGTACATATATTCTCGAAATAATAACATAGTCTATAGATATGTTAATTATTTTTGGTGAAATTATTCATATTTTATTAGCATTTCAGCAATTTTCTTAGTTGGAGAGACTATTTGGTCTACTCCTATATTATTTGCGATATTAATGCTTTCATCTTTATCAAGTTTAATAGATATCTTTAGATTATTTACTGATTGCTCTGAAGTTTTTAATACTTCTTTTATTGATAATAAAGTTAATATATTATCCGAATCCTTTTCATTGAGAATAAATATACTTTTAGCTTTGCTAATATTTGCCTTTTTGAGAGCATCATAGTCATACGATTCTGCATCTATAAAGTGTTTTTCTTGTTCTGCATCAGTATTTATGAACTTTTGATGATAATCTTTCTCGATTACAATGATATTATCTATTTGAGATTTGAAGTAGTCTTTTATTAAACATTTGGTAATTTCTGTATAGCCACATATTACGATATGGTCTTTCATTAGAGCTGCTCCATCTTTTTGTTTAAACTTTTCTGTAATCTTGCTGATGACACTACCTGCCATTACAGTGATAATTGTTGCAAATAAACCTATACCCATAATCATTATAGATACAGTAAAAAGTTTGGCTTCTTCTGTTAAGGGGTGTATGTCGCCATACCCAACCGTGCTAAATGTAACAATTGTAAAATATATTGCATCAGAGACATTTGTAATTCCATCAAATTCATCTTTGAGATAATATAATCCAGTTACACTATATCCAATCGCTAAAAGAAGTGAAATTAAAAGTACAAACTGGTAGAAGGTGATTGTGTTAGAATTTTTTCTATTAAAAGTTTTTCTGAAGTAAACCAGTAAAAAAATCTCTAAAATATGAGTGAAAAATGCAATATCGTATGATATATGCTTATCTTGGATATAGTCACCGATTATTGATAAGCTAATGAAAACAACAGCTAAAAACCAAAAAGATCTTTTTCGATTATAAATACCACGAGCTATAATTATCATCAAATAACCGAGAACTAATGGCAAGAATATTCCCAAACCAGTATTATATTTCATACCAAAGTCATAAAGATCAGAAGGAATGTTCGGATCTAAGTTGACAGAAAAAATCTTGTTAATAACAGGTATTGCAACTGCTAAAATAGTTATAAAACCATTTAGAGTCATCGTTACAGATATAAAAAGTGGAATATATTTGGAATATTTTTCTTTAATAGTCACAGACTGATGATATTAAAATAATTAAACTGATATTTAGAATTATAGTGTATAGATTGATGAAAATACAGTTAATATACAACTATATATGAGCTAACCTTCGGATTTTTGGAATTAGTAAATACATAATAAAACCTGCTATACCAGCAATGATAGCTAGACTAGCGAATAGAGTTAAATAATTATGATTTGTTTCAATTGGGGTTGCATTTATATTTGGTGATGAAACTAATATCGATAGTAAGCTTGCTATAACCCCAGATGTACTACCGGTGACTACCATCCAAGACCCCATCATTAAGCCTTGTAGTCGAGGATTAGCAAGTTTGCCAATCATAGCATATCCTGTTGGCGATATTAAAAGCTCTCCTATGGACTGAAATACATAACTTAAAATTAACCATATAGCAGCTGTTTGTCCAAGTTTGTTCGCTGAGAAAATTCCTATCACTAGCATCAAAAATCCAATTCCTATAAATACGATGCTAAAACAAAACTGCATAGGGAATGAGAATATAAATTTTCGACGAATAATTATAAGAAGACTAGGTAATAACACACCTCCCACAGCTATTACTACAGTATTTACATTTTGAAACCACTGGGTTTGGATTGTGAAGCCAAAAATGTGCTTGTCAACATTGGCTTCTGTGAATACAGTCAAAGCCATTGGAGCAAGCTGATAAGCAGACCAGAAGACTAATCCAAAAGTTGCTAAAATAATATAAGCGTATACCTTTTCTTTTTGCTCTTTATTATCTTGTGATTTTGCAATAGGTACGAACATTGCTAATAATGCAATTCCAATACCTAAAGCAATATAGTTGGTATTTAGAGGATACTGTAAGGCTATAAATAAAATAGCTATAGTAACTAAAATCAAAATAACAGTATATATGCTATTTTTATATAGGATATTTGTTCCCGAGTTTTTTATTTTTCTGACAAGAGGAGTGGTTCTGTCTGCTACAGTTTTCCAGCTAGTTATTACAAGCAGAAAAGCTACTATATTTGTAATAGTTGTAATAAGAAAAAGTATATTATAACTATGTTCTGCTTGATATACGCCTGCAACTGTAAATCCAATGAAAAATCCAACATTCATGCCTGCATAATTCCAAAAAAATGCAGTCTCCCGAGAATTGTCATCATTTTCAAATTGCTGAGTTAACATCATGTTTATACATGGGACATTTAGTCCACAGCCTGTTAGGAAAAGGGCTAGTGCAATATATAAGTGCTCGGTACTTGGGAATGATAAAAATAGACAAGCAATTATTTGTAAAACCATGCCTATTAAAAATAAAGTTCTATAGCTAATTAATCGACCACCAATATAGCCACCTAGGATATGTAAGCCGTAGTTAAATGCTACAAAGACACCCATTACAGCACTTGCTTTTGTGACGGTGAATCCCAAAGCTTGTGTCATAAATAAGACTAATGTTGAGTAAAGAACAGCAAAGCTTACAGTTGAAAATAGCTGAGTTATTAGTAGTAGCCTAGAGGCTTTTTTAATTAGAGTAACACCCATTAATTTATTAAAACTAAAGTAGATAGTAAAATTGATTTTATAGATGTTTTTTTCTAAAAAGTAGCTGAAATAGCAAATTTAGTAAAGGATTATAGAATGTACTGACTTAAATTTTTATTTTTGACTAATCCACTTAGTTTTTCATTTATATAATCTGTTGTTATATTTATAGATTTATTTTCTAAGTCTGGGGCATCAAAAGAAATCTCTTCTAATAGTCTCTCCATAACAGTATGAAGTCTTCTAGCACCGATGTTTTCGACTTCCTCATTTACTTGGAAAGAGATTTCAGCAATCTTTTTAATAGCATCTTCTTCGAAGCTTAATTCAACACCTTCAGTCTTCATTAGAGCAACATACTGCTTAAGGATAGAGCAGTCAGGTTCTTTTAGTATTCTAACAAAGTCTTCTATCTCGAGAGATTTTAGCTCTACTCTAATTGGTAATCTACCTTGAAGCTCTGGAATTAAATCAGATGGCTTAGCAACATGGAAGGCTCCTGATGCTATGAATAAGATATGATCAGTTTTTATCATACCGTATTTAGTCGAGACAGTAGAACCTTCTACCAGTGGTAGTAAGTCACGTTGCACACCTTCTCTAGATACATCTGCACCTGAATTTCCAGATTTTTTACAAACCTTATCTATTTCATCTAGGAATACGATACCATTTTGTTCAACAGACTCAAGAGCTCTAGCTTTGATATCTTCTTCATTGATCAGCTTAGCAGCTTCTTCATCTTGGACTAGCTTGATAGCATCTTTGATTCGCATCTTTTTGGTTTTTTTCTTATCACTACTTAAACTAGAGAATAGATCCTGAAGCTGATTTGTCATATCTTCCATGCCTGGAGGTCCCATAACACCTATACTTTTAGGAGCTACAGATACTTCGATTTCAATCTCTTTATCATTTAACTCGCCATTTTGGATTTTTTTTCTAAAAATCTCACGAGTTTTATTTTCTTTTTCTTTTTTAGAGTGAGCATCTTCAGCAGGCTCATTCGCAAATCCTACTTTTGACTCAGAAGCTCTAGCTGGCGGAATAAGAACATCTAATATTCTCTCTTCTGCTAATACAGCAGCTTTTTCTGTAACTTGTTGCTTAGCTTCTTCACGCTTCATTTTGACTGCTGTTTCTACTAGGTCGCGGATTATAGACTCAACATCTTTACCTACATAACCAACCTCTGTAAATTTAGTAGCTTCAACTTTGATAAAAGGCGCATCCGCTAATTTTGCTAGTCTGCGCGCAATCTCTGTTTTACCTACACCAGTAGGTCCTATCATTAGGATATTTTTAGGAGTTACTTCTTGACGCATCTCATCATCAAGTTGCATTCTACGCCATCTATTACGTAGAGCAATAGCAACTGCTTTTTTAGCATCATTTTGACCAATAATGTGTCTTTCTAATTCATGTACAATTGTTTTTGGAGTCATCACTTGTGTCATCGTATAACTATCCTTTTTTATTTTCTAAACTTTCTATAGTGAAATTATGGTTTGTGTAAATACAAGTATCTGCAGCTATAGTAAGACTTTTTTTGACTATATCTTCTGCTGAAAGATCAGTATTTTCAACAAGGGCTGTTGCCGCTGAGCGAGCATAAGTTGACCCAGAACCAATAGATATAATGTCATTTTTGTCAGCAGCCATAACATCTCCAGCCCCTGATATTAGAAGAGATAGCTTTTCATCTGCAACTATAATCATAGCTTCTAACTTACTCAGCATTCTATCTAAACGCCACTCACGCACCATTTCAACAGCAGCTCTTTCAAGATTACCTTGATAAAATTCTAGTTTTTGTTCAAATTTTTCAAATAGTGTGAATGCATCTGCAGTAGAACCTGCAAAACCTGTTAGAACTTTACCACCATTTAATTTTCTAACTTTTATGATATTTTCTTTTGCTATTGTATGTCCTAATGTAGCTTGACCATCGCCACCAATTACTACTTTATCACCTTTTCTAACGCATAGGATGGTAGTTCCTTTCATTGCTTCCATAATCAAATCCTTTGTTAGGTTTGTTAAAATAATCTATGTAATATTACTAAATGGTATTGATATAAAATTTTACAAGTATTTATTATATTTTTTTTAAGCTTTAAAGCCGTTATTGATTTTTGTAAGACAAAAATAGTAAATTTTATGTTATATTTTAGCTTGTTTTATTTTTACTAGAGCATTTATGATGAATAATTTAAATTTTAGAGAAACGATTTCGATAGCAACAAATATATACAAAAGAGCCTTTAAAATAACTTTTGTATTAGCTTTTATGCTGTCATTTATATCAGAGTTTTGTTTTGTATATTTAATGAAGCATGGTATGGCAGACTATATTCAAAGTGGTAACGAAGCTGATATCTCGCAATTACCATCGGGAAATATACTAGCGAGTATGTTTTTGTTGATTGTAGTAGCTACAGTATTTGTTTATGCAATGATAATAATATTGCAAGGTGTAATGGTTAAACATGAGCTAAAAGTATCCGATGCATTAAAAATAGCATTACAAATCTTTTCTAAGAGAGTATTTGTATTTCTTGGAGCATTTTTACTTTCCATGATTGTGATGACAGTACTCACTATGTTTTTACAATATATAGGTATTTTTTTGGGAGTATTATTATTCTTGACAGTTATGCCTGCTGTGTTATTGGCACAAAAGGGTGTTTTTGAATCTATATCTAACAACTTCGCTATAATAAGAAGTAACTTTTTTTATATGTTTAGAATATCGATAGCAATATTAGCTCTTATGGTAATAAAACCGTTAGTAACTTTTGGATTGATATATCTGTTGAAAAACTTTGGTCTAGAGATGAGTTCATTAGAAATGTCTATTCAAAACATCATTGTAACAGTTGTTGATGCTTTTATTTTACCTTTTATTTTTGCAATTAGTGTTGCGACATTTTTCTCAACAAGCTCTAAATAAAATTTATTCTGTAAGAATTTTTTTAAAGAAATCAAAATCATAGCTATTTTCGAAACGAATATTTTTATCAGCTAGATTTGTATTTTTATAAACATTATTAATCTCTGTAACAATACCAGCATCAATCTTGATTTTGATTTGTTCACTACCTTTAGTGTATGTCTTTGTAAACGGTAGAGTTTTGCCGAAGCGCCATTTCCATTCTTTGAGTGTTTCTATCTCTTCGTCTATTAGCTCTCTATTTTCTAATGGCGTTTCTTCATTTATTAAGCTTAAATCAATGCTTCTGAAGCTTTTAATAAAAGACCTTGTGAGATCTTGAGTTTGTATATCATGTTTTATCTCAGATAGATTGATCACTTTTGAGCGATGAGATTTTACTCCCTTTGTATCTAAAGATTTATCTATTGGTTGATGAAGATAGTCATAGAGTTTTTTTGTATTAGCATTGATGAGTAGTGTACCATGATGGAAAGCACGATCTTTTTTCTCTCGAAAAGCGCTACCTGATACTTTGTAGGTATGACCATTATGATCAACAACAATATCATTTCTTTCATTTGCATATACATCTATACCTAGTTTTTTGACTGTATTGCATACTAGTTCTAGGTTTGCTTTGATGTTATGTTCTTTTTTTGTACTAATGATAGTGTAGTTAAGATTACCATAATCATGATAAACAGTTCCACCACCACTTTGACGGCGTACCATTGGTATACTATCGTTATTCATTGCTTCAAGATTACATTCAAGCCATGGGTTTTGAGCTCTACCAATAACAACACATGGAGAGTTTTGCCATAAAAATAAAATCTTTTCATGATGAAGTTTTTCTAAGAATAACCAGTTTTCAAAAGCTAAATTGAAATAAATATCATTACTTTGTGATATATATATATGCATGGGATATTAAATGTTTTTACTTTGTAGTAAGTATAAGGTTTTATTGGTTCTATAAAAGAGTTTTGTGCTATAATTTTGCTTTATTGAGAGAAATTTTTATATACAAAAATATAATGTCGACTATACAACAGACTTTAGAAATAATTAAAAGAGGGGCAGATGAAGTCCTAATTGAAGAAGAATTAGTTAAAAAACTCGAAAAAAACAAGCCATTAGTGATTAAGTTTGGTTGTGATCCAACAGCTCCTGATATCCATCTTGGTCATACCGTTGTAATTAATAAATTAAAACAGTTGCAAGATTTAGGACATGAAATTCACTTTTTGATAGGTGATTTCACAGCTCAGATAGGCGATCCTACTGGTAAAAATGCGACAAGACCTCCATTGACTGCAGAAGAGGTTGCTGCAAATGCTGAAACATATACTAAACAAGTATTTAAAATCTTAGATAAAGAAAAAACAGTCATTCGTCGTAATGGTGACTGGTTTGATAAAATGTCTGCAAGCGATATGATCAAACTAGCATCTAAATCAACAGTTGCTAGAATGCTTGAAAGAGATGATTTCTCAAAAAGATACAAAGGTGGCCAGTCTATCTCAATACATGAGTTTTTGTATCCATTAGTACAAGGCTATGATTCTGTAGCTATGAATGCGGATATTGAGCTTGGTGGTACAGATCAGAAATTTAATTTGTTGATGGGCAGAGAGCTACAAAAACAACAAGGTCAAGAACCACAGATTATCATAACAATGCCACTTCTAGAAGGTTTAGATGGTGTCAAAAAAATGTCAAAATCTAGCCAAAATTATATAGGTATTGAAGAAGCACCTAACGATATATTTGGCAAGGTGATGTCTGTTTCAGATGAATTGATGTGGAGATATTACGAATTACTTAGCTTCAAATCTTTAGATACTATAGCTAATTTAAAACAAGATGTTGCTAATGGCACAAATCCACGTGATATTAAAATAGAGTTGGCAAAAGAGTTAATAGAGAGATTTCACTCTAAGGAAGACGCTGAAAGTGCGCATCAAGATTTTATCCAAAGATTTCAAAAAAATCAGATACCTGATGACATAAATGTTGTAGAATTAAGTCAAGAATTGCCAATAGCAAACTTGCTTAAAGAAGCAGGATTGGTAGCAAGTACTTCAGAAGCTATTCGCATGATTAAGCAAGGAGCTGTTAAAATAGATGGTGAGAAGGCTGCTGATAATAAGGCTGTTTTTGGTAAAGGTACAGAAAATGTTTTCCAAGTTGGTAAACGTAAATTTGCAAAAATTATTATAAAATAAGGGGTTATTTAAAATGGATAAGTTTTTATCAATATTTGTAGGTGTTTTAATAATAGTAACTATTATTACTATATTTATTAATCTATTTCCAATTGCTATTAAAGTATGTTTTATATCGGCAGTAATCAGTGCAATAATTTACGTTGTGCTTAAGATGATAGAAAAGTTTAGTAATTAATCGTTAATAATCTATATTGTTTAATAGTGGATCAATCATTTCTTTTAAAATCAATTATCTGTCTACGTTGCTTTTTTGTAGGTTTTTCTGGGCTTAATAAGTTAGCAGTCTTTCTGATGGTTGCTTCTTTTTCTCTCTTTTCGATACTTTGTTGTGTTTCTGTGTAAAGTTTTTGAGCTTCAGTAGCTGATTTTCTAACTTCATCGAGAGCTTCGACAATTATTGTTTTTTTAATATGTGATTGTTGGATTTGGTATTCATCGCCAATATTTACAGCTTTACTGACTTTTGTTTTTTGTCCCTGAAAGTGTACTTTGCCACCTTCGATAGCTTTTTTTGCGATAGCTCTAGTTTTGTAGAATCTAGCTGCCCATAGCCATTTATCTAGTCTTACACTCATATCAGAACCAATTAGTTTGATTAAATTGATTATAGCTAATAATAACAAGGATTTTAACTGCTTTTAAAGTCTGTTATCCTAAAAGGCAGTTTAGTTATTAAAAAAAGTATTAATGAATAAAACAGTAAATTTACACAAAATGATAACAACATTAGATAGTGATAATAATGCTCTATATGAGTTAGAAGATATCTGTATGAATGATTTCATTGGCAAAAATATGAGAATAGAATTTTTAGATGAAATTAATTGTGTATCATGTGGCATCAAAACAAAAAAGAGCTATTCTCAAGGTCATTGCTTTATGTGTATGAGGAAGTTACCTGAGTGTGATATCTGTATAGTTAAGCCTGAACTGTGCCATTTCGCGGCAGGGACATGTAGAGATTCTAATTGGGGTGAAGAAAACTGCATGAAAACTCATATTGTATATCTATCAAATACAGGAGATATTAAGGTAGGTATTACTAAGCTTAAAAATATTCCTTCACGTTGGATAGATCAAGGTGCTAGTCAAGCTATTCCAATCTTTGCTGTAGAGACTAGACTAATTTCAGGATTAGTTGAGGTCGCGATTAAAGAGCATATTTCAGATAAAACGAACTGGCGAAAAATGCTTCAAGGTGAGCCAAGTTCTGAAGTTGAATTTGAGGATTTAAGAGATGAACTGATCGAAAAGTCTAGTGATCAAATAGCTCAAATTACAGCCAAATATGGTGATAATAGTGTTGAAGCTGTAGAGGGTAATATTCAAACTATAAATTATCCTGTGCTTGAGTATCCTACAAAAATTAAATCATTTAACTTAGATAAGGATCCTATTATAGAAGCTAAGCTCATAGGTATAAAAGGTCAGTATTTAATATTTGATACAGGTGTAATAAATATCCGTAAGTATAGTGGGTATAAATGTACTATTTCAGTGTAAATTATGAATAGAGTCGCAATTATCGGTGCCGGTGCAAGTGGACTTATCAATGCAAAAGTTCTCAAGGATGGTGGTTTTCAGGTTAAAGTCTTTGAAAAAACGAACAATATTTGTGGTGTATGGAATTATGATGAGTCAGAAGGTGCATTATATGAAACACTAAAGACTAATCTCCCCAAAGAAATAATGGTTTTTGAAAATGAAAAAATTCCTTATAACTCTAATAAATCGTTTATAGAGCATAAAGAAGTTTTGTATTACTTAGAAGCAAATGCTAAAGCTTGGCAAATAGATGATAGTCTTTGCCTAAATGTTGAAGTTATAAGTTTGAAACCTATCCAGAAGTTATCGAAAAGGCCATTATGGAAATTATCTTATATAAGTAATAGCGCGGTATTTAATGAAGAGTTTGACTTTGTAATAATTGCTAATGGGCACTATGATGAGCCTAAAATTCCAAATGATACTAATGGTTTTGATTATATTGTAGGTAGTGCTTCACACAGCAAATATTATAGGAGTGTAGATAACTATGCTAAGAAAGTCCTATGTGTAGGATATTCTTCATCTGGTGTGGATATATCTCATGAGTTATGTAATAGTGGTAGAGATGTTTATGTTTCTGTTAGAGAATTAGAAAATAACCAAGAACTATATAATCTAAAAAATAATCTAAATATTAAGTTTATATCTTCTATTAACAAATATTATAAATGCAATGATAAATGTATAGCTACAACTATTAATGGTAATACTATTGAGATAGATGAAATTATTTTTTGTACTGGTTATAAATATGGTTTTCCTTTTCTATCTCAAGATATTATTTCAACAAAAGATAATGTCGTGAGTCCATTATGTAATCAGATACTACATAAAGATTATCTTAATCTTGCTTTTGTTGGCATACCATGGAAAACGGTACCATTTGTTTTATCAGAATGCCAAGCTATATTTTTGGCAAAGTTGTGGCAGTCTAATCAAGATATCTTGTCTAGTATTGTTGAAAAAATGATAAATACTCACAAGCATAGCTTTAAGTTTGATAGTCGCTTATTGAAAAATTATCATATGCTTGGAGATGAACAATGGGAATATAATTTAAGTATTCTTGATGTTGTCGGTGAAAAAACTCATAACAGAGAAAAAAGAATAAGGCTTATAGAGCAAGTATATAATGATGTACATAAATTAAAGATAGAAAATCCTCATGGCTATAGAGATATCGTTTATAATGTTGATTTTGAAAAAGGTCACTATAACAAGCAAATAAATTAGTTGGCTTTAGCTAGGCTCTGCAAAGCAAATTCAATATCTTTTTCGGATGATGAGTCTTCTTTTCTATTTCTATAAACACTGAGAATCTTTTTGATTAAAGTAGCTTGATAGCATTCCTTAGATATTTGTTTTCTTTGAAATTTGTGAACATCATTGATTATAGATCTGATAGCAACCTTCCTACTTAGAGTGTGAGGAGTAAGTGGAAATAGCTTAAATGCTAACCAGAGACCTAAGCATCCAACAATTGAGCTCATAGCTATGGTAAATGATGAAGTGATTTCAAAACTCATATGATTACTTGGTTGGACCATAAATACAAAACCTAAATAGAACCCAAGACTATACATCTGCAGTTTAGGAACGTTAAGAGCTGCTATGGGAATGAGTAGTACAGTTAATAATATTAGTATTAATAGTTCAAAATAGCCCACTGCTTGAGATAGTAAATTTAGTGTTATAAGAATACTTATTGGTATTGATATAATTATGCCTATGATATTTTTTTTAACTGTTTCTGTGGGATTAGGTACGGATATAAAAAGTTGAGACAAGACACAAGGTAGAATAATCATCATAAGAAGACTAGAGTTGCCGTCTGTACTTACCCATACGAAGTACATGATAAGCAGCAAGCTTATGGTTCTAGCGATAGCAATTAGTGTAACTATAGGGTTGGTATATGTTATAAAACTATAAACTATCTTGTTTTGATCACTTTTGGCTTCTAAACTTTTGTAACTAGCTAGTAGGTTAGCTATTTTTGAGATTACCTTATTCAGTTTATGATCGTCAGATATGATGTTTAGACTATCACTTGTGCTACTATCAATATTATTTAGATTGTTTGCGATTGTTTTTAAGTGATTTTGTAGGGTAGAATTATTTTCTGTTTTAGCTAAATATTTTCTTAATGAGTGTACTGCTTCTATTAGTTCAACTACAGTATTTGAAAATATAAGATAATTACCTTTATCCAAGCTCTCATATTTTGCTGCACTCAAATCATTATCAAGAGTTATAAGATTATTAAGAATTGCTTCAACTTTTGAATTATATTTTATGTTATTAGTGAAGTCTTGTGTTAGAAACATTTCTTGAACATAATATATAGTAAGTTCTAGTACTTTATTAGAGTGGTTCTTTAATGTTTTTTGAACTTTGACTGGCAATATGTAGTAATTCACAAGGCATGAGCAGATACAGCCAATAGATATTTCAGTTACACGAGAAAATCCGGTATGAAAAATTGTCTCTTCAGTAGTGAGCATAGGATTAGCTATAGAGTAAAAAACAATTATTATGCAGGTAACATTTGCCAATGCTAAGGCATAGATAAAGTTTGGATGAGACATGTTGGCAGAGAAGAATATAGATATAGATATAAAGCTACATAGAGCCATTAGTGCTAATACAGGAAAAGGCAAAAAAAATGTGACTATCAAAAAGCCAACAAACACTCCAATAAAAGATACAGCTATTAATAAAAGAGCTTTTTCAATGATAAAACCTGTTTCTGGTCGAGTTTGTAAAAATAGTGCAGAAATCATAGCCCACATCGGTTTATCTAAATTCAAACTCATTGATATCCATAGAGCCATAGTCAAAGATATACACCCTTTGATTGTATAAATAATATTTTCTTTATTTATAATTACTTCTAGCTCATCTGATAGTCTTTGTATCATTGTATTGTTACCGTTGCATTTATACCTGATATTAAGTTGATACTTTTAGGTATCACATCTAGAGCTATATCAACAGGTATTCGCTTAGATAGTCTTACCCAATCGTAGGTCTGCTGTACTTTTGGCAGTAGTTGACTATTCACATCTGTATTGTTGTCTGCTACAGCTTTGCCAATACTTATTACATGTCCATGTAGTAGTTCTCCACCACTCATTAACTCGATAGTAGCCTTATCATTGATTTTTATATTGGGTAGTTTGGTTTCTTCAAAATATCCAGTTACATAGAAAGAATTAGCTTCAACTAAAGACATCACTGGTTTTGCTGCTACAACATAGTTACCTTGTCGTAGTTCAATATTATTTATAGTACCATCAGCTGGTGCATAAACACTTGTTCTATCTAGATTGATCTTTGCGAGTCTAGCCTCTGCTTTTGCTTTTTCAAGATTTGCCTTTTTTAGCTTTACTTGCATGTGATATTCATCGAGAGTGTCTAAGCTTATTGAGCCATCTTTTCCAAGTTGTTCTCTACGTTGATATTGACGATCAGCTAGCTCCCATTGCATTATTGCATGTTTTAGCTCTGCTTCTTTTTCATCTAGAGTTGCTGCATATCTATCTTTGTCTATTGTAAAGATTAATTGACCTTTTTTTACTCTTTGGTTATCAGATACATATATTTTGGTTACAAAACCAGAAACATCTGGCGCAATAGTGATGATATTAGCTCTAATTCGACCATCTCTAGTCCATGGTGAGTATAGATAGTATCTCCAGATCGAATATAGAGAAAACAATGCCACGCAAATTATAACAACACTAATAGTAGTTTTGGTTCTTTTGTTTGGCATTTTAGTTTCCTATTAGTAGCATGCTTAATCCTAGATAACAGATAAATAATGCAAGATTAAACCAAGATAATTTAAGATCTACATAGTCATGTATGATTTTTGGTATTGCTAGGTTTGTAGTTATAGTCAATATTGCTGCAATAGCTAAAAATAATATTATTGGAGAAATTAGTAGTCCATCAAAAGTAATTACAGGCATATCAGACTCCTTATTTTGTGCGAGATTTTTTTAATTTTATTTCTGGAGGTAAATTAAGGCTAATTTTCCTAGAGACAGACATATGATA
Organism: Francisella salimarina; assembly: GCF_007923265.1. NCBI lineage: Bacteria > Pseudomonadati > Pseudomonadota > Gammaproteobacteria > Thiotrichales > Francisellaceae > Francisella > Francisella salimarina. The sequence continues at coordinate 388,394 of NZ_VOJA01000003.1, forward strand.
CACTGTATCGCAAAATGGTACAAGAATGTTTTGGCAATTTTATATGAAAAAAGCTATTATTAATCAAAAGACTTTTAAACCTCAGAAATTATTAACTTTTTATGAGTAATGAAAAAAAAATCCAAGTAATCAGCAGAGCTGTGAATGTGCTACAAAGTATTAGTAATGAGCCTGGAGGCATGAGCTTGGGAGATATAGCAAAGAAGGTCAACTTACCTCGATCTACAGTCCAAAGAATAGTTGCTGCTCTTGAGGCTGAAGGATTCACACGAAGTGAAGGGGCAGGTAAGATTTTGCTTGGATCAGGTGTTTTTAAGTTAGCATCTTCATCTTATGCAGATATAGTCTCTTTGACACAGAACACATTAAGGAAGCTTAGTGAAAAAATACGTGAAACAGTTGTTCTGACACAATCAAACAATACCGATCTTATAATAATGCATAGGTTCATAGCGAATAGGGAACTGCAGGTAATTCCAAGAATAGGTGTACTTGAGAAGCCAATTTACTATACAGCTTCTGGTAGGGCTTTGTTAGCACTGTACTCAGATGAGGAAATTATCGATATCCTAGATGAAGGTATTGAAGATAATAAAGAATTGTTTGAAAGGCTTGCTAAGATTAGAGAAGATGGCGTTGAATATGATTATGGTAAAACAATAGAGGGCATAGTCAGTACGGCAGTAGCTGTAAATACATTTTTAGGTAGTCTTGGTGTTTCTATTCTTGTACCTCAATATCGTTATGCGGAAAATAAAGATTTTTATATCAAAGAGCTTTTAAAAGTTAAATCTAAAATTTTAGCAGATATAGGTGTGAAATATTCTGAATAGATTGATCAATTAGATCTTCTAGTATAAACAAATTGACAATCTATGGTTATATGAGAGAATTCGAAGATCAAAAAATCTTATTTTAAAATATAAATAGATGTCTACTAATGACTGGAAAAAAGCCCTTAAAGAATCTTTCTATTCACCTTTAGAATTGTTAAAGTTTTTGGAAATAGATAGTGAAGAGGCCAAAGTTTCATTAAATATAACCAAGAAATTTAAAATGATAGTGCCTAGATCATTCGCTAATAGAATGCAAAAAGGTAATATTAATGATCCATTGCTCAAACAGGTTCTGCCAACTATCGATGAAGAAGTGATAGATCAATCCTATAATAGCGATCCACTTGATGAAAAAAATTATAATAAAGTGCCAGGACTATTACATAAATACCATGGTAGAGTTCTGCTGATATCACAAACAAGCTGCGCTGTGCATTGTCGCTATTGTTTTCGTAAAGAGTTTGATTATAGAGAAAATATCCCCGGTAGAAAGGATTGGTTAAAAGCATTTGAATATATAGCAAATGATAGTAGTATCGAGGAGGTCATATTAAGTGGAGGTGATCCTCTTTTAAATAACGATGAGATATTAGAATTTTTTGTAGAAAATATCCAGCAGATATCTCATATCAAAAGGCTTAGGATTCATTCAAGAATACCTGTAGTATTACCAGAGCGAATGACTGCTAAACTTTTGAAAATTCTTTCAGAGCATAGGCTTGATACTGTATTAGTGATACACGTTAATCATCCAAATGAGTTAGATGATAGTATTAGAGAGGTTTTAAAAGAAATACACAACCATGGCATAATTATCCTAAATCAAAGTACATTGCTTAAAGACATAAATGATGATGCTAATGTACTATATGCTTTGAGTACAAAACTTATAAATGCTAAAGCGATTCCGTACTATATACATTCACTAGATACTGTCTCAGGAACTAAACACTATAATGTTGATAATGCTAAAGATATTATGAAAAAACTGTCTGAAATTTCATCAGGATTTATGGTGCCTGTATTAACCAAAGAGATTCCAGGCTATCCATCTAAAAAATGGCTATCTTTTCATAGTTAATTGAAGAATAAAAATATGAATTAATATTCTTAAGAAAGACTATCTTTATAGTTATAAGGATGGTTTAGATTAGATAGATTTGATATTAACAGCAGCCATTTTGCCTCTGTTTTCTTCAACTTCAAAGCTAATTTTTTCGCCTTCACGTAGAGTGCTTAAACCAGCATTTTCTACTGCACTGATATGAACGAACACATCTTTACCACCATCTTGAGGCTCTATGAATCCGAATCCTTTAGTCGTATTAAAAAATTTAATAGTACCTTGTCTCATTGTTTTATTTCCTTTTGTTTTGTTGTCTTATATAAGTTAAATCACATTGGGCTTAGTTTTAAACTTTAACGATTTACTTATAAAGGATAGATTATTGGAAATAAACTTCTGATTATATTAGTTTCGTAGTAGTCAAATTAAAGTTACAATATAAATAACTGACACTAATCATATAGTATAAAAGTATTAATTGAAAGCTTTTTAATGAAAACTAGGTATTTTAGTTAAATCAAAATCTTCTTCGTATTTGTCCAAGTCTTTTAGATATAAGCATAAATCTTGAAAATCTAAACAACTTTCTACCATCGAAGATTCTTTGTTATCACTAAAGTCTCTATCCGTCATATGGTTTATTAAATTAATAAATTGTTCCATAATCTCAGTATTGAATATACTAAGCTCTGCTGCTTGAGCTATACTTACTTTTTTCGATTCTGATATTTTCTGGACTAAAGCAGTTATATCACTAAAAATAACTTCTAACATTTTATTATTTTCAAAATTAATGAATGTGTTTTTGGGATCAATCATTCTAAACATATATTATTAAATAGATGCCTATTATACTCTTAAATGAGAACATAATCTTAGTTATATTTATATATGTCTCCATAATATGTATCTTTAGTGGATACTTTGTATTAACATTGATAGTGTATAAATAAAATAAAGCCTCTAAATCTTCTTTAGATACTTCATTGCTATTTTGCTAATAATAATTTTTAACCCTAAAAGAACTTTAATAGTTCTTAATATTCTAAAATTAAGAGAGGATAATATGCCAAGAATAATAGTCGATCCCAGAAAACCTTTTGATATTAGTCTAAGAAACTTCAAAAGAGCTTGTGAAAAAGCAGGTATTAAACAAGAGCTTAGAGAAAGACAGCATTACGTAAAACCAACCCAGAAGAGAAAAATGGCTAAAAAAGCAGCTATAAGTAGAGCTAAAAAAGAAGCAAGAAGGTCTTATTCTTATTAATCCTAAGACTGTTGGTCTTTTTTTTACTATCAACTTTAAGAAAGCTTAATAAAAAGTTTAGAAGTGTAGTTTGGTAGGGCAGTATAATAGTTTTACTTGTATTAGATAAAAAATACTTTACAAATTTTAGACATAAAAAAAGCCCACATTGCTGTGAGCTTTTAATATGGCGGAGAAAGAGGGATTCGAACCCCCGGACCTGTTACAGTCAACGGTTTTCAAGACCGCCGCTTTCGACCACTCAGCCATTTCTCCGAACTGATGGAGTATATTATACAATTATTTGTCTGCATTGCAAGGCGATTTTTGACAAAAATACCAAGATATTTGAAGATTTATATAGTAACTTTTATAAAAGATAATATATTATCGATAATATAGCTTATATTTAAAGGTTGAGTGATGATAAATTTTTTAGCAAAAAATCAAAATTGGGCAAAAATAGCTCCATGGGCTGGTATATTCTTTACAATATTACTATTTGCTAATTTTTCTGTATATGATCCACATTTTTGGGGATTAATTAATATTCCTATGTATTTGTTCCACCAGACAGAGGAGCACTATGTACCAGGTGGCTTTAAAGATTTTATGAATCGTACAGTTATGGCATTGCCACAAGGTCAAGAAAAACTTACAGACATTAAGATATTTTGGATAAATATACTTATGGTGTGGTTAGCATTTGCAGTTTTTGGAACTTTGAGCTTTATCAATCTTGGTTTTGGATTGTTGATTATAATTTTTAGTATTATAAATTGCTTAACACACATTGCAGAAGGGGTTAAGCGTAAAAGCTGGAATCCTGGATTAGTTATGGCTAGCCTACAGTTTATCATATCTATATTTGCAGCTTATTATGTAACAGTACATGGTTTGGATAATCCTGTAGCTTGGTGGGTAGGGACAATAATTTTTTCAATCTTTGCGCATATCTTATTATTTAAACTTGTAATGACTAAAGATTAGTCATAAATCTATATTTATAAATAGACATTTCTGATACATCATATTATTATCTTGCTTAAAATTTGTTTAGCTAAATCTAATAAAAGAGGCTCAAAAATGTCAGATACTAGATATCAAATTACCAAAAAAGTTACTCTAGTGGGGATGTTTGTTAATGCATTGCTTGCTATTTCAAAAACATTTATTGGAATTATAGGACGCTCACCAGCATTGTTTGCTGATGGCATACACTCATTTTCAGATCTTTTGAGTGATGCTATGGTTTTATTTGCTGCTAAGTATGCTAATAAAGGCGAAGATCACAACCATCCTTATGGACATGAAAGATTAGAGACTCTAGCGACATTAGTGCTTTCTGGTTTACTTATATCTATAGGTTTTTTGATTGTATATCATTCGTTAGCTACATTGATACTAGGTGAATATGAAACTCCAGATAGATTTACTGTGTATGCAGCAGTTTTTTCTATATTTGGCAATGAATTTATCTATCAGTATACTATGCGAGCTGCAAATAAAATTGATTCTGATATGTTAAGGGCCAATGCTTGGCATAGCCGTTCGGATATGTGGTCTTCAGTAGTTGTTTTAGTTGGCTTGTTTGGTGCTTTTTTAGGTTTCCCATGGATGGATGCAGTTGCTGCCCTAGCAGTCTGCTATATGATCGTTAAGATGGGTGTCAAGTGGGGTTACTCTGCTGTTGCTGAGCTTATTGATGAAGGTGTTGATGCTGAGACACGTAAAAGCATCAAAGAAATAATTACTAATTCCGAAGGGGTACATGATTTTCATTTCCTAAGAACTAGAAAAATGGCTGGTAAAATTGTATTAGATGTACATATTTTAGTTGATAAGTTTAGTACAGCTTCTGAAGGTCACTATATAGCAGAGATTGTTAAGAGTAATATTTATCATAATATCGAAAATATCAAGGATATTACAGTGCATGTGGATGTTACAAATCATGAAGATGGTGTAATTAAGCTTGAGAACTTTGAGCCTTCTCGTTTGGAGATACTATCTGAGATAAAAGCTATTTTTGATGAAAATAATATTCCAGAAAGTAATATTTTAGATAAAAAGATGTCTATATATTATTTTGAAAATGAAATTTTAGTAGATCTATATGTCAAAAGATCAAATGATCTAAAAAGACTATCTAAAATATTGAGCAACTTCTCTGTAAACGGTTATAATATTAATGTAAGCTTGTACTGTAATTTAGCTGATAGCTAATACTAAGGAGATTAAATGAAAATCAAAAAAGCGGTTTTTCCTGTTGCCGGTTGGGGAACTAGATTTTTACCAGCAACTAAATCATGTCCTAAAGAAATGCTAACTGTTGTCGATAAACCATTGATCCAATACGCAGTTGAAGAAGCCATTGAAGCTGGCTGTAAGGAGATAATTTTTGTTACAAGCTCAAATAAAAAGTCTCTTGAGGATCATTTTGATAGAAACTTTGAGCTAGAATATTCATTAGAGAAAAAACAAAAATATGAGCTACTAGATTTAGTCAAAAATATAATCCCTAAAGATGTGAGCTTTTTCTTCGTTCGTCAGCCCGAAGCTCTAGGGCTAGGTCATGCTGTGCTATGTGCTAAACCTCTTGTGGGTATCGAAGACTTTGCTGTAATACTGCCTGATGATCTAGTATATAATCATGATTGTGGCACTGGTACCCTTAAACAAATGGTCAAAGCTGTAGAAGGTACTGATATTAGAGGTTGTATAGCTACTCAACAAGTTAAAAGAGATGAAACTAGCTCTTATGGTATTGTAGCTAAAGATAGTGAAAACCTTATAAAAGCAATAGTTGAAAAACCAGCTCCAGAAAAAGCACCATCAACAAATGCTGTAGTTGGAAGATATTTGCTACCAAATAAAATTTTCAGATGTTTAGAATCAACTTCAGAAGGTGCAGGTGGTGAAATTCAACTAACAGATGCAATAGCTAAACTTCTTGATCAAGAAGAAAAAATTCTATCTTATGAGTTTAAAGGCACTCGTTATGATTGTGGTAGTAAATTAGGCTTTTTGATTGCTAATTATGAAATAGCTCTTCAGCATAAAGAATTGGGTGATAAATTTAAAGAGTATCTTCAAAATAGATAAATCTTTATCAATATTTAATAATTCTTATTAAATATTGATAGTGCAAATATAGTCAAAAATTCAGCTAAATATGCTAATATAAATTTTAATCGTGTTTTTAAAGTTAATAATATGCCGTACTCAAGTTTTCAAGTTTCAGAAGACTTCATAGCCCAGGCTAATGTCAATGCTGAGCAATATGAAGTTATGTATAAAGAATCAATAGAAAATCCAGAAGCATTTTGGTCAAAGCAAGCCCATCATATTAGCTGGCATAAACCATTTGATAAAGCTTATGCAAGTAGTTTTGATCCAGTTGATATTCAGTGGTTCAAAGGTGGTGAGCTAAATGTTTGTTATAATTGTGTTGACAGGCACTTAGTAGACAAAGCAAATAAGATTGCATTTGTTTGGCAAGCTGATGATCCATATCATACTAAAAATATTACATATAGAGACTTGTATCATAGAGTATGTGAAATGGCTAATATACTTGAAGCTAATGGTGTCAAAAAAGGTGATGTTGTAACCATCTATATGCCAATGATACCAGAGGCAATATATGCGATGTTAGCTTGTGCACGTATAGGAGCTATGCATTCAGTTGTATTTGGAGGTTTCTCAGCAGAAGCACTTAAGCAGAGAGTCATAAATGCAGATAGTAAGTTTATAATTACAGCAGATGAAAGTATTAGATCAGGTAAGAGAATACCTCTTAAAAAAAGTGTAGATAGAGCAATCTCTGGTTTAGACTTTGTTAGAAATGTCCTAGTTGTGAGTAGGACTAAGACAAAGGATATGGTTTGGAACGATATAGATCTTTGTTATGATAAAGAGTGTGCTAAAGTTTCTGATGAACATAAAATAGAATTCTTTGATGCAGAGATGCCTTTGTTTATGCTGTATACTTCAGGATCAACAGGTACTCCGAAAGGTCTTGTCCATACTTCAGGAGGGTATCTTGTCTATGCAAGCATGACTCATAAGTTGGCTTTTGATTTGAAGGAAGATGATGTCTACTGGTGTACAGCTGATATTGGTTGGATTACTGGGCATAGTTATGCTGTTTATGGTCCGCTTGCTAATGGTTGTACTTCCTTAATCTTTGAAGGCGTTCCAACATACCCAGATGCTTCTAGAATGTGGAAAGAAGTTGATAGACATAATGTGAAATCGCTATATACAGCACCAACTTTGATTAGATTATTAATCAAAGCTGGAGATCAGTATCTTAGAGATTCAGATAGAACTTCATTGAGGGTATTAGGATCTGTAGGAGAGCCTATTAATCCAGAAGCATGGAACTGGTTTGTAGAAAAGGGTGCTAATAATCAAGCACCTCTTGTTGATACTTGGTGGCAAACTGAGACTGGTGGACACATGATCCTACCATTACCGGGAGCACACAAGTTGAAGCCAGGATCTGCATCTAAGCCTTTCTTTGGTGTTGATGTGGCTTTATTAGATACAGATGGTAAAGAGATCGAAGGAGTTGGCAAAGGAGCTTTGTGTATTAGAGCTGCGACTCCTGGTATGGCTAGAACTATTTATGGTGATCATGATAGATATATTCAAACATACTTTAGTAGTTTCAAAGGTTTTTATTTCTCAGGAGATGCTGCTAGAAGGGATGAGGATGGCTATATCTGGATAGAAGGTCGTATGGATGATGTTATTAACGTATCAGGCCATAGAATGGCAACTGCTGAAATAGAAGCTGTATTGAATACTCACTCTAGTGTTGCAGAATCTGCTGTAGTTGGTATGCCTCATGATATCAAAGGTGAAGCAATTTATGTCTATTGCATACTAAAAGATGGTCATGATGGTAAGGGTGCTGGAGATGAATATCTTGATAGCATCAGAAAAACATTGGTATCTTATATTAGACAAGAGATTGGTCCAGTAGCAAGTCCAGATGTGATTCAGTTTACTCCAGATTTACCAAAAACTCGTTCTGGTAAAATTATGAGAAGAATTTTGAGAAAAATAGCTGCAAATGATTTTGATAATTTAGGTGACACATCTACACTTTTAGATCCGAGTATAGTAGAGTATCTGATAAAAAATAGATAACCTAAAACTCATGAGCTCTTCTTTATTTCAAGGGTATATCAAAATATTCTTAGCCTTAGTTTTCTGGGCTAGCTTATATCATATAGCACCCATTCCATTAGAGTATGTCGATATATATATGGTTGGTCTTATTCGTTACATTATGGCGTCTTTGATTTTTCTTGTAGTGCATTATATTTTCACCAAAACATTATTTCCACGCTTAAATCTTAGACAATGGCTTTATGTTATAGCTGTGGGGTTCTTTGGAGTGTTCTTGTATAACATAACATTCTTATGGGCTGAGAAACTTATATCAGGAAATATTGTTGCAATTATATATGCTTTTAGTCCATGTTTAATAACTATACTGTCAAGCTATATGTTCAATATGAGAGTTAATCAACAAGCAAAAATAGGTATCTTAGTTGCTTTGTTAGGTACAATTGGTGTTGTTATGTTTTCTAGTGGTGCCTCACAATGTTCAACTAGCGTAAATATGAATCTTGGAGAAGTATTAAGTATATTAGCAGTTGTTTGTTTCTCAGCTTATGCAATATTCGGTAAATGTTGTGTAAGAGAAGGTGTTGATATGATTACAATCAATACTTATGGAGCTATAGTTGGTATGATAATGTTTGCTGTTGTAAGTTTATTTAAATCTGATTTTTCAGAACTTGCTAATACAGATATTAAGTTCTGGGGAAGTATGTTATACATAGCTGCATTTGCAACGGTATTAGCCTATTTATGGTACTTAAGAGCTCTTGAAGAAATAGGAGTTTATAAAACAGCAGTTTTTCAAAATACTATGCCATTTTTAGTTATTTTGATTGGTTTTGTTTTATACGGAGAAACAATTTCGATCTTATCACTACTTTTTGGAGGAGTAGTGTTCTTGGGTGTATATATGACAAATGTTGCAGTTAGTAAAAGAGCTTAGGTTATAATTTATTCTTAAAATCTGCACCGTAGGGTGAATATTTAAATCCGATACTTTCACGATTATGAACTTCAACAAGCCTTGAGTGTAGATCAGAGCTAGTAGCTGAATCTCTATGGAATTTACTCCATTGATTGTTTTTGTAGGTATCTTTACAACCAACGAGCATGAAAGCTAGGCTTATAAAGCCTATGGTTTTTTTTAGCACAACTGAAAATTCATAGATCAGTTAATAATAAAGTTAATTATATATTATTGGATTAAATTAACGAATAGATAAAGATTTTTAAACAGTGATTATTCATGAAAATATAGTTTTACTAATCAATTTTTAATAGGTGCTATTATTTTTTTCTATGTATTTGCTTTATAATAGGAGTTATTCTCAGTGAGGTTTTTACTTATCTATATTAGTTGTATGAATAATAGAGGTTTTTCTTTAATAGAGTTAATAATTGTTATTGCGATAATTGCTATTATAGCTGCAGTAGCAATACCAATGTACTCAAACTATCAAGTTAGAGCAAAACTTTCTGGTGCAGATATCGCGGCACGAAGCTATATTAATGAGATTACTCATTATACATATGAGGCTGGAAAATTTCCCGATGAGGACTCTGAACTTTGGGGGTGTGTTGAAGTGAATAAAGATAATGTTGTACAAGTGTGTAAAGAAAGAGTAGATGCTCAGAATGCAAATATTAAAGTCTATGTTGAACCAACTTTAATACCTGATATTACAGATCCGTATTATCAGTATGATTTAGTATTATCTGAGTAGGATATTAACTTAGGAGGTTAGTCATGAAATTTAAGAGAATATTGGTCTTATTAGGAGGTGTTTTTATCAGTGTATATTGCTCAAATGCGATAACTCTTAAAGTAAGTAAATCTGCAGGAAATTTGTCTAATGGTATGGTTCCTGGTGTAGCTAATGATGGAGATATATCCTCAAATAATAATGAGGATACGCCATCTTCAAGTGACTCAGCCCCATCTAATCCACCTATGACAGAAACTACAACGACAGGGGGTGTTTGGGGTATTTTATGCTCAAGTCCAAGAGCAGCGACAGGTTCGATTCTTCCGAATGGTGATAAAGGATGTTTAACTGGAGATAATGGCAATCTTTTATTAGCTTTCAGAGGAGATGGTGGGAGAGTGACCTTAAAGACTACACTTAGTGATGGTAATGAGTATGATATAATAAATGAGCCTGATAGTGATTATGTATATGTTCAAAGAAATGGGTCGGAGAGATTAGGGAATCAAACTAACCCTGAAGTTGTGTCTATCCTTGAAAGTTTTGTCAGTGAAAAAGGCGACTTTATTTCAGGCGTAGGTCAAGGTTCTACAATGTGTGATAGTTATGCTAAAGATGAAGACACTGCTGGTTTTTGGAATAAGTTATGTACTGCTCCATAAAGTTTTAGGAAAACTTTACACTTTTATCTCTTCTAAAAACCACCTATCAAGAGAAATTATACAGTTTCCATATTTAATAGATTCATAAGTTCCTCCATTATATGCAGAGCTAATGTTTGAGCATATATTATCACGGTATCTTTTAAAATTTTTGATGTTAGATCCTTTAAGAGAATCTAGTTTTTTGTTATACGTTTGCATTTGAGTCTTGAGGCATTGGTTAATTTCATAAGTATTACCATCACATATTGGATTATTGGCAAAAACTAGTATTGGTAGAAACAGTGAGAGTATTATTCTAAGCATTATTTTATATCCTATATTTCGATAATATGACTATCTAAGTCAAGAAAGTCATTGATGTTGTTTTTTTCGGTTGTGGTAATGAAAACCTGCGATTTTAGCTTTTTTAGATAGTTAAATAGTGTCTGTGTGTGAATATTATCAAGTTCGGATGTTATATCATCTATTAGATAAATACATTTATTTTCATTTTCTAGGTTATGAATTTCTCCTTGTGCTAGTTTGATTGCACAAATCAGTAGTTTTTGTTGACCACGGGAGAAGATATCTTGTATTGGCTTATGATTTGTAGTTAGGACTATATCTGCCTTATGAGGTCCATGATTAGTTACATTGTATCTATTATCAGATTCAAATGACTCCTCTAAAACCTGTGTTAGACTTTTGTGTGAATTCCAGCCGCGGAAGTAATCTATGTCCAGTTTTAAATTTGGGTTAAACTGCGATAGAATTTCATAGATCTTTGGTTTTAATTTTGAGAAATAAGTATGTCTCTTTTTATCCAATATATCTGCAAATTCACATAATTTTTTATCTATTCCGTTAATATAAGCTTTAGGATAGTTTTGTTTGAGAGCTGAGTTTCTTTGCTTTACTAAAAATTTGGTTTGTTGCCATATTTTTAAAAATGTTTTATCAAGATAAAAAGCTCCCCAGTCGAGTACTTTACATCTTTGTTGAGCACCTGAATTTATAATGTTGAAGCTTTCAGGATTCATTAATTGGATAGGCAAAGCTCGAGTTATCTCAGTGTGGTTTTTTTGAATTTCGCTATTTAATTTTGAAATATTATTACTATTTTTTTTACGTGATAGTGAGATGATTACTTCATCAGGGTTATAAGCTTTTGTATAGACTATAAACTCATCGCTATCATGGTTAATTATGCGATTAAGCTGTGAGCTGCGAAATGATCTACTATGTGAGAGAAAATATATCGATTCAAGTATAGATGTTTTACCAGAACCATTTTTGCCAACTATAAAGTTTATACTATTTTTAAAATCAAAACTCTTAAAAGGAATATTTCTAAAGTTTTGTAAGCGTAAGTTGGCTATATACATTTTTTAGATAAATTCTAAGCTGTTATTATAAATTTGTTGTTTTAGTATATCAGGATTTAATTGATAAATATCCTTAAGCATTTCAAAAATTATGGGTATATTTTTTGGAGTATTAATATTTTTTGGATTATCATAAAGTCTCATGTCAGGTGAGTCTGTTTCTAAAACAATATTTTTAGGATTAACTTTTTGTAGAGTTTGTTTAAGTTTTGATTGTGGATGAGAGATAATTCCTCCAATACCTAGTTTAAAACCACTATCTATATATTGTTGTGCGATAATATCATTTGCGTTAAAAGCATGAATAATACCACCATTAGTAAATTTTAAATCTTTAATGATTTGTAGTACCTCACTATGAGATTTTACAGCATGAATGATTATTTGTTTATTGAGATTTTTAGCAATAGCTATTTGCGCTGAAAAAAATTCTATTTGTTTATCAAAATTTTCAAATCTTTTATCTAGACCAATTTCTCCAACTATTTTAGTTGAGTGTTTATTACTATATTCTTCTAAAGCATTTAAGTCAGAGAGGCTGTGATTATTCATAAATACTGGATGTAAGCCAAAACAAATAGAGATATTATTATATTGCTGATTAAGTTGAATTAGATTGTCCCAATTATTTCTTTGAGTAGCAGGGTTTATAAAGTGAGTAATACCTAATTCATCACAGTTTTGTAATAGTGTAGTTCGTGTTTTATCAAAAATAGTAAAATCTAAGTGACAATGCGTATCAATAAACATAGATGTTTAGTTAAATTCTTTGGGTTATTAAGTTATAATATAGCCCAATATTCATAATAATTATACTTTCCAGCATCTAGAGAGTATTAATAAAGTAAACATTTATCTATAGGGTTTGTAAATGAGCAAAGTTACAAAAGATTTTTTATTCGAATTAGGTACAGAAGAATTACCTCCAAAAGCATTGCGAAATTTAGCACAGTCACTGTTAAACAGTGTAAGTAACCAATTACAAGAGGCAAAAGTTAGTTTTGGTAAAACTAAGTGGTTTGCGTCACCAAGAAGGTTATCTTTTGTAATTAAAAATTTAGCAGAGTTTCAAGATGATATAGTTATTGAAAAACAAGGGCCTTTAGTAAATATTGCGTATAAAGATGGTGAACCAACAAAAGTAGCTTTGGGATTTGCAAATTCTTGTGGTGTAGAGCTTGATCAGTTAGGTAGAATCGAAACACCAAAGGGTGACAAACTTTATTATAAAACTACACAGTCTGGTCAGCCAACTATTTCCTTATTGCAAGAAATCATTGCAAAAGCGCTTAAACAGCTACCAATTCCAAAAATGATGCGTTGGGGTGATTCGGTAGTTGAATTTGTGAGACCTGTGCATTGGGTCTTGGCATTATACGGTAGAGAAGCTGTTGATATTGAGATTCTAGGACATAAGGCTTCTAATGTTACTTATGGGCATAGGTTTCATCATCCTGATGCAATATATATCAATGAGATTTCTGAATATGAGGGAATATTAGCTGAAGCTAAAGTTCTTGTCGATTGGGAGCAACGCAAGCAGATGTTAATTGAACAAGCCCAAAAGATAGCTAAAGAAAATAACTATAAAGTAGTTTTGGATGATGATCTTGTTGAAGAGGTTTGTGCTATTGTAGAGTATCCAAATGCTATGCTATGTAGTTTTAATAATGATTTCTTGAGAGTACCGCAAGAGGCGTTGATATCCTCAATGGAGGAGCATCAAAAGTGTTTTGCATTATTAGATTGCGATAATAATCTTGTTGCAAACTTTATTACAATCTCAAATATTGAGAGTAAGAAGCCTGAGCTTGTAACATCTGGTAATCAAAAAGTTATGAATGCAAGATTAGCTGATGCGGCATTTTTCTATGATACAGATCTGAAGAAATCTTTAGAACAGCTATTACCTAGATTAGAAAATGTTACATTCCAAAATAAACTTGGAAATATGTATCAAAAAGCTCAAAGAATTGCTAATACAGCACAGAAATTAGCAGATTTGAATAATGTAGATAGCCAACAAGCTTACAGAGCTGGTTTATTAGCTAAGGCTGATTTGATATCTGATATGGTATTTGAGTTTACTGATCTACAAGGGATCATAGGTAAGTACTATGCAAAAGCGCATGGTGAAACAGATATCGTCGCTGATGCTATAGAACAACAGTATTGGCCAAAATACTCTGGTGCAGAATTACCAAAAACTGATGTCGCAGCTTGTGTTGCATTGGCGGAAAAGTTAGATACTCTAGTTGGGATATTTGGAGTTGGTCAAAAACCAACAGGAAACAAAGATCCATTTGCTCTAAGAAGATCTGCAATTGGTATTCTACGTATTCTAAGAGATACAAATATTGATATAGCTTTAGAAAAGGTTATCGAAATTGCATTAGATAGCTATAAAGAAGTAAATAACTTAGAGTTTAGTTCTGATATAAAAGCAGAAGTTATATCATTCTGTCTAGATAGACTAAAAAATCTATATAAAGATGAAGGTGTCGCTGTAAATATCTTTGAGTCAGTGATTAATACTAAATATGATTCAATCAAGGATTTTGCAGCTAGAATAATGGCTGTAACTAGCTTTCTATCTTCAGATAAAGCACAGAGCCTTATAGCATCAAATAAGCGTGTTGCTAATATTCTTAATAAGAACGCTTCCGATGAGAATAAGGACTTTTATAACATTGAGTTAGCTAAATCGATAGGTAATGAGTATGAGCTAGCACTTGCTTATAGTATCGAAGAAATAAGTGCTGATCTTGATAAGTATTTAGACAATAGAGACTATGGCTATGCTTTAGAGCTTCTAACTTGTCTTGATAAAGTCATTAGCGAGTTCTTTGAAAATGTAATGGTTATGGATGATGATGCCAGTGTCAGAGATAATCGAATTGCATTACTTGCAACTATTCATAAAATGTTTGTTGGTGTAGCTGATATTTCAAAACTTTAATCTTAAAATATTTATTTCATTATTTTTCTGCTTTATTATATTTAATAAAACAATCTTTTTTTAAAAAATATGTCAGAACAAAAAAATGTTTTAGGTGGTGTATTGAAGCCATGTTGTTTAGAGCCTAAGACTGGGTTTTATAGAGATGGCTTTTGTCGCACTGATAATCATGATCATGGCTTACATGTTGTTTGTGCTATTATGACCAAAGAGTTTCTAGAGTATACAGCATCAAGAGGCAATGACTTGTCTACACCTAATCTTTTATTTGATTTTCCAGGACTCAAACCTGGAGATAAATGGTGTCTATGTGCGTTGAGATGGTTAGAGGCATATCAAAATGGAGTAGCTCCAGAAGTAGTGCTTGAGTCAACTAATGAGAAAACTCTACAAGTAGTTAAGAAAGAATATCTGTTAGAAAAGACTCATTCTGTAGAGGTTTAGTGTATAATTTTACCTCAAGAAGATAAAAGGTATATTTACAAATATTAGATGGTCAAATTGCTAAAATAGACCTTTTATTTTAAATAATTCTTTAGGGTTGTGGATGACTATATCAGGCTGTAATTGAATGCACTCGTTAGTATCTCCATATCCATAACTTACAAAACAAGATTTTAAACTACAATTCTTGGCAAATTTGATATCTGTTAAAGTGTCACCAATAATATATGTTTTTTCTTTTTCAATGTTAGGATATTTAGCACTAATAACTTCTGAAATCAGCTTTGGGTTAGGTTTATTATACTTACAAGAATCAGCTCCAATAACTTCATCAATATATCTATCAATCTTATTGTACTTAAGAATCTTTTCTATTGATTCACTTCCTTTATTACTTAGAACTAAAATAGTAACGTCTTTCTTTTTGAGAAAATCTAGAAGTGCAGTAATACCTTCATAAACGTTTATATATTTATATCCATTATTATTATATAAGTTTCTATAGATCTTAACTAAGAAATCTATGTCGAAATCTAAGTTAAGACTTGTATTTATTTTTGAAAAAGTCTTTTCCAGTGAGCATCCTAGTTTTAAAGTATCCTTAATAAGATCCTTGGATATATTTTTATTTAGTGACTTGTATGTCAAGTCTGTAATATTTAAGATACTATCTTTTGTATCACAAATCGTTCCATCAAAATCAAATATGGCTAAAATCATAATGAGTTCCTGGGATAATTGATTAGTATAAGTTATAAGAAAAAATCATTTATTAAAAGAATTTTTATTCTGATTTATTAATTATAATAACGAATTTATGAATACTTTTTATTTAGTTTATAAATTCCAAAAAGTAGCATAACTGTTGCTAATGCAAAGATAAATTGAAAAATTGGAGATGCTATCACTAAATCTCTATCATGATAGAAACTTATAAAATAACTTCCGCTTGCAGCAATCATATTTTTGATAAAGTTAACAATCGAGTTAGCTGTGCCAAAACTATGGTCAATTTGATCAATTGCAAATGAATAAATAAGAGTTGAGCTAAAGGCTACATTTCCACATAAAACAAACATTATTAATGTATAAAAAAAGGCATTATCAAGATTTAGGCTATTAAAGATAATTGAAATAATACAGCTTATAGTTATAAGTGCGACACTATAGTATAAAAATTTAAGTTGTTGAACTTTGCTTGAGTGTCTTTTTATCAAGTAATTTGCAAATATAGCAGCAACACAGCATAAACCATAATATATACAGTACCATAAAGATCCTGTTGCATAGCTACCTAGGTAAATTAAAGCTGATGATGAAATATAGATAAAAAGAGCTGCAAAAATAGTACCACTTGCTACTGTAGCAAGCATAAAGCGTGGATTAGTTAAATGTTGAAAGTAGCTTGGTATTAATTTTAGAATACTAGACTTTCTATCTTTATGCTCTAGAGTTTCTTCAATTAGAAAAGCACATAGAAGCATAACTACACCATATATAGTTAAAAAGTGAAATGTACTTTGCCAAGTATGAGTTAAATTTGTAAGAATAGTACCAATTATTGGAGCTACTATTGGAGCTATTAACAATATTATTATTATTGATGCTACAAGGTTTGTAAGTTTAGCACCTTTGTAACAATCACGAGCTATTGAGAAGGCTATTACAGCACCTACTGAGTCAGATAATCCTTGTATCAAACGCATTATTTCAAGCATTTTGAAGTTATAACTATATGAACATAGGACAGTACTTATGATATAGATTACGCTACCAATGATAATAATCTTTTTGCGTCCATATTTATCAGAGATAGCTCCCCAAAAAAGCATACCGAATGAAAAGCCAATAAAATATGTTGCAAAGGTTGTAAGAACTGTACTATTGCTAACACCAAAGTCATTAGCTATCAGTGGAATAGCAGGAGCATAAGTGTTGACAGCTAGTGGTGGAAGGGCAGCAAACAAAGCCAGTACTATAGGGAATAATTTAGAATCTCGAGTTATATTTTTCATAATTAGATAGCAGAGAAAATGTCATATATTATTTTATGGTATCAAGTATATACTCTTTTAATTTTTTACCAACTATTTCATATCTCCAACCAACTAATAGCTTATTATTCGAGTAATTGGGATCGATACTAAGATTGTATGTTACTGAGCGAATATCTTTTCTTGATGCTATTAGTGAAGCATCGAATTTGAAGTTTCTTGTTTCAAGATCAAAAAAATTAGTTATTTTGTCATTTATCTCGGTGGATATTTTAGCTCCAGATTTTTGCTCTAAGTTTATATGCTCTAGATTCTGTTTAGAGTTTATAACTGTTATTATGCTTTTTTTGATCCAAGGCTTAAGTTTTTTTAGTTCTTCAGTATCAAATGAATTTAAAGACTTAGGATTTTTATGAGCTATTGCATAGAGAATTTTATTATCAAAAATAAATCTAACAGGAATATTTTTTTGTTGAGCGATAGATTCACGCCATTGAGCTACCAATATAGCGTTTTTTTGAGTTTTTTCATTAAATTTTTGGATATTACCAATTTTATTATGGATATTATCAACAGTGTTAAACTCTGTTTTTTGTATCTCTAATAGTTCTTCATGGAAGTATTGCTTATAATCAGTTTGATTAAGTTTTGATTCAAGATGGTATTTGATTTCTATAAGATGCTCAACATCTTTTAGAGCATAGTCAAACTGCTTTTGAGAAAGCGGTCTTTTACGCCAGTCTGAAAACTGTGATTCTTTCTCCACTTCAATATCAAGTATATCTTTGAGTAGAGCTTTGAGAGATATCTGCGATTGAGTACCTAAAAATGAAGCTGCAAGCTGAGTATCAAAAATATTATTAACCTCACAATCAAAAAATCTTTTTATAATTGGGATATCATTTGTTGCCGAGTGGATTATTTTTTGGATATTAGTATCCTCAAAAATATCTTTAAGTTTACTAAAATCAAGATCTTCTAGTGTGTCTATCAAGAAGATTTCATTTTCAGTAGCTATTTGTACAAGACAAAGCTCTGGGTAATATGTACGCATCCAGTAAAACTCTGTATCAACAGCTATTTCTTTTGCATTTTTGAGAGCTTTTACAACATCTTCTAATTTCTTATTTGTATCTATTATCATTTTTTTAATTTGTTGAGAGGTTTACGCCATGCAAGGGTGGCTATTTGTTTAGCATTTTGGGTGATTAAATCTCCGTGAGCGAGAATGATTTTATCAAAATCCCAATCTAGAATTTTCTGTAAAGAGTGAGCTGCAAGTTCTTTATCACTCCAACCGATTTGATATTCTGGAGCAGGTTTAGCTTTGTTCCACATTCTAAGAATTAGCCACCATATCTTTATACCCCAGCCTATATTGTTTGTATTACTACCTATATTTTCAATAACATCTACTAATATTAGAGTTTTGGTGTTTTTATGAAGAAAAGCAACTTCGTTCATAATTTTATTACCCAGAATGGGTTGCTGTAGTAATTCTTCCGAGATAGGCTCATCTGTAAGTATCTTATCATATTTTAGGCCAGGCTGTTTCTTATCCACACCTTGGCAGATATAAGTTTTAGCCTTAGGAAAAGCATCTTGTGCAGATTTGACATGTAAATGATGGAAGTTTCCAGGAGCTATTATACAGCTAACGTCACCAATCTTTAAAATCCTATTCTTTAAACTATTGTCAATCTTACATGGAGAGTGTATTAGTATGGAATCATCCTTTAGCTTTACTAGTGTTGTTCGGGAGCTAAATTTTATCCTTGAATACTTAACTGGATACTCAATAATCCATATTCTATCAGTTATAAAAGGGTATATTTCATACATTAGTTTGTATTTATTAATAAGTAGTAGATTAAACTAGGTATATGTTATCATTTTCATAGATTTATTGTTTAATAAAATTAGATGATTGCTGATAATTCTAAAGATTTTGATTTAAAAAGTTTCTTGGCTAACTTGACTACACACTCCGGTGTTTATCGTATGCTTGATAAGCACGGAGAGATAATCTATGTCGGTAAAGCAAAAAATCTCAAAAATCGGGTAAATAGTTATTTTTCTAAAGGTGCGAAAGATAGTAAAACTCTAATGATGGTAGAGCAAGTAGCTCGAATTGAGATAACTATTACTCCTAGTGACTATGAAGCATATTTGTTAGAAAACAATCTCATTAAGCAACATCGTCCTAAATATAATATTCTATTTAAAGATGATAAAAGTTATCCATATCTAGTAATTTCTCGTGATAAATTTCCTAGAGTATCTTTTTATCGTGGTAAATCAGCATATAAAAAAGGTCAATGTTTTGGACCTTATGTATCTATATCATCAGTTAAGAATACTCTAAATATCATCCAAAAAATCTTTCCAATCCGTCAGTGTGAAAACTCATACTATAAGTCTAGGGTTAGACCATGTTTGCAATATCAAATTAAACGCTGTCTAGCACCATGTGTAGGCTTGGTTTCTCAAGAGCAATATGATGAACAGTTAGCTATTTTGAAGAAGTTTTTAGCGGGGAAGTTTAGTAGTGTTTTAGAAGAAATTTTAGCTAAAATGTATCAAGCTTCTGAGGATATGGAGTATGAGAAAGCTCAAGTTTATCGCGACCAGTTAGTGATATTACGCAAGCTACAACAGCAGCAAATAGTTGATATTCAAGAAGATAAAACATTTGATGTAATTGGTATCTATATGCAAGATAGCTATGCAAGCATAGCATTATTACAAATTCAAAATGGTGATGTTGTCGCAGATAGACATTGGAGTATCGATGCCAAAGGCCAGGATAAAACTTCAATAATGCATGCATTCTTATCACATTTTTATTTAGGTGATGAAATTCGTAATATTTGGCCAAAAAATATAATCATATCAAAAGTTGAGTTTGCTGATATTACTGATCTTATGAATAGTATCTCTCAAAAAATCGGTCAAGCCATAAATTGGATAGTTGCACCAGCTGCTGACAATCTCAAATGGTTGAAATTAGCTGAGGTAAATGCACGACAAAAGTTAAACATCTACACAAGTTCAAAATCTCAGTATCAAAAACGCTTAGAATCACTCAAAGAATTTCTTGAGTTAGAAAAAAATATTAAGCGTATTGAGTGTTTTGATATTTCGCACTTTCAAGGTGAGGCAACCATAGCATCATGTGTTGTATATACAGATGAAGGTGAGGACCGCAAATCTCATCGCAGATACAATATCAAGGATATTAAAGCCGGAGATGATTATGCAGCAATTCATCAGGCAGTATCGCGTCGAGTTAGTTCAGGGTTAGAAGCTGATAATCTTCCTGATATTATGATAATAGATGGTGGTAAAGGGCAGATTCATCAAGCAGAAGCCGTTTTTAGAGAGTTTGGAATTCAAGATAAAGTCCAACTTGTAAGTTTAGGTAAAGGTGTTGAGCGTATAAGTGGTAAAGAAAAAATCTATAAAGGTTTTGATGATACCGAATATACACTAGATGAACACAATCCAGGGTTTTTATTATTACGACAAGTTAGGGACTCTGCTCATGATCATGCGATTAAAGGTCAGCGTAAAAAAGTAAGTGCAAATAGACAATCATCAATTATTGAAGAAATAGAAGGCGTTGGACCAAAGCGCCGTAAAGCTTTGATAATGTATTTTGGAGGCTGGCAAGAACTATCTAGAGCATCTGTTGATGAAATAGCAAAGGTTAAAGGAATTAGTAAAAAATTGGCTCAGGAAATATGGGAGTGCTTTCATTAAAAAAATACTAAACATCAGCAACATAATGGCGTAGAATATTCGCATTTTAAAAACTATCAAATTAAGAAAATGAA
Organism: Francisella salimarina; assembly: GCF_007923265.1. Classification (NCBI taxonomy): domain Bacteria; kingdom Pseudomonadati; phylum Pseudomonadota; class Gammaproteobacteria; order Thiotrichales; family Francisellaceae; genus Francisella; species Francisella salimarina. Next base: position 409,649 of record NZ_VOJA01000003.1, read on the forward strand.
TAAAAAAGGTTTGCTACTAATTATTTTAGGAATATTTTCAATACTCTTTTGTTACTACTTTGTCGATAGACAAATTGTTTGGTTTCTATATGCGCATAATTCTCGACAATACACGATTATGAAGTTTTTCTCAGATGATATTATTTCATTTATAAAAGTTTTGGTATTTGTATTTTATGTATACTATTTCATTAAGCTTATGCTCAAAAAAGTAGTAGATATTGATACAAAATTCTTGCTAGTAGCTAATGCAATTATAATTGGGCAATTTATCAAAGATATTTTAAAGGGTATTTTTGGTAGATATTGGACGGAAACTTTTAAAAATAATCCTTCTTTGATTAGAAATGATTTATATGGGTTCAATTGGTTTTCATTCGATAATATTAACAACTCTTTTCCATCTGGTCATGCTACATTTATATTTTCATTTAGTGTAAGTATGTGGATATTATTTCCAAAATATAGATGGCTTTGGGCATTGTTGGCATTTTTAGTCGTGGTTACACAATTGTTACAATACTTTCACTTTGCTAGTGATTTAATTGCTGGATCAATGCTAGGATCAATAACTGGGTATTATGCGGCCCAGTCTTATAGTCAGAAAACTAAACAGTCTTAAATAGAAATACAAATCTCACAAAACTATAGTTATAAAATATCGATATGTTAAAATTATTACAAATATTTAATATTTGATTTAATTAGACAAAATAACAATGGAAAACAAACAAGTTAAAGCAGTATCACTAATCTCTGGTGGTCTTGATTCGATGCTTGCAACAAAAATGATGCTAGAGCAGGGTATACATGTAGAAGGTATAAATTTTTTTACTGGTTTTTGTGTTGAGGGACATACTCATGCAATTCGTAAGCAAGATAAAGAAAAACAAAAACGTAACAATTCACTATGGGTTGCTGAGCAGTTAGGGATTAAGTTACATATTATTGATGTGATTGAAGAGTACAAAGATGTCTTACTAAACCCTAAATATGGCTATGGTGCGAATATGAATCCATGTCTAGATTGTAAGATTTTTATGGTGCGTAAAGCAAAAGAATGGGCAAAGGAAAATGGCTTCGATTTTATAATTACAGGTGAAGTAATAGGTCAAAGACCAATGTCACAGCGTAAAAGTACAATGCCAGTTGTTCAAAAACAATCGGGTGTAGATGATTTATTACTTAGGCCGCTAAGTGCTAAAAACTTGCCAGAAACAAAACCTGAAAGAGAAGGTTGGGTTGATAGATCTAAGCTAATGGGAATAACTGGTAGAGGTAGAAAAGATCAAATGAGAATGGCGCGTGAGTGGGGTATAGAAGATTATGCATCTCCTGCTGGAGGATGTTGTTTTCTTACTGATAAACAATACTCTGATAAACTAGTTGATTTATGGCAGGCGCGTAACTCAAAAGAGTATGAATTTGATGATATTATGCTTCTTAAAGTAGGCAGGCATATTCGTTATAAACCTGAGTATAAACTTATAGTCGGTCGCGAAGAAGGTGAGAATAATTATTTAAATGGCTATAAAAATCAATTTATACATGTTTACTGCTCATCCCATCAGGGTCCTTTAATTCTTATTGATGGCGACTTTGACAAGGCTGATGAAGATTTTACGGCACAAATTTTAGGCAGATTTACTCAGGGTAAAAATGCTGAAAGCGTAACAATGGTGTTTAACTATCTTGACGGTACCAGTAAGGAAGTTGTGGTCAAGCCGATGCCTGCTGATGAGATTAAAAAAGAGTGGTATATATAATGCAACAATTAAACTTAGAAAGACTTCTTTGTCCAATGCCAGTTATCAAAACACAAAATGCTTTGAAAGCCATGCAGTCAGGTGAACAACTAAAAGTAGTTTGTACAGATCCGGGGACTATGCATGATATTCCAGCATGGTGTAAAGTAAATGATTATATACTTGTCAAAGCAGAACAAGTAGCAGATAAATATGAATTTATAATAGAGGTGAAATAGTGGATCATTCGGTTTTAAATGTGTTGGTTTGTCCAGCTTGTAACTCAAGCTTGCATTATGACAAAGAAAATCAGCTTTTAATTTGTAAGGCTGACAAATTAGCCTATCCAATTCGTGAGAATATTCCAGTAATGTTAGTTGAAGAAGCCAAAAAACTAACGCTAGAAGAGGTAAAAAAATATGGCTAATATTCATGTTGTAATTCCTGCTAGACTTAAGTCAACACGTCTACCTGGCAAGATGCTTGCAGATATCGCTGGTAAGCCAATGATTCAAAGAGTATATGAACAGGTAGCTAAATCAAAATTTAAGAGCATAATCATAGCTACAGACTCAGAAGAAATAAAAGAAGTTGCAGAAAAATTTGGTGCAAAAGTAATCTTAACAAGAGACGATCATGAATCTGGTACAGATAGGATAGCTGAGGCAGTTACTAAGCTAGGTTTTGCTGATGAAGATATTGTTGTCAATGTACAGGGTGATGAACCTTTGATTCCAATTGAAAATATCGAGCAAGCAGCGCAATTATTAATCGAAAAGCCACAAGCAGTTGTCTCGACATTGTGTGAGAGAATTACTGAACCTGGAGACATATATAATCCAAATAATGTCAAAGTTGTTTTTGATAAAAATAATTATGCTTTATATTTCAGCAGAGCCTCAATCCCTTTTGAAAGAGGTTTTTCAGAGAATCATCAAGTTAGTATATCTGAGTTTTTTAGACATATTGGTATATATACTTATAGAGTTGGCTTTTTGAAGCACTATGCGGAACTTGAAATATCACCAATCGAAAAATATGAAGCTCTTGAGCAACTAAGAGTGTTATATAATGGTTATAAAATTGCTGTTGAGCAATCAGCTAAACCAACTCCTGCTGGTGTTGACACGCTTCAAGATTTAGAAAAAGTAAGGAAACTGTTTGATGTTTAAACTAGATTCTCGTTTAGAGGCAGATACATTTGAAATTTATGAACACTTAGACTGTAAAGTTTTGCTAATGAATAACTCAATAGTGCCTTGGTTTATAGTTGTACCGTTTACAGATAGAACAGAGTGGTATCAACTTGATGATTCACAGCAGTATAATATTAATAAGATTATTAATAAACTATCTAGCTTTGTAGTTAAAGAATATAATACAGACAAACTAAATGTAGCTACTATAGGTAATGTAGTTAAGCAAATGCATATTCATGTAGTAGGACGTTTTGAAAATGACCCTGTATGGCCAGCTCCAGTTTGGGGTAATATTCAGTCTAAAGCATATACTGAACAAGAAAAAAATAACTTATTAGAAAAAGTCAAAAATATATTCTAGTTAGATTAATCTTGATTAATCATCATATACTATTTATTTCAGTTAACATTTAAATTATTAATTAGCTATAATATTAAGTAAATAATTTTTTATTTTAAATGGCTTAAATTTCTATGAAATTAAACAAGATATTAATAACAGTTTCAATTTTATTTATCCCTATACAGTTTTGTTATAGTTTTGCCCTTACTACAGGTGGTCAAATCAAAGACATGGTCCAAAGCTATGCTGAAAAAAAATATAATAGACAATATAAAGTTGAGAGAACTTATGATCGAGGATTATCTGTAGTTTTAGGAGAGTATGTTGATACAGGCTGGTTATCTAGTAAAAAAGTAAATGAATGTACTGTGTTTGTGGCTAATCAACTTGATAATAATCTTGTGAATGCTAACCCTACTGTGCCTAGCATAGACGGGAAGTACAACGTGAATAGTGATAACTGTGGTGAGAATATACTAATGTCGAAAATCAAAAAGTATATAGAAAGTAACTTTATAAAAAATTACTATAGCTTAGATACTATAAGTCTTCATTTAAAAATAAGCTATAACTCATCAGAAAACTATCGTGATCTTGAAAGATTGTCTTATAAAAATAAACGTACTTATGAAATATTTAATCAAGACAATAATTGGCTATTAAGTGCAGAAGAATGGTTTGCTAAATATAAAGGCCAACTTAAAGTTAAAAGTATTGTTATAGATATTTATAACCAACCTAAAAATCCTATGAGTATGACAAAAGCAATAGAGTTTGGCTATAATCTTGATTCTTATTTACGTTATTTGACAGATAGTAATAATATACAAGGGCTTTATATTCACGTAACTTCTTTAAGTTCTCAAGAGCTGAAAGATAAAGGTGGTTCCAAAACTAAAGTTGAATTATCAAAAGAACATCCTAGAGGAGTTATTTATAATTACTATTTTGGTATAGCTAATGCAAAAAATGAGCCACTTACAAAATCAAATATATTTGAACATGCCTATCTTACAGATTCTAATAGTGAAACTGGTTACATACTTGTTAAAGATTCAAAATACTATCAGCCGATTGAGAAAATATTAGCTAAAAAATAAAAGCTATTGGTTAATAAGCTACTAAAGTTTATAGAAATGAATATATTAAGCCTGTTGTAACGATATTTACAGATGTATTGTTAAAATTTCTGACATAAATATAATTCACACCAACACTTAAGTTGTCGATAAATTTAACAGGTGTTCCTAAGCTAATAGGGAAAATTACAAATCCGGTTTGAGAGTTATCACTATTAAGATATGATTCAGGAGCATTATTCGCATTGTCTATATTGAGTATATTATTATGACTAAGGCCAGCTCCTACACCAGCACTTAAATTTAAGTAATTATTTATTTTATAATAGTATTTTAAGATGCCCATATAGTTATTATTGACTAATGTAGTAGAATACTGCTTAGATATGGCAGCAGCATAGCCAAATTCAGCACCAAAGGATTCTGTAAATCTATATCCAACAGTCGTAAATACTATACCACTGGGAGATCCAGCCGTAGCTTGCCCCCATCCTCCACTAACTCCTACAAATGGTGCGGGTTCGAAATCTTTACTATTGATATCATCAAAGTTATATACGTTGTAATAGCTTTTTTTATCAAGTATATCCTCATCATGGAGCGGTTCTGAAGCAAAAGAAAAGTGTGATGTGATCAAAGCTATAATAGTATAAAAAAATATCTGAATCTTATAATAAATTGTAGTCAATTTTGACTCTAATAATTTACCAAGAATAGTCATTCTAGAAATTCATAGAATATCAGTTATTTTTATCACATATTATATGTGTGCCTTTACAAGCTTTTGAAATATAAAAAGTTGGTTTTATATTAAACTTCTCAAAATAGTTTTTTTCTAAGTACTTTGTATAACTCTTCAAAAGTTTAGTTGGTAAAAGGTGTATAGTTGAGCCTCCAAAGCCACCGCCAGTCATTCTAGCTCCATAAACTCCAGTAAAACTTTGAGATAGCTCGACTAAGTAATCAAGTTCATTACAACTAACTTTATAATCATTTTTTAAAGAGTTATGAGATTGGTACATTAAATTACCTAAATCATTCCAATCTTTACTTATCATTGCATTAGTAGCATCTATTACTCTTTGATTTTCTGTGTAGACATGCAATGCGAGTTTATAGTCTTCGTTATTAAAATTAGCTTTAGTATGCTCTAATTTTTGTATATCTAGCTCACGCAGTGATTTTATATTATTAAATTTAGCTATATCTTCACAAACTTGACGACGTTTGTTATAGGCAGAGTCTGCTAGATTATGTTTGATATTTGTATCACAAATAAGCACCGATAGATTGTCAAGTTCAAAAGGTATGTTGTTACAATGATTATCATTACAATCAATCATTGTTGCAGCATTCTGCTCTGAAAATAAACAAGCCATCTGATCCATAATTCCACATTTTGTACCAATATATTCATGCTCGACTTTTTGAGCAATTTCTGCAAGCTCAAGTTTAGAGATGTTTAGTTTATAGATCTCATTATAAGCATAAGCTAATGCAGTATTTAAAGAAGCAGATGATGAAAGACCAGCTCCAAAAGGTAAATCACTAAAGATATAAATATCCGCACCTCTGATATCTTTATGGAAATCTAATTTAATTATATCTATAACGCCTTTTATATAGTTTTGCCATGTGTTTGATACTTCTTGGTTTATTTCATTGATATTAAAAGAAGTTGAGTCATCAAGATTTTCACTATAGACATTTACAACATTATCACTTCTTGTTGCTATAGATATAAAAGTGCCTTTGTTGATTGCAAATGGCATTACATAACCACTATTATAATCAGTATGTTCTCCAATTAAATTTACTCTGCCAGGCGAGAAAAAAACTTGGGGAGTTCTACCATAAAGTTTAACGAAACGATTGATTAGATTATCTTTGATACAGTCCATCATAATTATAGCTCTCTTAATACTTGTGCTGCTAGCTCTGGAGTAATATCTCTTTGCGATTCTCCAAGCATTTCAAAACCAACCATAAATTTCTTAACTGTTGCTGAACGCAATAATGGCGGATAGAAATGTGCATGAAGCTGCCAGTAATCAGATTCTGTAGCATTTATTGAACCGTGCCAGCCCATTGAATATGGGAATGAAGTATCAAATAGCTTATCGTATTTTACTAATAATGTTTTAAGAGCATTGGCAAGTGATCTTCTTTGCAAATTATTCAGATGATTAATATGAGCGCATTTGAATTTTGGTAGCAATAATGTTTCATAGGGCCATGTTGCCCAAAATGGTACAACGATTAACCAGTCATCATTTTGATAAACAATTCGGTCTTTTTCATTTATTTCTCTATTAGCATAGTCTAACAGCATATTAGACTTGTTTTTCTCAAAGTATTGTTGTTGCGATTTATACTCTTTTTGAGCCTCTGTTGGTAAGAAGTCACAAGCCCAAATTTGTCCATGCGGATGAGGATTTGAGCAACCCATAATTGAACCTTTATTTTCAAAAACTTGCACCCACTGATATTTTTTACTGAGTTCACTAACTTCGGCTGCCCATAAATCTACAACTTTAGTTATATCTTCTTCTTGCATTGATGCCATTGTCAGATTATGTTTAGCAGAAAAACAAACAACCTTAGCAATACCTGTAGCACCACTTAATTGAAATAAATCGTCATTTATTTCAAGTTTAGGGTCTATCTTTTCCTTAGAAAGTGCTGAGAAATCATTCTCAAATACAAAAGTTTCTTTGAAGTCAGGATTTACTTCTCCATTTGCTCGAGTATTAGTTGGACAAAGATAACATTTATCATCATACTCAGGAAGGGTGTTTTTTTGTGTTTCTTCTGATTGACCTTGCCAAGGTCTATTTAATCTGTGAGGAGATACTAATACCCATTCGTTAGTCAAAATGTTTTTACGACGATGGGAGAATTTTAGTTGTGAGACTGTAGTCGAAATCTTCATTTATAATTAAAAAAATGTTGTTTTGTATTTTGAGTATAGTATATCATGAGTAATTGTAGTGTTTAGTAAAAATTAATGTAGGAAGTTTGTATGCAGAGTGAGAAAAAAATAAATTTTGTAGTCATTCGTGTGGCTATAATAGCAGCACTTGCTGGGTTACTTTTTGGTATGGATATTGGGTATGTCAATGGTTCATTACATTTTATATCCCAGACATTTGACTTAAGTGTTGCTGAGAGTGGTCATGTATCTAGCGTATTGTTGCTAGGTGCTGCTTGTGGAGCGTTATGTAGTGGCTTTTTATCAAAGCACTATGGACGTAGAAAAGTTTTATTAATTGCAGCTGCTATATTTTCTATATTTACAATCGTGGGTATTTTAGCTCCAAATTATGAAGTGTTTATTTCATCAAGATTTGTTTTAGGTATAGCAGTAGGTATAGCTTCATTTATAGCTCCATTATATTTATCTGAAATCGCTCCAAAAGAGTTTAGGGGAGCGCTTATAGCTTTGTATCAGTTAATGATTACTATTGGCTTATTTTTGGTTTTCCTGACAAATTCCGCATTAGAAAGTACTGGTTCATGGAGAATAATGTTAGCTGTATTAGCAGTTCCATCTGTGATAATGTTTTTTGGGTGTTTGACGTTACCAAGAAGCCCAAGGTGGCTAGTATTAAAGGGCAATAATCAAGAAGCTGCGTTAGTCCTTAAAAAGATAAGATCAAGTGAAGCTGAAGCTCTAGAAGAGCATGAGGAAATTAGACAAACAACTCATACAGGAGTTAGTGTCTTTTCACTACTTAAGAAAAAGTTTTTTATAAAAGTAGTATTACTAGGTATTGCTTTACAGGCATTTCAACAGTTTACTGGTATGAATGCTTTTATGTATTATTCAACAGATATTTTCAAACTAGCAGGATTTACTAATCCTTCAACATCAACAATAGTAATTGGTTTACTGAATATGTTGACTACGTTCTTAGCTATTAAGTATGTTGATAAGTTTGGACGTAAACCTATTTTATACTTTGGATTAAGTTTACTTATTACATCATGTCTTGTAGTAGGATTTATATTTAAAGCTCACTTTGAATATGGCCAACCAATGGTTTTATCTCAAACACTACAATGGACTGCTCTAATTTTCTGTTTATTATTCATTTTTGGGTTTGCTATATCTATGGGTCCTGTAATTTGGATTTTATGTTCAGAGATTCAGCCTATCGAAGGTAGAGACTTCGGTGTTACAGCTTCAACTATGAGTAACTGGATTTGTAATGCTATTATTGGTAACTTTGCATTAACTTGGCTGACATTTCATCCAGATAGTACATTCTTTGGATTTGCTATATCTTGTATAATTTGCGTTTTATTTGTGAAGTTTTTTGTACCAGAGACAAAAGATGTATCTCTAGAGGAAATTGAAAATAATCTAAGAGCTGGCAAACGTCTAGCTAAAATTGGTAATTAATTTGTTAATTATTGAGTAACTAGTGAGGTTAAAGTATGGATGCTCATCAAGAATATAGAAAAATAGTTTATCTGATAGCGGCAATAGCGGCATTAGGCGGGTTGCTATTCGGTTTAGATCAGGGGTTTATTGGTAATGCTGGTGACACTCTCAATAAGCTTTATGGTTTAGACCCAAATGCTGCTGGTAGCTTCAATGCTATATTAGCAACAGGAGGTATTTTAGGTACTATTTGTAGTGGCTTTTTTACTAGATTCTTTGGTAGAAAAAATACATTAATGATTGCTGGATTTGCTTTCCTAGTAGGTGCTTTAATTTCATCTTTTTTGCCACCTATTAATATATTAACTTCATGTAGATTTTTACTCGGTTTTGGAGTTGGTTTGGCATCATTTGCTACTCCATTATACCTTGCTGAAACAGCACCGACTAAGATTAGAGGAGCAATTTCAACACTATTTCAGCTAATGATAACTTTTGGTATATTTTTGATTTCTCTGACCAATATTATTATTGTGATGTGGTTGGGGCATCAAGAAATTTCATTAACTATGATGTTTAGTGTTATTACGCTCTTCGCATTTTTAATGTTTGTTGGGTGTTTTTTCTTACCTAAAAGTCCAAGATGGTTATTATCAAAAGGTAGAGACAGTGAAGCTCATAAGGTTCTTTCAAGATTAAGGGCTGCTCATGAAATTGATAAAGAAATTGCTGAAACCAAAAAAGTTCTTAATACAGATCATGGTTCAGTTGTAGAGAGTTTAACCAAAAAATATTTCTGGAAAATATTAATCGTTGGTGTAATTATTCAAATGTTCCAACAATTGGTTGGTATTAATATGATGATTTATTATGCACCTCATTTTTTATCTGATGTTGGACTTAATGTATTAGTAGCAGCTCTTGCCGTGTATTTGGTTAACTTCTTATCTACATTCCCAGCTATAAGATGGGTCGAAAAATGGGGAAGAAAGAGGTTGTTAACAGTCGGTGCTATTGTGATGATGTCTTCATTGATAGTGTCTGCTATATGTTTTTACTTCATCAAGCATACTCAAGATCCAGCTGATTTTATCAAATATGTATTGCTTATATCTTGTTTGGTATATATTTTTGGTTTTGCTTGCTCATGGGGACCGGTTGCATGGACCCTTTGTTCTGAGATTTTCCCTATTAAAACTAGAGAGATAGGTATGACAGTTACAACAGTTGTTAACTGGACATTTGCAGGATTTGTGATTGCAAATTCAAATGTTATTATGACAAAAGTAGCATTTGGTGATGTTATCATATTCCTAGTTTATGCAGCATTTTGTTTAGCAGCTATATTTTTCTTAAAAATGTTTGTACCGGAAACTAAGGGCACTAGTTTGGAAAAAATTGAAAATAATCTTATTTCAGGTAAAAAACTTCGTGACTTAGGTCATTAGTCGCTTCTTAATAAAGTTGTATATTTCTACCAAATAATGTATCCTAAGCTTTGTAATTACTAATAGTTAAATCAAAAAATAAGGAACTATAATTATGAAAGCTTCAGCTAGACATTTACTAGTACAATCAGAGTCTGAGTGTCAACAAATTAAAAAAGATATATCTGAAGGTAAAATAACTTTTGAAGAAGCAGCTAAAAAACATTCTTTATGTCCATCAGGAGCTAGAGGTGGTGATTTAGGTACTTTCTCTCAAGGTCAAATGGTTCCTGAGTTCGATAAAGTTGTATTCAACGATGAACTTCACAAAGTTCACGGTCCTGTTCAAACTCAATTTGGTTATCATTTATTAGAAGTTACATCTCGCGGATAATTTTAAATTTCTCAAAATTTTCAAATTATTAAATAAATTTCTCATATAAAAATTTACGGACAAAAATGAATTCTGAAACTAAAAAAGATTTTAGTCAGCTTGGGCTGAATCAAGATATTATAGACACTGTTATAAAATTAGGATACGAAAACCCAACACCTATTCAACAGTATGCTATTCCATATATCTTATCGGGTAGAGATGTGCTTGGTCAAGCACAAACGGGTACAGGTAAAACAGCAGCTTTTGCATTACCTTTAATAAACAATATGGATATGGAATCTCGAGATAGAGCTCCTCAAGTATTAGTACTTGCTCCAACAAGAGAACTAGCAATACAAGTAGCAGAACAGTTTGAGGCTTTTGCTAAAAATATACCAAACCTAGATGTTACATGTATCTACGGTGGTCAAGAATATGGTTCTCAGATAAGAGCACTTAAGCAAGGAGTAAAAGTTGTAGTTGGTACTACTGGTCGTGTGATGGATCATATCGAAAAAGGTACATTACAACTAGATAATTTAAGAGCATTAGTATTAGATGAAGCAGATGAAATGCTCAGAATGGGCTTTATTGATGATGTTCGATACGTTCTAAGTCATGTATCAGATGAGTGTCAGAGATTGCTTTTCTCAGCGACTATTCCTACTGATATAGCAGATATTATCCAAGAATATCTTAGAAATCCTTGCAAGATTCAAGTAAAAGCAAAAACAAAAACAGCAAATACTGTGACGCAGAAGTTTATGGTTATTAAAGGCTTTAGAAAGATAGATGCTTTAGATAGATTGCTTGAAGTTGAAGAAACTGACGGAGTTATTATATTTGTCAAAACTAAAACAAGTACCATAGAGGTAGCTGATAATCTAAAAGCTCTTGGTTATAAAGTGGCTGCTATTAATGGGGATATGCAACAATCTCAGCGTGAGTATATAGTTGATCAATTCAGAAGTGCTAAATCTGATATCTTAGTAGCTACAGATGTGGTTGCCAGAGGTATAGACCTTGAGCGTATTAGTCATGTAATTAATTATGATATGCCAAATGATACAGATACATATGTACATAGAATTGGTCGTACAGGTAGAGCAGGTCGTGAAGGTACATCTATCTCTCTAGTTCCACTAAAAGAAATGAGATTTTTGCGTACTTTAGAGAGATTTACAGGCTCTCCGATGCAAGAAGTATTTATGCCAAGTGCCAAAGATTTAGCACAAAGTAGAATCGATCACTTCAAAACTAGAGTCGCTTCAGCATTAGATAAAAACAAGTCTTTGGATAAATACAAAGAAATTATCACGGGTATTCGCGATGAATTAGAGTTAGATTCAGATGAACTTCTAGCAGTACTTACTTTATTAGCGCAAGGTAAGAAGTCGTTTTTCCCAAGAGAAATTCAAGCTAGAGATGACAGATCTCAAAGAGATAGGAATTCTAGAAATAATCCTAGAGATGGTCGTAGAAATGATAGATTTGAGCGTAGAGGTGAGCGCGGTGATAGAAATAACCGTTTTGAAAGATCAGATAGAAAACCTCGTAGAGCTGTAAATATTGATTTGACGACATATAAACTTGAAGTTGGTCGCGATAATGATGTTCAGCCTAGAAATATTGTTGGTGCAATAGCTAATGAGGGAAATATTGATAGTAAGCATATTTGTAACATTTCTATTCAAAAAGATCATACATTAGTAGATCTTCCAGCTAACTTATCTCCAAAAGTTATCAGTCATCTCAGAAAAGTTTGGGTTGCGGGTAAAAAGTTAAATCTTATAGCTCAGTAAAAAACTTTCTACTTTTATTTATTATTTTTTAATCTGTATATCTTAATTCCATCTTTTATGTTTAGGATCATTAATATTATATTTATTAGTCCTGCTAATAGTTCAATTATTTGTATTATATAAAAAGTTTGATTGAAAAACATTCTAGATGCTAGATAGTTTAGGACTATAGCAGAAGGTATAAGTATAAATATTCCATTAAATGTAATAAGAATCATTCTTTTCTTTTTTTTAGTTACGATACCTTTTTTTGATTTTGTCATTATAGACCCACTTATGCCAGTTGCTACAATAAAGGGTATTAAAATAAACAAACCTGGAAATAATATAAGTTTTTTTACTATTGCTATATTTTCATAATTACCTAATACCTCACTAACTACAGTAGCAGAGAAGAACAAAGTGATACAAAAAGTAGCCATAAGTGCAGAAAGTTTATGTATTATAATTTTCATGATATGTAAGTTAGATTAAAGTATTATATAGATTTGATGCTATATTACATTTTTTAAAATGTCAACATGTTGTCGGATTTGGAGTTATGAAAAAAGAAATAATATTTACTAACCTCGTACTAGAAACATTTAAAGCTAGTGGAATACTAAATATACAGGGTGATAATTTAACAAAAGAGTTTGGACTTACATCTTCTAGATGGAAAATATTAGGAGCAATTAAACTATCTAAAGCTCCTATGACGATAGTAGATATATCTAGTTATATGGGACAAAGTCGTCAGGCTGTACAAAGAATAGTAAAGACAATGATTAACGAAGGTTTAGTGAAGCAAGTAGATAATCCAAGGCACAAACAATCTAAATATATAGAGCTAACAAAAAAAGCTAATGATATATATGAGCCCTTAGATGAAAAGCAGTCAAAATGGGCTAAAGAAAGTTCTAGCTATTTTAATGAGTCAGATTTGTGTATTGCTTTAAATGTTTTGAATCATATAAATAAACTATATTCATAGTTGAATTTATAAAATTTAATAGATAAAGGAAATAGAAAATTTTGTAAAGCTGCCGGTACTGATTTCTTATATTCTCAAATAAATAATTTCTTGTGTATTATTCTATTTACTGATCTAAAGTTGTATAATTCATCGGACTATCTATACAATAATTTTTTTCTATAAATGAGTAACTATATTTTTATAGTTTCTGCGCCTTCTGGTGCTGGCAAAAGCTCCTTATTAAAAGCTTTTTTAGAAACTGAAATAGGCAAAGAAAATTTTGCTGTTGCAACATCACATACAACTAGAGATCCTCGAGTGGGTGAAACTAATGGTAAAGAGTATCATTTTGTTTCAATTATAGAGTTTGAAAAGATGCTAGACGCTAATGGCTTTATTGAATATGCCAAAGTTTTCAAAAATTACTATGGCACATCTAAATCTGAAATAGATAAGTTGCTTGCGCAAGGTAAAAATATAATACTTGAGATTGATTGGCAAGGTGCCCAACAAACAAGATCTATATATGGAAACAAGGCAAAGAGTATATTTATTTTACCTCCGTCTATGGATGAGTTGAGAAAGCGTCTAGAAATTAGAAATACAGACTCTAAAGATATTATAGACTATCGAATGAGTCAAGCAGAGTCTGAAATCTCTCATGCAGGTGAGTACGATTATCAGCTTGTAAATGATGATTTTAGTCAATCATTAGAGCAACTATGTAAATATTTCGAAGAAAATATCCAAAGCTAATAACTAAGGAGACATTTGGATGTTAAATCAAAAACTTATAAAAGACAAAATATCACAAGCTAGACAAGAGTTACCTAGTTTGAAAATAAAAGATACTGAAAAGCAACAATATATTCATGAAATACAAGAGCTATTGAAGCAGAATAATGCTTGCTTGGTAGCACATTATTATGTTGATGCAGAAATACAAGAGTTAGCAGAAAAAACTGGTGGTTTTGTTGGAGATTCGCTTGCTATGGCAAAGTTTGGTCTTGAAAGTGAATGCGATACTCTCGTGGTTGCGGGTGTTAGATTTATGGGTGATTCTGCTAAGATCCTTAGTCCTGAGAAAAAAATTCTTATGCCAACTTTAGAAGCTGAGTGTTCGCTAGATTTAAGCTGTAGTAATGATGAGTTTAAAAAGTTTATAGCAGCTAATCCTGATAGGGAGGTTGTTGTATATGTTAATACATCTGCTGAGATTAAAGCACTAGCTGACTGGACCGTAACATCATCAAATGCTTTAGAAATATGCTCACATCTGCATAAGCAAGGTAAAAAATTACTTTGGGGACCTGATAGATTTCTTGGGGATTGGATTATAAAACAAACAGGGGCTAATATGCTACTATATGATGGTAGTTGCATAGTACATGAAGAGTTTAAGGCACAAGCGCTTGATGATCTGATGCTTGAATATCCAGATGCTGCAGTTTTGGTACATCCAGAGTCACCTGCTGAGATCATAAAAAGAGCCGATGCAGTAGGATCAACTTCTCAATTAATAGCTGCAAGTAAAGAGATGGAAAATGATAAGTTTATCGTAGCAACTGATACAGGTGTGTTTTATAAGATGAAACAGTTATCACCGCATAAACAATTTATTCCAGCACCTACAGCAGGTCGTGGTGCAACATGTCAATCATGTGCAAAATGTCCATGGATGAAGCTAAATCAACTTAAGAATCTAAAAGATTGTTTGATTAATCAAGATAATGAGATATTTGTAGAAGAAACAGTGCGCCAAAAAGCTCTTATTCCTCTAAACAGAATGATAAATTTCTAAGGAAGTATTATGTCTGAAATAATGTTAAATACTAATCAGATTACTAGTGTTCCAGAGAATGTTATTAAAAAATTAGTATCAGAGTCTTTAGTCGAAGATATTGCAGATGGTGATATTACTGCGCAGCTTGCCGAAGATGTAGATACGACAGCATTTTGCATTACACGTGAAGATATGATTTTATGTGGCCAAGAGTTTGCTAATGAAGTTATAAATCAAGTGGATAAAAATATCCAGATAATATGGTTTTATGATGATGCAGACAAAATATCTGCTGGTGAGAAGATTTTTGAGCTTAGGGGTAATGCTAGGAGTATTTTAACAGCAGAGAGAGCAATGCTTAATTTTATTCAGATGCTCTCCGCTACAGCTACAGCAACAAATAATTTAGTTGAATTAATTGCTGATTATAAGACAAAGCTTCTTGATACGCGTAAAACTGTTCCATGTTTTCGTATGGCTCAAAAATATGCTGTTAAATGTGGTGGAGGATTTAATCATCGCATAGGCTTATTTGACGCATATTTGATTAAAGAGAATCACATCCGCTCAGCTGGCGGCATTACAAAGGCTGTTTCAAAAGCTGCTCGTTTACAACCTACAAAAACTATAGAAGTTGAAGTGACTAACCTTGATGAGTTAAATCAAGCGATTCAAGCTGGTGCTAATATCATTATGTTAGATAATTTCTCGATCGAGGATATAAACAAAGCAGTCGAGATTGCTAAAGGTAGAGTAGCGCTTGAAGTATCAGGTAATATAGATAGTAAGTCTATAGTGAAGATGGCTCAAACGGGTGTGGATTTTATATCTGTTGGGGCAATTACTAAACATATTACAGCGATAGATTTATCTATGCAGGTTCAATTATAACAATGATTACTAGAAAGCATGATGTAGTTATAGTTGGCGGAGGATTAGCTGGTATAGTAGCCACTATTGAGTTAGCTGAGCATGGATTAAATGTGGCTTTAATTTTTGATCAAAAATTAAGCCATAGCGCAAGCTCGTATGCTCAAGGCGGAATCGCAGCAATAGTTTCTCAAGAAGATACCATACAATCACATGTAAACGATACATATATAGCTAGTGGTAAGATTGCAAATCTTGATAGTATTACAAAAGTAGTGACAGAATCTAACTCCGCAATATCGTGGTTAGAAGAGCATGGCGTAGAGTTTGATAGGAAGTCAGATGGTGAATATAGCTTACATTTGGAGGGAGGGCACTCCTTAGCAAGGATTTTGCATATTAAAGATTATACTGGTCGAGCTGTTATTACTAAGTTGTACGAAAATCTTGATAGATTAAAGAATATCACTATATATTCTGAACATAATGTTATTGAATTGATTAAAAAAGATAATAAATGTATAGGCTTATATACTCATGATGTAAATCATAATGTGACCAAGTTTATTGCAAAGAAAGTAATGTTAGCTTCAGGAGGTGCATCAGGGCTATACAAATATGTAACTAATGCAACAGCTGGCACTGGAAACTCTATGATAATGGCTTATGATATTGGTTGTGAGCTTGAGAATTTAGAATTTACACAATTTCATCCAACATGTTTTTTTGCTCGAAATGGAGATCCTGTATTAATATCAGAGGCTATTCGTGGTAGTGGAGCAGTACTAGAAACTGAGAAGGGCTTACGAATAATGAAGTCAGTCCATGAAAGACAAGACTTAGCTCCTAGAGATATTGTTGCACGACAAATATACATAAATATGCAAGCTGGAAGAGATATTTACCTAAATGCTACTCACTTGAGCTCTAGTCAATGGCAAGAAAATTTCCCGTATATATATCAGAAGTTATTAGATAATAATATTGATCCTACAAATGATAGAATCCCAATATCTCCGGCAGCGCATTATAGTTGTGGAGGGATTAGTGTAGATAAATATTCTCAAACAAATATCGATGGACTTTATGCAGTTGGTGAGGTTTCTTGTACTGGTCTTCACGGAGCAAATAGGCTTGCGAGTAATTCTCTACTAGAGTGTATTGTGTATGCACTTGCAGCTAGTAAACATATTTTAATAAATATAAAAGATACTTATCTAGAGGACAATCAACAGTTAAAATTAGTTGAATCTCACTGTGATTATACAAAACAAATCACTCATATACGCCAGTTAATGTGGGATAGTGTTGGATTAGTTAGAAAGCAAAATGAGTTAATAAATGTCTATAAAGAGCTAAAAGTATTAGAAAAATCTATTGTCCATAATTATGATTTAGGAAATTACGATTTAAAATTAGAGGCTTATCGTAAAGTAATCAAGTTAGCTAAACTTTCTGTAGAACAAGCAGTAAATAGAAAATATAGTGTAGGAAGCCACTTTCTTAGGTCTTAATTTTTAAATATTAATTGTTTTATTCTAATCACAGTTACTCCAATTAACATTGCATATGTAAAATTGATGAAAATAGGAATAACATAGCCAAAAGAATACATAAACACACCATCAAGAAAGACTAAAGTTTGCTCTGGAGTTTTATCAAAATATATAGCAAACCATTGTATAAAATTTTCACTAAAGAATAACTGATTTGCTACATGAATTTTTGTAGTAAAGATAATATTGCAAAGAGCTCCAACAAATATTCCAGGATCAGTTAGTAAGTGTCTATAATCTATACTACTAATTTTTATAGTTTTTGTATGAACAATTTGTAAATGATTATATTCACATAAAACAAAAACTATCAGAAAAATAATAATGTAGATTTTAAAATTAGTGGGTGGTAGTTTGTTTAACAAATATAGCTTGATTATTAAAGTTACTAGAATGCAAAATATAAAAGAGAAAATATATATTTGTGCACTTAAGTAAGAGGCTAGTATTAAAATAAACGAACAGAATATCAACCAGTTAAATAATCTAAGTAATTTTGGTTTGATAATATTTGCATGATCTTCTATGTTATCAGAGCTTTCAGGCTCTGAAGAATCAGTAGAAATTTTACTTTTAAAAAACATAAGGCAATTAATTAATTTTTTACATATTATGGGCTTTTAAAAGTTTTTGTAAACCATTATAGTATCTTTACTATATTAGGAGTTTTATTATATATGAAAAAGTATCTATTAATGTTGGTGAGTATATCAATATTTGGTATGTCATTTGCAATGACACCAAGTAGCTTTATAGCTAAACCTACGCCAAGCAAATATGAGTCTGAAATCATGCACGCCGATGAGCAAATTATAAAGAGTATAGCTGAGCGACAGGAGTTAAGAAGTAAGATGTTGGATTTACAAAAAGAGCAAAACTTACCAGATTCAGATCCGTTCCAAGATAAGGACTTAGAAGCTACGCGTACAAATTTTGCAATAGAGTATAATGTTAATCCTAAACTTGTGGATGAGATTTTTAGTATTTTGAATTCTCCGGATCAGAATACACCAAAGTAGTTTTTAAATAATGTATATAAGAGGTGATGGAATGTCGATTTACGACTTTAAACTAACTAAAAATGATGGTTCGGAATATTATTTACCGAAAGATAAAGTCCTTTTGATAGTTAATGTTGCAAGTAAGTGTGGGTTTACTAAACAATACAGGGGACTTCAACATTTACATAAAATACATCCGGATTTAGAGATAGTAGCTTTCCCTTGTAACTCGTTTGGAGGGCAAGAACCTGGTAGTGATGAAGAAATTAAAAACTTTTGTGAAACTAACTATGATGTTACTTTCCCAATAATGAAAAAGACAAAAGTAAATGGTAAAGATGCTGAACCTATATTTGAATATCTCAAGGATAAGGCAAGAGGCGTACTAGGTACAGAACGTATAAAATGGAATTTTACAAAATTTTTAGTATCAAAAGATGGTGAGACTGTCATTAGATATGCGCCTAAAACAATTCCTGAAGATCTAATATCTGATATCGAGAATTTTCTTAAAGATTAAGTTCAAAAATCTGTATAATTTATTTATCTCTGTTTTAAATTCTAAAATATGATTTCAACTTCATTATCTTATATATCATCTTTATTACTTATATGTAGTCTTATAGTTTTGTTATCAAGTAAATCAAAATCAAAATTATTTGAATATTTTCCAGCGATTGTAATTATTTATTTTGTCATAGTAGTACTTTCAGCTATGGGATTTTGGGATTCAAAATCTTCAGAAATTATTCAAACAAGATTACAGCTTCAAGACTTAATATTGCCTGTGATGTTATTTTTGATGCTTATTCGCTGTGATATTAGAGTAGTTATAAAGCTAGGTAGAAAGTTACTTATAGCATTTTTTGGAGCTACAGTAAGTATCATGATAGCTTTTATCATAATGTACTTGACTGTTGGTAGGTACATATCACCAGATGCTTGGAAAGGATTCGCAGCTTTATCAGCAAGTTGGATGGGTGGTACTGGTAATATGATCGCTGTTAAGCAAGCTCTAAGTACTCCTGATAATCAGATGGGCTATATACTATTGACAGATTCTATTAGTTATTCTATTTGGTTTGCTTTTCTGTTTGCGCTAATTTCTCGAGCAAATATATTTGATAAATGGACAAAAGCCGGGTGTATTGAGGAACATATACGCAAAGTAGATATCAATAACCCTTATGATGTCAAAGGCGATATTAACTTTGTTGGAATATTTGTACTAATTGCAATGGCATTTACTGCTACTGATATAGCAAAGATTTTATCAAGTTATTTACCAGCAACAGATTTAATATCTGCTAAGACTTGGACAATACTGCTAGTAACACTATTTGGGTTTGTAGGTGCTATGACTCCATTAGCCAAAATTAGAAGTGATAGTATTATTGCAAGTATCTTCTTATATTTTTTGGTCGCACTTATAGCATCAGGCTCAAGTTTCAAAGGGTTTTCTCAAGCACCGATATACATAGTTTGTGGACTTATGGTCCTTGTTATTCATGCTATACTTATGATAATAATTGCCAAGATATTTAGGCTGAATTTAGCAATATGCTCTATTGCCTCTTTAGCAAATATTGGTGGAATAGCAGGGGCACCTATATTAGCAAGTGCATATACAAGAAGTTTGGTATCTATCGCAGTTGTTATGGCTTTACTTGGGTTTTTGATTGGTACCCAAGGTGGATTAATTGTAGCTAAGATACTTTCAGGATTTGCAATATGAGTAAGATAATTGATATAAAAACATCTATCATCAAAATACCTCTTAAAAGAACATTTATAACAGCTGTACGAAGTACAAACCATATTGATTCCTTAGCAGTTGAGTTAACTTTAGATAATCAAGTTAAAGGTTATGGTGTAGCTCCAGCAACCACAGCGATTACTGGAGATACGTTGCAGGGTATGCAATATATTATTCGTGAGATATTTGCTCCAGTGATACTTGGCTCAGATTTATCTGATTACAAACAAACTTTAGAACTAGCTTTTAAAAAAGTGATGTTTAACTCCGCTGCTAAAATGGCTATAGATTTGGCGTATCATGATTTATTAGCCAAAGAACAAGATATATCTGTTGCTAAATTACTTGGAGCTAAGGCAAACTCTATAGTAACTGATGTTTCTATAAGTTGTGGAAATGTTGCAGAAACTACACAAAATATTCAAAATGGTGTCGAAGCTAACTTTACGGCTATTAAGGTTAAAACAGGTGCTGATTTTAATAGAGATATCCAGTTGCTTAAAGCTCTTGATGATGAGTTTAGTAAAAACATTAAATTTAGGTTTGATGCTAATCAAGGTTGGAATCTAGCACAAACAAAGCAATTTATCGAGGAGATAAACAAATATAGTTTAAATGTAGAGATAATCGAGCAACCTGTTAAATATTACGATATAAAAGCAATGGCAGAGATTACTAAATTTAGTAATATTCCTGTAGTTGCAGATGAGTCAGTATTTGATGCCAAAGATGCAGAGCGAGTTATAGATAAACAAGCGTGTAACATGATTAATATTAAACTTGCAAAAACAGGTGGTATTTTAGAAGCTCAAAAAATCAAGAAACTAGCAGACATTGCAGGTATATCATGTATGGTGGGTTGTATGATGGAGTCACCAGCAGGTATTTTAGCTACAGCTAGTTTTGCATTAGCAGAAGATATTACAGTAGCTGATCTTGATCCTTTAGACTGGGTAGCTAAAGATTTGTATAGTGATTATATTACATTTAATGAGCCTAATATTATTCTAAAAGATAATCTAAAGGGTTTTGGTTTTAATCTGTAAGTAATACATATAACGATGAGTAAAGATAAAGTTGTAATTTTGGTACATGGTTTTATTAAAAATAGTAAAGACATGTCATCTTTAGCTAATTTTTTGAAAGATGGTTATGATGAGGTTATAGCAGTTGACTTACCAACAACATTTGTAAGTATTGATATAGCAGTTAATAAACTATGTCAAATTATAGAAAATATTCCATCATCAAAGTCGTTGATATTTGTAGCTCATAGTATGGGTGGGATAATATCATGTATGACTATTGATAAGTTACAGCTTACGAATGTTGAAAAGTGTGTATTTATAGCTTCGCCATTTGCTGGGTCAAGAGTCGCAAATTTCGGTGACAGGATTCCATTTTATTCCAGAGTGCTAAAACCAAATAAAGATCTCAAAGTAACTAATAAATATTTAGAAATTTGTAATCGAGTAGCAGACAAAGTATCAGTAGGTCTTATTGCTGGTAATAAGTATTCAAAACTTAATCTCTTAGCAAGATTATGTCTGAGAAGTGAGCATGATGGTTTGGTAGAGGTATCATCAGTGTTTTCTATAAACAGTATTGACAGAATTACTCTAAATAAAAATCATAGTGAAATTCATCATGATGAGGAAACTCTTACTAAAGTATCATTTTTTTTGAAGACAGGTAACTTTTATCTTAAAAGTTAAGTTTCTAGTATTAAGAACGAGGCTTGCACGCGAGATTCATTTCAGGCTCTGAGAATGAATTGTGACCCACCTCATGAGCATATCTACAATTTTTACTATTAAGCTGGGTAGCTTCAAAGAATTTGTTATCATTAGTGTGTATTGAGAATCCTTGATTAAACAAGATTATAGATGTGATCAATAGAGCTATTTTTTTCATTTTTTTTCCATCAAGTTTTAATTTTATTGGTATTATGGCAGGTAAATCATATATGTAAAACTAATGATTTTTATATTTCATATTAGTTTAACTTATAAATGGATATTGATTTAGAGATCTTTTATCTGATCATATATCATGCTGGATACTAGATAGATAATAGATAGTCATTAATATACAATGATTTAGTCGTAAAAATACAAGGAGATGTATATGAATAAAAAGAAAGTTCTTTGTATAGGATGGGAGCCAAATTCTGTTGATTACTCCAAATATCCTGGTATGGATCCCGAAAGGCTTCGTAGTGTACTTGAAGTAGATTTACAAAAGTTAAATGATATTGGTTATGATGCTCAAATGGGATATATAACTAGTGAAGAATCTGCAGTTAAAGAGGTTGTTGATCTACTTTCCAATAGAAGGTTTGATATTGTTCTAATAGGTGCAGGTGTACGTAAAGATGATGATTGTTTTTATCTATTTGAAAAATTAGTCAACGTGGTTCATCAATATGCAACTACTGCAAAGATTTGTTTTAATACAGGACCAACTGATAGTGTACAAGCGGTTCAGCGCTGGGATTTATAACTTACTCTAAAAGGTATTTTATGATATCAAAAGTTTTATCTTTCACTTATTATATTTATAGACTTAGTAATTTTTAGGATTTTTAAAAGTGTATTTCTTAACAGAAAAACAAAACCGTGAAATTGAAGAGTATGCTATTTTTCAAGGATTAAATCTAATCGAAAATGCTTCAGATGAAATTGTTAAATTGATTAGTGCTAAGTTTGATAAACAAAGTAAAGTTTTAGTAATAGCGGGTTCTGGCAATAATGGTAGTGATGGAATTGCAGCTGCGATCAAGCTTTTAAATAATGGCTATAGTGTTGATGTTTATAGAGTTTTTGCTAAGGGAAATCAAGACAACCAAAACTATTATCAAAAGTTTTCAAAGTTAAAGGCTCCTTTAGATAAATTGCTGGATATTAATAATTATGATGTCGTAATAGATGGAATATTTGGCATAGGGCTAGATAGAGATTTACAAGGAGATATTTTAGAACTTGTTAAAGTTATAAATCAAAATTCAAAATACACATTAGCTATAGATGTACCGAGTGGATTAGGTGCTTTTAATGCCAAAGTATATGGTGAGGCTATTCAAGCTAATGAAACAATTACATTTTTAGCTAATAAGCAAGGGCTACACACAGGTGATGGTTTAGATTATGCTGGTCAGGTAACTGTCAAAGAGCTGATTGACAATCAAAATATCAATATTACTCAATCAGGCTATCAAGTTTATAAAAATCATGTTCAAGATATAAATCTTGTTAATATCCTTAGGAAAAAGAAAAATACCAATAAAGGTACTTATGGTGATCTAGCTATAATAGGCGGTAATGTTGGTATGAATGGAGCTTTGCAATTAGCTGGTAAAAGCTCGTTATATTGTGGTTGTGGTAAGGTCTCGATGATATCTCTAGATAAAGACTTTCGTGCTGATATGTCTATACCTGAGCTAATGACAAAACCATTAAAAATTATTAGCAAAAATTTAGCGATTTTCTCAGCTTTGGCAGTAGGGGTTGGTTTTGATACAACTGATAACTCTCAACAGGTTTTAGAGTTAATAATTGATAATTTAACTCAACCTGCAATTTTTGATGCAGATGCTTTAAATATAATCTCAACTAATCAACAAATTAGAGAAAAATTTATCCAGTTAGAAAATAAAATAATAACACCACATCCCGCAGAAGCAGCAAGACTACTTGGTTGCACTACCAAGGAAGTCCAAGATGATAGATTTGTAGCAGTTAGAGCATTAGCTAAAAAGTATAACGCTACAGTAGTACTAAAAGGAGCTGGAAGCCTAATTTGTAAATCTGATGAAATCTATATAAATACTACAGGCAATCAAGGTATGGCAGTAGCAGGGCAAGGCGATGTATTATCTGGAATCATAGGAGGATTTTTAGCTCAAGGTTTGGATACGCTATCAGCAAGTAGATTAGCTGTATATATTCATGGTTTAGCTGGAGATAATATCGTTAAAAAACTAGGTGGCTATGTTGGAATATTTCCTAGTAGAGTGGCTGAGGAGATTAGTATTATTTTGAATAATTATTAGTTGTCAATAAGTCATTTTTAAAACTCTTATCCAAAATCGTCGACACATCATCATGAAATCTCTCTCTTTTTTGCTGTGTAGATCTACCACAGAACAACTCAGCGAATCTGCTAGTTGGCCATTCAGCATCGACATGTACAGCTCCATCAATTTTGATAAGAGTATTATCTTTTAGACTTGTTATGAAGCCTTCGTAGTTATTATTGGCATTACATGCGCTTGCTGGGGCAGCTATTATATAGGTTGGGCAATTTATATTCTTGGCGGCTTGAGAGCCAAGATTGCCTACATCTACAGGGTCTAATCCTATCCAAAGCTTGACCCTAGTATTCTCTGATGTCGCTATCAAAGTAGCTAATCCTCCAGCAGAGAAACCAACCAAAGCAAGATCATTATTTATAATGCTCTTATAGTCGCTATTGCTATAGATATAGTTTATTAGCTCAGATATAAATTTAGCATTTCTATTATGATTAGCCCAAAATGGTAGATTAGGCACTACTACAAAATATCCGTGGCTAGCTAGGAAATTTCCCCAACCAGACATATTATCTTTTGATCTTGAGAAACCATGTACGACTATAACTACTGGTAAATTTCGATTAGATTTTTGATAAAAAATATCGTAGTTGGAACTCGCAATATTTAGAGAAATATTAGCCGTTTCTTTGATAATTTTAGATGAGTTTTTGCTATCTTGAGCATTTGACATACTAAAAGTAAAAAATATAGAAAATAAAATAAAACTAAGAGAAAACTTAGTTTTTAGCATCAGATTTAATTAAGAGTCGATTTCTATATCACTAAATTGGATATCCATAACATTATTTTGAGCATCAACTACTTCTACATAAGTTATAGTTTCACCACCTTTTAGAGTTACTTCTTTAAGAGCTTTTGACAGTAATTCAGTCTTAGGAGTTAATACTAATGTCCAATCATCTGTAGTACCGCTAAATTTAGTATTGAAATTATCGTAGATTACTTTTGAGTCACCCTCTAATACAGATAAGAATACTTTAGAGAATGAGAATACCATTGGGCTATCTTCTTCACCAAATACAGATTTTGGACTATCTGCAGTCTTAATTGTAATAGTATCTTTTGTTGCTTTTAGAGAAGATTTAAACGGTTTCTCTTGGTTCCACTCTAACCCATCTTTCTTAGATAGCTCAAATTCACCAGATGCAAGAATAGGCTTGTCTAAACCTTGAATTTTGCGTGATTGGATGAAGTGACCAGAGTAATTATCATTTTTAACTAGCTGTTCTTCTACTTTAGCAAAGTCTGCTGAAGGGGCAGCATAAACTAATCCACTAACTAATATACTTGTAGCAATCGCAACTTTCTTTAACATTTTATATCTCCTGTATAATTTTTATAAATTTAGTTCCAAACTAAGTATTATTAATATTGCATATATAACCTTAGTATACTAGACTTATAGATAAGTAAATTATAAAAATTAACAAATATTAATAATCTTATTCATATATGAATAGATACTAATAGTAATTCTTAGCTTAAATTAAAAAGGTGTAATATCGTGGAAAACATCATCTACAATTTGAAAAGGAAGCTTCAATATACAGCTATTTAAACTGATGCAACAGATAGCAATTGAGCAAGCAAATAAGACTTTTTTTAATTTCATAACTTATGATTAATATATTAAATTTTCTATATATATTATAGGACTAAAAATTACTTTTCTAGAGATGTCTTTTATTTGTTATAATATTTCATAATACCTAGATAGGCAACTATAGTGAAACATCAACTTAAATGGATGGCATGGGAGACAACTAGGCGTTGTAATCTCAAATGTGTACATTGCCGTTCATCTTCAGAATGTGAGGTGCTTGGTCACCCTGATTTTTCTACCGAAGAAGGTTTTAGGATCATCGATAATATAGTCGAGTTTGCAAATCCTGTATTAGTATTATCAGGAGGTGAACCACTTTTACGAGCAGATATTTTTGAGCTAGCAAAATATGGTGCTACTAAAGGTCTACGTATGGCTTTAGCTACTAATGGCTCATTAGTTACAGATGAAATTTGTGAGAAAATCAAAAACTCAAGTATAAGTATAGTATCTTTAAGTATAGATGGTGCTACAGCTGAGACACATAATGATTTTAGAAGCCAAAAAGGCGCCTTTGAAGCAACTGTAAGAGCTGCGGTACTATTCAAAAATCATAGTATACCATTTTTGATAAACTCATCATTTACCAAACGTAATCAACATGAAATTAAAGATGTTTATAAACTAGCAAAATCTCTTGAAGCTACAGCATGGTACCTTTTTATGATTGTACCAACAGGGCGTGGCGAAGAGCTTATGCAAGAGTTAATAGATGTCGATGATTATCAAGATATCCTAAATTGGCACTATGATATGGAAGCCGATGAGCAGGATATGCTTGTGCGTCCAACTTGTGCGCCACACTATTATCGCATTAGATTTGAGCGTAATAAGGAAGATAATGCAAAAGTTCGTTCACGAGCTCTTAGCTTTGGTACTGGAGGTGGTAAAGGTTGTATCGCCGGCCAAAGTATATGTTTGCTAGATGTTGATGGTAATGTTTATCCATGTAGTTATTTACCTGTGAGTGCAGGTAATGTCAAAGAGAAATCATTTGCAGATATTTGGCAAAATAGTGATGTGATGCATGATATGCGTGATTTTAGTGCTTATGAAGGTAAATGTGGCTCATGTGAATTTATCAAAATTTGCGGAGGCTGTAGAGCTAGAGCTTATAATATTCATGGTAGCTATCTTGCAGAAGAGCCATTTTGTAATCATATGCCAATTAGAATGAAATAAATAAGTAAGAATAATTTTATTATAGATATTACTGTCTTTCTAAACCAACTACATCACTCATATTAACAATTTCAATAACTTTTTCTTTTGGAGTAGGCTTAATTATATGCTTGTTTGCTTCTAGAGGGACATCAGTAAAATTCATAGCATTTAGATCATAACTAATATATCCTTCGTTAATACTTGCTGCATAAACTCCAGTGGGGCTATTACCTTGATATGCTGCAATATCTTTATATGAGACTATTAGGTTTTTTAGATCTTTAATAGTAGTCCATAAAGTCATAGAAACCTCATACGGTGGTACAGCGACATTATTAATAATTGATGAAGCATGGAAACAAGCTTCTCTATTTGATTGAGGCTCAGGAACTAGTTGAGAGAGAATATAAGCTCTGACAAATCTAGATACACCACTGAAGTCTCCAGGCATACCTATCAATTGAGCAACCTCAGGACGAGAGCTTGAAACAGTATCTTTATAGTTTATTGTTTTATTAGAAAATTGACTATTGCTACCCTCAAATGGTTCTAATAGAGATTTATATTCTTTGATATTCTCTAAATGCCAATCATAAGTAGGTGCGTTAGTTAAAATATTGCCTTTGTTTTCGTATACTTTAACTTCACCATCAACAAACTCTACAACTGCAGTATTACCTTTTGAGTCTCTTAAACTAAAGTGTATAGGAATATTTTTCACAAAAGTTCCAGGCTTGAGTTCTAATGCTCCACCAACTAACTGATGTTCTGCTATAAGCCTTAGAGCCTCTGGAACATCTTTTGCCATAGATAGCAAAAAATTACCTATATAATAGACAGATAAAACCTTTCTTTTATCTTCTGGGTTAAAAGTAGGATGCTTTGTAACATCTAAATATAAGAAACTAAATGATAAGCCTTGAGTGTTTAATCCATCTGTAAGACATTTATTAAAGGCTAATCTACCAAAAAAACCATAGCGAGTCTTCCAACTAGTCAACTGAGAATCAGGTATTTTATCAGCATCAATAACTATATCCATAGTATTATCAATACCTACATAGCTTATACAGTTTTGAAAAGCTATATTCATTGGGAAATCCATAGATCTTGCTTCGATTTTGTATTGATTTTTATTTATAAAAACATTAGTGCACATAGTATTCTTACCTTTCAAATTTCATTGCTGGTGCTATACTTTATAATATCAACACTACATTATTATGGAGTTTAAATCAATGACTCAACAATTTAACAAAATAATCTTATATCGCATGGTAACACCTGAGAAAACTTGCCCGTATGGTCTAAAAGCAAAAGCGTTATTTGAAGAAAAGGGTTGGTCTTTTGAAGATCATATTTTAAAAACTAGAGCTGAAACAGATGCTTTTAAACATAAGTATAATTTAGAAACTACACCTTTAATATTTATTGATGATAAACAAATTGGTGGTTATAGTGATTTGCTTGAGTTCTTAGGTCAGAAATGAATCAGCAGTTAAAATACTTTGTTTTGTCAACTAAGGTATTACCTGAACATATCGATCCAAATAATCATCTTAATAATATTGTCTATCTTCAATGGATGCAGGATGTGGCTATTGAGCATGTCAAGGCTAATAAGGTTTTTGACTTAACGGAGTCTCAAGGACTTACATGGTTTGCTAAGAAGCATACTATAGAGTATCTATCGCAAGGATTTTTAGGTGATGATATCGCTGTAGTTACGTGGGTAGAGAGTATTACCAAGATTTCTACATTTAGAAAGTATCATATTTATAGAAAGTCAGATAAAGCTCTTCTGTGTAAAGCAGATACCCTTTGGGTAATGATAAATGCTCAGAAAGGCAGACCTGCAAAAATACCAGCAGAATTAGTTGAAATATTTGATAAATATAATGACTATGAGATTGATAATATTGATAGCTTAATCTAGAAATTAGCTTTTAAATAATTTTTTATTATTTTTGACGACTTCTACTGGACCATGATCATCACAATGATCTCCATGAGGATGATGTAATCTACCATCAACAATATAGTCTATATGGTCCCCATGAGGTACTGCCTCATGTCCACAATCTGGACCATGAACATGATCACAACATTCATCCTTGATTGGCTTACACCCATCTGGATTATTAGCTGTGACATCTAGCGTATGCTCATCATAGTGACCATTGTGCTCATGATGAAGATGCCCATCATGTATATAATCATAGTGATCACCATGTTTAATCTTAGTATGACCACAACCATCCTTATGTTCATGATCGTGATTTTCGTGTACTTTACATTTACTCATAAACTTCTCCTATGTAGGTTTACACTGTTATTTTAACATTTTTTGTCTTAGACCCTCAAATAAATATATAGTGGCTGCTTGGGCTACATTAAGAGATTCAATATCACTTAATGTTGGTATCATCGTCTTTTGGCCTACTGAAAAGTCTTGGATACCATTAGCCTCCTCACCAAATACTAAGATACTATCATTTAATCTAAATTCTCTAGAATAGCAAGAAACTCCCTCATGTGGTGTTGTTAGCCAAATTTTTCGTTCTTTCAGTGCTGGATAATTTCTTACAGCACTTAGATTTTCAAAATATCTAAAATTAAGACTAAACTGTGCTCCCATACCAGCTCTTATAGCTTTGGGGTTAAAAGGATCTACAGTACCATTTATAAGCATTATCTCTGTTAAGCCAACTGCAATGGCTGTCCTTAATATTGTGCCAATATTTCCAGGGTCTTGTATTCTATCTAGTACTAGAATGAAATCATCCTTAAATTCAATGTCAGATGGGGTATCTCTTTTCTTAGCTAAGATTAGCACTCCTTGGGAGTTTTGTGTCTGTGT
Source organism: Francisella salimarina (assembly GCF_007923265.1). NCBI lineage: Bacteria > Pseudomonadati > Pseudomonadota > Gammaproteobacteria > Thiotrichales > Francisellaceae > Francisella > Francisella salimarina. The sequence goes on from NZ_VOJA01000003.1 coordinate 439,648, forward strand.
TAGTTGATGGAAATCTTTCTCTGGAAGAGTATGTTTTATATCAGTAGGGTAGTCATCACTATCGGAGCTTTCTGTTGTTAATAATGCGACTATGTCTTTCTTGGGTAGTCTTGTTAAAGCTTCATTACAGCATCTTAACCCTTCTATAACATAGTATATAGACTTTTTTCTACCTTGAGGTGAATGAAGTTTTTTGATTTCTCTGAGTAGTTTTTGACTTAGATTTTTCATTGAGTAAATATCTAAAATATTTTGATTGATATTGTATGGGTTTTAATCATGAGATTAAATAGTTACGGTATGTATTTTTGATATAGATACATATAAATGTTATGGTAATATAAATTTTATTCAATATTGGGAATTATTATGCAACGAGAAAAAGGTGCCTATGCGCCAGTTTTTTATCCTGCAATTATTTTAGCTATCATTCTTTCTTTATCAGGGATTTTTTATCCAAATGAGTTTGCCAGTCATATTCAAAATCTACAAAATTTAATTTTGGAGAAATTCGGTTGGACATACATATTGGCAATGAGTATATTTTTGTGTTTGTGTTTGATATTAATGTTCAGTCGCTTTGGAGATATCAAACTCGGTCAAGATCATGATTTACCAGAGTATTCAAATGTTTCATGGTTTGCTATGTTATTTGCAGCAGGTATGGGAATTGGTTTGATGTTTTATGGAGTTGCAGAGCCTTTGAAGCATTTTTTAGCGCCACCTAATATATCCTCAGACCAATTAGAAGTCGTTAAAGAAGCTATGAATACGACATTCTTTCACTGGGGAGTAGAAGCCTGGTCTGTATATGCTATTGTTGGTTTATCGCTAGCTTATTTCGCTTATAGACATGATTTACCATTATTACCTCGTTCAGTACTTTATCCAATTTTAGGTAAACATATATATGGTCCTATAGGTCACGCAATAGATGTATTTGCTGTTTTAGGAACCTTATTTGGTGTTGCTACATCTCTTGGTTTTGGTGCAATGCAAGTAAGTGCAGGAATGAGTTTTTTGACAGGTTTACCTGATACCATAAATATGCAAGTTATATATATTGTATTTATTGTAGCATTAGCGACTATATCTGTTGCATTAGGACTTGATAAAGGTATTAAAGCATTAAGTAACTTTAATATTGTATTAGCAGTAGTACTGTTGGTTTTTGTATTATTGCTAGGTAATACAGCAGGGTTGGTACGTGATTATATCCAAAATATTGGCTACTATTTGAGTACTATAGTGAATCAGACCTTCAATCTCTACGCATATAATCGAGAGAATCAAGAATGGTTACAAAACTGGACTCTATTTTATTGGGGATGGTGGATAGCTTGGTCTCCATTTGTTGGGATGTTTATTGCTAAAGTATCCAAAGGAAGAACAGTTCGTCAGTTTACTATTGGTGTACTATTTATACCCGTTGGTTTTACATTTTTGTGGATGACTGTTTTTGGAAATTCTGCTATTGAAATAGCTATGAATGGTAACGGTGAAGCTTTGATAGATGCTGCGAATAATAATATACCCGTAGCATTATTTGAATTTTTACAACATTTTCCATTTTCTACAGTATTATCAATATTAGCAGTATTTTTGATTGTAACATTCTTTGTCACATCTGCAGATAGTGGAGCCTTAGTTATAGATATCTTAGCCACAGGTAATGCCAAACAATCAATAACATTACAGCGTATTGCTTGGTCAGTACTTAGCGGCTTGCTTGCAATATCTTTAATATTAGCAGGTGGATTACAGGCTCTTCAGTCTGCAACTATAATTAGTGCGTTTCCGCTATTATTTATCTTACTCTTAATGTGTATTTCTTTAATTAAATCTTTAAGGTTGGATTATTTGAGGCTTAAAAGTATTGAGACACATTCAACTGTTGTTCAATTTGCAAAAGCAAACACATCTTGGCAAAAAAGATTAGAAGCAATTGCTCATAAGCCATCGAAAGATCAGGCCATAGAGTTTTTACAAAAAGATGTCACAACAGCTATAATCGAAGTTGCAGATGAAATGGAAAAAAATGGTATTAATACAGAAGTGATTAGAGACCATGATCATATACAATTAACAATTTCAATAGAGGGTAATGAAGACTTTATATATAGTGTTATGTTAAGAGCATATCAGTCGAAGCTGGATAATTATAATAGAGTCGAGGTGCTTTTGAGTCATGGTGGACAGTACTATGATATTATGGGATATTCAAAAGATCAGGTTATTGCAGATATAGTGAATCAATATGATAAACATTTGCATTACTTACATTTAGCTGTTGCTGATAAAGATATTCTTAATTAAGCATTGCGTAGTTGAGATTAAGTATCCACGCAAAACCTACCCATAAAAGATATGGTATAAGCAAGTACCCAGCAATTTTGCTTATATCTAGAAATACCTTTAGGTTCCATGCTATAAGCACCCATAAGATAGACATCTCAATAAGAGCTAAATCAATGTTTTGCCAGCAAAAAAATATGAAGCTCCACAAAAAGTTTAAGCCTAACTGAATTGCGTAAATAATAAAATTTTTTTCTCTTAGAGCCTTTTGTTTGAATACTATCCATCCAGATACTGCAATCATAATATATAAAACTGTCCAAACTGGGGCAAATAACCAGTTAGGTGGTGCAAAAAAAGGATGTTCAAGTTTTACAAACCATGTTGGAATGTTTGTTGATGTTAGGGCGCCGACACACATGCCTATTCCTAAAATAACTATTATAAAGAAAGTTAAAGAGATATAGTCTTTACCTTTTATATTACAAGTCAATTTGCTTTCTCCTTAATCGTGCTGAAAAATAGCTTTTAATATCATATAAATATTGTAGATTAGAATATACATTTTTTTGAGTTTATATGATAATTATTAACAATATTTAATAGCTAGAGGTCTTATAATGTTAAAAACTAAAAGTTTAACACCAGAACAATATGAAATTATAATTAATAAAGCTACGGAGCATCCTTTCACAGGAAGATACAATGATTTAGATCAAGCAGGTACGTACATCTGTCGTAATTGTGGTACACCATTATTCAAGGCTGATAGTAAATTTATTTCAACATGTGGGTGGCCTAGTTATGATATACATATTGATAACAATGTAAAAGAGTTACCAGATGCTGATGGCAGAAGGACAGAAATTCTGTGTAATAAATGTGATGGCCACCTGGGACATATATTTCATGGAGAAGGATATACTAAACTAAATACGCGTTACTGTGTCAACTCAGCATCTGTAGATTTTGTTGCAACAGAAAATTTAGGTGAAACTGAAGAAATTATCGTAGCAGCAGGCTGTTTTTGGGGTGTGGAATATTACATGAAAAAACTCAAAGGAATTGTATTTGCTGAATCAGGGTATTGTGGTGGAGACCAGCCAAACCCAGATTATAAAAAAGTTTGTGCAGGAAATACTGGATATTTAGAAGTTGTCAGAATAATTTTTGAGAAAGAAAAAATATCACTAGAAGAAGTTCTAAAATATTTTTTTGAAATACATGATTTTGAGCAAGTTGATGGTCAAGGTCCAGATATTGGGGAGCAATATAAATCAGCAATATTTTATTATAATGAAGAGCAGAAAAAGATAGCTGAAAGCATAAAGTCTGAGCTTATTGATAAAGGATATAAGGTTGTTACAGATGTTAGAGAAGCTAAGCCATATTATGTGGCTGAAGAATATCATCTAGACTATTATATGAAGCAAGGTTCTCTTCCATACTGTCATGCACGCAAAAAAATATTTTAAATAAAAGATTTTTCTTCTGGAAAAAGTCTGCTCTTAATGCTCATAAAGATAATAATTGAAATTACAATAAATGCGAGTTGTTGAGCTGGGATACCAACCATTAGTTTTGATATTGATATAAAGCTTAAGAAAAACCCTGCTAAGGCAGCAACCATAAATTTTACTAGTCTAATTATTGCATTGCCGGCAGCATAACCTTCTTTAAGAATATCAAGAGCTTTTGATGTAGTAATAATATTTACTAAAGCAAAGCATCCTGTTGCTAAAGCATTTAATATAATAAATATATAGATATTATTAAATAAGTATGAGTTTAATATGTTAAGCGATATTACTGCTATGGCTAAATAATATCCAGTTACAATAAGATCTTTTTGATTATGTACTGTCTGTTTTCTCTTGATAAAGCTGCCTGCAAATATTATGCCAAACATATTTAATGCAAATAATATGCAATATTGAGTGTAGCCAAGGTGATAATATTCAATTATCAAATTTGATGATGTGCTAATAAAGCTAAATAATGCGCCAAAACATAAAGCTCCTGTCAGAGCTCCGACAACAAATGGTAAGTTAGCCATGTGAATGATATATACTTTAAAACTTCTAGCTAAACTCTTAGAGCGCTTATGTGTAGGGAGTGTTTCTGGCATAATCAATGTTATAACTAATAAAACAACACCATAGATAGTTAGGAAGTGGAAGATATCTTGCCATCTTCCAGTTGTATAAATGATAATACTACCTATTATAGGAGCAACTATTGGAGCAATCATAAATATCATCACCATTGTTGCTACAGTCTTGACTAGTTTTTGACCTCTATAACAGTCTTTTAATATTGCCATAGCTGCAACAGATGCTGGAGAATCTCCAAGACCTTGTAAAAATCTCATGAATATCAAAGTATCAAAACTATGTGTAAATGAGCATAAGATAGTACTTGCAATGTAGATAATCATACCGATAATAAGTATCTTCTTACGACCAAAGCTATCTGATAACGCGCCCCAGAAAAACATACCTACACCAAAACCTATAAAGTATGTAGAGATGGTAATAGCAAGTTTATTTACATCAACATTAAAGAAGTTACCTATATTACCAAAAGCTGGGATATAAGCATCTATGGCAAAGGGCGGTAGAGCCACAAAGATTACGACAAAGAAAACAAGATACTTACTACCTTTTCTAATTTTTAACATAAGAATTATTTTTACTAATTTTGATGATATATCTTATCAGATAAATTAGGCAATATTTAGTAATTAAGTGCCATGAATAATAATAAAGAAATGATTAGAGTAAGTATAGATAGATACTAATTAAGCTTCAACGTTATCATCTGAACTGCTAGGTTGATTAGCTGCAACAGAACTGCCTGAATCTGTAACAGGAGCTTCAGTTAGGCTTGGTTGAGTAGTATTTGTATCACTACTAGTTGTAGTCGTGCTAGGAGCCGATGTATTATCTGTGACCGTTCCATTAGTAGTTGTTGATTTTGCTTTGTCAATTGCTGACTGAATATCGCTAGCACCTGTGTAGCCACCTATCACAGTTGTATTATCAGCATTAGCATTAGTTGCTGGAGCGATTACTAAGAATGGAGTTCCTTGAATACCAAGATCCTCAAAACCTAATTTCAAAGTATCTTTTAGATGATCTGCAATCTTATCATCTTTGATTGCTTTTTTGACTTTAGCAAGATCAGCACCTGACTGAGTAGCTACTTTGTCTACAGTAGAGTTTTTGAGTTTACCTTCATCCTCACCTGTAGCGAAGATACCGTTATGGTATTTCACATAAGCATCAGCACCATACAGTTTATATATAGCAGTACCTACTTCGGCAGCGTATTCAGAAGCTGGAGCTCTTTCACCAAATATTGGGAATTCTGCAAAAACGATTTGTACATTGCTATTATCTTGCATTATTTTTTCTATTTGTGGAGCAAGTTTCGAACAATACATACACTGATAGTCAAAGAATTCATATACAACCACTTTCGGATTTTTAACATCAGATTTCGGTGTAAGATCAGATCCATAAATACTATCTCTAACCTTTAAGAAGCTAGAAACTCTTTCTTCACTCATTTTTTGCTGTACTTTGTTACGTAGAGTTTCCATATTTTTTGCTATTTCTTCAGGAGAGATAGCAGGTTTTTTCGCATTTAGAGCATCAGAGAAGCCCTCAACAATTTTGTCATCGTTAAGGTTGTATGATTTTACATTTTTATCAGCTTCTACAGTAGCACCCATACCATATCCGATAGTATAACTAGCATTTTTAGTAATAGTGTCTGTATTCTGTGTTGCAACGTCAGCAGTCGGAGTAGCAACTGAAGATCCAGAGTTTGTAACAGCATCAGTAGTAGACTTATCTTTACTTGAGCTATCAGAACATGCAACTAAGCTTGTTGCTATTGCAGCTACAGCTAAAGCTTTTAATAGTTTCTTTTTAGTCATTATAATTAACTCCCTTAATTATTTCTTCTGAGCAGCAACGGCTTGTTGTTGGAATTGCAACATTGCATTTTGCATTTGATCTGGAGTAAGCTTAGATTTACTTCCAGAAATACCATCTTTTAGACCACTAACAACTTCTTGGTTGTCAGTAGTAATATTGTTTTGGTCCATTTGAGTTTTCAATGCTTGGCCCATAGTGTAGCCAACTGAGTAGCTAAGATCATCCTGATTATCTGCAGCTGCAAAAGCGCCACCAATAAGTGAACCAGCAACTAATGGTGCTATAAGTAGAGTTTTAGTTAATTTCATTATTTAGTTTCTCCTGTAGTTTTGGAAATGTCTATCCTAAGTTATTCTAACAAACCGGTTGTAAATCACAATCTTTTATCTATTTTACTTAGCTTAATTTGTTTATTTAATGCCCACTCAATATGTTCTAAAATGATTTTATTGTCTATAAATTCATTTTTCTTATTTTCTAATGATAGTATATTTTCTTGCTTATATGGTGAATTTCCAATACCAACTGCTATATTCCTTATCCAAGCATCATAACCAATTCTTCTAATTGCCGAACCTTGTGTATATTTATCAAAATCTTTTTTAGACCATGAGAATAGTTCAAGAAGTGGCTTGTTTATTAAAAAATCTCGCTGTTGGAAGTCTTTTTCTGTAGTTACTGGAGCATTATTGTTAAAAGGGCAGACTAATTGGCAGTCATCGCAACCGTATATTCTTGTGCCAATTTTATCTCGAAGTTCTAATGGTATAGGCCCTTTGTTTTCTATTGTTAGATATGAGATACATTTTCGTGAATCAATCATTTTACCATGCTGAATTGCTCCAGTTGGACATAACTTGATACATGCTTGGCATTTGCCACAAGAATCTTGATGCTTTGGTAAGTTGGGTAAGTCTGACAGATCAAGATTACTATAAATAACACCGATGAAAAAAAATGAACCTTGTAACTTATTCATGAGCATAGAACTCTTGCCTTGCCAGCCCAAACCTGCTTTTTCGGCTAGTGGGCGTTCTAAGACTGGGGCACTATCTGTAAAAACTCTAAATTGATGGCCACCTGTAAGATCGTCTATATATTCTCCGAGTTTTTGAAGTTTTTTTTTCATTACTTTATGATAATCTCTACCATGAGCGTATATCGAGATTTCTGCAATGTTAGTTTGCGATCTTAGTCTTTTGACTTCATTTTTAATAGTTACGGGTCTATTGAGGTAGTTTAATGTAGCAACAATTACACTATTAGTTCCAGGGACTAGTTCATCTGGTACAAATCTTTTTGAACCATGTTTGGTCATATATTCAAGATCGGCCTGATAGTTGTTTTCTATCCATTTATCATAATGAGGAATATATTCAGATAAGTCGCAATCAGATTTAGAAACGGATGATAAACCAAGATTTGCAGTAGCAAATTTTTGTACTTGTTGCCACTGCTCTAGAGAAAGCTTTAGCTTCATTATTAGTCTTCTTTACGTTGAATATCCCAAAGCTTTTCTAGTGCATATAATTCTCTAGTTTCTTCAAGCATTACATGTACAACAATATCGCCAATATCGACCAAAACCCAGTCAGATTTATTGTCGCCTTCAACACCCAGTATTGATACTTTATTGTTTTTAAGTTCTTGTTCTAGATTTCTTGCAAGTGATTTGGCGTGAGTCGTTGATGATGCTGTAGCGATCACTATTTTATCCATCATGTCAGTAAGGTGCTCTACATCAATTGCTTGAATGTTTTGGCCTTTTAAATCATCTAGAGCATCTAGAATAATCTGTAGTCTTTGATCAGTAGTCATGAATTTGATTTAATCATTGTTTATAAATTTAGCCTAAGATTATACCATAAGTTAGTTTAAATAATGATATCATTATATAAACAAATAGTTTCAGAGGATCAAAGATGAAGAAAAAGAATTTATTTCTATTCATACTTTTAGTAATTTTGACTGTAATAGTTTTGGTTTTATTCTATAGATTTGCTCAATGGTATGAACAAAAGTTAGGAACAATATTTTCATATATTGTAATGATAGGAATTACTCTGTTTGTATTTACACCTTTTAAGTTTATTAAAGATAACAAAGCAAAAGTAAATATAATCAATTACTTTAAATATTTAGGAGTAAGTATTCTAAAAGTAGCTCAAATAGTTGTCACTATTATTAAAGAAGCTAGTTTAACCATAATGTATCTTGTTACACGATTATTTGCTAAAGACTCATCAGAAAGTAAGTAAGACTAAACTTATAAATGAAATACACAGCTGAACAACAAAAAATCATTACCCATGATTTGAATAAGCATGCCTTAGTCTCTGCAGTCGCAGGCAGTGGAAAGACTCAAACCTTAATAGCCAGGATTGAGTATCTGATTAGTAATAATGTTCCACCTAATAGGATATTGGTTCTAATGTATAACAAATCAGCTCAACTTGATTTTGCAGAGAGACTTAGAAAAGTCATTAAAGCTGATATTGCAAGATTAATTAATGTCAGAACAATGCATTCTTTGGGAAATAGTTTTTTACAAGCTTTCGCAAAAGCAGGGTATGTCAAAGTAAATAAAATCCTCAAAGAATATGAGGTTGATACAATAATTCTAAAGTTACTTAAACTGCACCAAAAAGAATTTAAAATAACTAAAGAAGTTGATAGTGAGAGAGTAGAGGTATTTAAAGAGTATATTTCATTATTGAAATCAGATTTATCTCTCAGCAATAAGAAAATCAATGATCTTAATGCTAAAGAGAAGAAACTTTTAGATAAGGTGTTCTCAGAATTTCTTAAAGAGTGTGAGATTCAGCAAGCCATAACTTATGATGATATGATATATCTTCCAGCTAAGCTGTTTGAAAAAGATAAAAATAGTGTTACTCAGGCTAGTAGTTTATACTCTCACATAATTATAGATGAGTATCAGGATATTAATCAGGCTCAACAGTTTTTTTTAAAGTGTTTGGTTGGGCAGAATACCTATATTATGGCTGTAGGAGATGTTGATCAGACTATATATCAGTGGCGAGGCTCTACTCCGTATTATATGTTAGAGGGTTTCAAAAAAGATTTTAAGGATGTAAAGCAGTATAGTCTTTCATATACGTTTAGATATGGGGACTTAGTATCTTTGATGGCAAATAATATTATAACTAATAATAAAAAACGTCATGATAATTTATGTATAACATATCCAAAACTAGATAAAACAACTGATATTAGTATTCTTGATAGTAGTGATAAAGTTGTCCTTAAACTTAAAGCATTGATTGATAGTGGTGTTAAAGCTAGCGATATAGCAATTCTTGTGCGTAAATATAACTCAACAACAGTGTTTGAATTAAGTTGTCTTTATCATGATCTAGCTTACAATGTCATTGCGGATAAAAATATTTTTAGTGAAAACCTATTTAAAGCGATATATGGTTATTTGATGTTATTTAACAAAGCTAAAGGGTTTGCAAAGCATAGTGTTGAGCAAAGAGTCGATTTTATTAAATCTATGCTTGACTATCCATCACTATATCTCAAAAAAGATGCTAAACAAAATTTAGCAAATAAAATAGCACAAGATATTTCAGCTAGCATGAATATAATTTCAGAACTCACCAAAACAGTTGATAAACCATTTAAAGAGAAAAATATATTAGCAGTATCAGCTAGTTGGAGAGCTATTTTTAATAATACTCGGATTAAAAAGTCTGAGAGAGCTATAAATTTTATATTAGAAACTCTAGATCTTGAAAAACAAATTTCTAAAGTCTCTGGTGAAACACATTCAAGTAAATCTAAACTACAGATTATAGACGGAATGAGTAGTTTTGCTAAGGGTAAGAAGAGTTCGCTATCAGAGTTTATAGAGCTTTTATATCAGCTATATATAAAATCAGATCAACAAGGTGAAAATGATCCAAATCAAATTCAGATCATGTCAATGCATAGAGCAAAAGGTCTGGAATGGGATTATGTTGTTGTTCATGATGCTACAGAAGGAGGTTTTTTTGGAGAAAAGAACTCTAAAATTAGTGATGAGACAATTGAAGAAGAACGAAGATTGTTCTATGTGGCAATTACACGAGTTAAAAAACACCTCTTTATAGTATCCTCTGATGATATTAGTCGTTTGTCATCGTGGTATGAAATCAAAAAAAACACATACCCAAAGGATTTGAAATGTAAAAATAGCTTGAGATTTCTATATGAAGGTAATCTGAAAGACTGTCAATTACATTTAGAAAATATAAATGATAATGAAAGAAAGTTTTCTAACAAGATCTTCAGACGATACTATGAAAAGCTATCAAAAGAGAATTAATTAGATTTATCTTGTAAAGATTCGTTTGGGGTGTCAACTTTTGGTGCTAAATCATCTTTAGATTCAAAAGGTTGGTCTGAGAAATACATAGCTGGATGAGCTATGATTTTGTTGTCATCTATCTTGTTACACCACTGGCCATTCTTATCAATGCTAGCCGAAAAGCCATCAAGAATTTGAATATATTTCTTCCAACACTGTGCTTTAAACATGGCTTTTTTACCTGTGGTAACATTAGTTTTGTGCCAGGTTTTACCGTTATCAGATGACTCTAAATATGTTATCAAGCAGTAATCATGTGGTTTTGGCATTTGAGCTTCTTTTTCTGCTTCAGCAGCTTTTTCCTCTAGCTCAGACTGATAGTGAAAATAATAAGTAATACCTGAAACAGCTATTATTAGACCTACTATTATTGTGAAGATAAATAACTTCTTTTTCATTTTAAAACTTACATGGAAATAACAACTTATTTACGATTATATACTTAATTATATCCAAATGCGATTGGTAGAGTTTATTTTGTTTACTAAAATAGTTTATAATACTAGCTGTTTTGAATTTAATTTAAATATCTGTAGGCGCTATCTACTGGAAGGTAAACTATGATTTCTACTAAAGAGTTACGTACTAAATTTATCAACTATTTTGAGTCTAAGAATCACTCACACCAGCCAAGCTCATCTTTAATACCATTTGGGGATGATACGTTGTTATTTACAAATGCAGGTATGGTGCAATTTAAAGATGTATTTTTGGGGTTAGAAAAGAGAGATTTTTCTCGAGCTGTAACAGTTCAGAAATGTCTCAGAGCTGGTGGTAAACATAATGATTTAGATAATGTTGGCTATACAGCTAGACATCATACTTTTTTTGAGATGCTTGGTAATTTTAGTTTTGGTGATTATTTTAAAAAAGATGCTATTAGTTTTGCTTGGGAGTTTCTAACTAAAGAAATTAAACTACCTGCGGAAAAACTATGGGTGACTATATATGTTACAGATGATGAAGCATTTGATGTGTGGCATAATCATATTGGTTTACCAAAAGAAAGAATCATACGAATAGACTCAAATGATAATTTTTGGTCTATGGGAGATACAGGTCCGTGTGGTCCTTGTACTGAAATCTTTTATGATCATGGTGAAGATGTTGCAGGAGGCTTACCTGGTACACCTGAAGAAGATGGAGATAGATATATTGAAATCTGGAATATAGTGTTTATGCAGTATAATCGCCATGCTGATGGTACAACTACTGATTTACCTAAACCATCTGTTGATACTGGTATGGGGTTAGAGAGAATCGCAGCAGTACTACAAGATGTTCATAGTAATTATGATATAGATTTATTTCAGGCGCTAATTATGAAAGCTCAAGAAGTTACTAATGCGTGTGATACAAGTTCACCATCCTTAAAGGTGGTTGCAGATCATATACGTTCATGTGCTTTTTTAATTGCAGATGGTGTTTTACCATCAAATGAAGGTAGAGGATATGTTTTAAGAAGAATTATTCGTAGAGCAATTCGTCATGGTAATAAGCTTGGCGCTAAGGATATATTCTTCTACAAGTTAGTGGCAGAGCTTATTAATCAAATGGGTGAGGCATATCCTCAGCTAATAGATAAGAGAGAGGTTATTGAAAAGACTCTTATCAAAGAAGAAGAATTATTTTTAAAAACAATTGAAAATGGTATTAAAATTTTTGATGCAGAAGTATCTGGATTAAAAGGGGATATTATTTCTGGTGAAATAGCATTTAAGCTCTATGATACTTATGGTTTCCCTTTTGACTTGACTGCAGATATGGCAAGGGAAAAAGGTTTGAAAGTTGATGAAGAAGCATTTAAAAAGCAAATGCAACAACAAAAACAAAGGTCAAAAGAGGCTGGTAAATTTAATATTGATTATAATAATACTATTAATTCACAAGTAAAATCAGAGTTTAAAGGTTATTCAACGTTATTTGAAGATGCTAAAGTGCTAGAGATATTCCAAGATGGACAACAGGTAAATACTATTAGTAATGGATCTTCGGCAGTTATTGTCCTTGATAAAACACCTTTTTACGCTGAAGCAGGCGGACAGGTTGGTGATAAAGGCATATTAGAGGGTGTAGGTGTTGAATTTATAGTTGATGATGTCCAAAAGTCTGGTGAAGCAGTTCTACACATCGGTAAATTGGCTAAAGGAGTTTTAAACACTAGTGATGAAGTTTCTGCAAGAGTTAATGATTTGAGACGGCTTGCAACTGCTGCTAATCATAGTGCGACACATCTGCTGCATAAGGCTTTAAAAGTTGTTCTAGGTGATCATGCGGAACAAAAAGGCTCACTTGTTGACGATAGTAAGTTAAGGTTTGATTTTACTCATGATAAGGCCATATCTCGTGCTGAAATTGAACAAATTGAAATTTTAGTTAATCAGCAAATTAGAGCGAACTATCCTGTGGCTACTATTGAGACATCACAAGAAAAAGCTAAATCACTAGGAGCAGAGGCTCTGTTTGGTGAGAAATATGGAGATATAGTAAGAGTAATTTCAATGGGAGATTTTTCTATTGAGCTTTGTGGAGGAACTCATGTTGCATATACTGGAGATATTGGATTATTCAAAATAGTGTCAGAAAGTGGTATTGCATCTGGTATTAGAAGAATAGAGGCTATTACCGCAGATAAGGCTATAAAACATACATTTACTTATGAAAATAAGTTGACAACTGTGAAAGAAGCTATCAAATCAAATGATGCTAACTTATTAGAAAAGCTACAATCATTGTTAGAGCAGTTAAAAAAACAAGAAAAAGAAATCACAAAGCTTAAAAAAGACCTACTATCTGGAACAAGTAATGATATTAAAGAGTCTATAATTGGTGACATTAAAGTTGTAGTAGCTAATTTGAAAGAAGTGGATATTAAGACTTTGAGAGAAAAGATTGATGATTATAAATCTAAAAATGATAAGATAGTTTCAGTGTTGAGTACTATAAATGCTGATAAAGTGCAATTTGTGATCGGAGTGAGTAAATCTATTACATCATTAATCAAGGCTGGAGATATAGCTAAGGAGTTTAGTGGGTATATAGATGGTAAAGGCGGTGGTCGTCCAGATATGGCTCAAGGTGGAGGGAACAACTCTGCTAACATTGATGAGGCTCTAAGTAACTTAGAACAATATATCATAAATAATATAAGACAGTAGAGTTTGATTTTGAAAAGGCTGTATAGACACTTATTAATATCTTTTGGAATATTTGGCTTTTGTGTTAGTTCTGTAGCTAATACTATTGCTGATTATACAGATACAGTAAAACAATCTATACAAAATTCACCACAATACAAGTTTATTGGCTTTCAGTTAAACTCCAGGCAGATGGATCCAGCGATTCAACTAGGTAGATTATTACCTAGGATAGATATTGGAGGATCTATTAAAGCAACAAACATTATAGATCAGGAAACTATGGCAGATGGGGATATTGCTGGAGGGCGTTTTGATTCTATCCAAGGAAATATTTCACTAACTCAGCCATTATATGATTACGGAGCTTATAAGGATCTTCAGTCAGCACAAGAAACAGCACAGTTTGCTCAACAGGATTATAGAACTAATTATCAGCAGTTCTTATATGACACAAGTTATGCTTATTTTAATTTAGCCAAGACAATAAAAAATGTTGAGTATACTTCGTATAACTTAAAATCAAATAAACAAAGCTTAAATGAATTAGAAAGTAAATTTAAAGCGGGTACAGCCGATATCGCTGATTATGAAACAGTAAAAGCAAACTACTATATTGCTGAAGCTAGCTATGCAGCAGCTAAAAGAGAAGAAAAAGTTGCTCGAGCAGAGTTGCGTAAGTTCACTAATAATGATGATGATGTTGTTTTATATAGTAATGACTTTAAGATTAAGGATCCGTCACCTAATACTGAAGAAGGTTGGGAAGAGCTTACAATGCGAAGTAGCCCATCATATTTAGGTTCTGTACATACAAAAGAGAGTAATTACTATAACTATCAATCTGCGACAAGCTCATTTATGCCTAAAGTTAATTTTGAAGTTAAATACTCTCCAGGTTTTAATGATGTTAGTTCGCTGGGTAACCCCGTATTTGATAATTTCCTATCATCAAAAGGTACAGTAAATGCTTTTTATTTTGGGATTAATCTTACTTGGAGTATTTTTTCTGGTGGTACAGATTATGCTCTACTTAAAAAGGCTGCATATAATTATCAGTCCTCTGAATTTGATATGATCCAAACAGGAAGGGTTGCTCAGAATGACGCGATGTATGCTTTTAGGTTTGTTCAGCTTAAAAAGAAAGAAATTGAATCTCTGCGTAAATCTGTTGCAGCTGCAAAAATAGCTTATGAAAAGTATAAAGAAAGATATAATCAAGGTACGACAACTATTACTCAGTACTTTATACTTTTAAATAATTATTATCAATTTCTTATCCAGTTAAATAATACTGAGTTTGATTATATTATGGGCTTTTTGAGCTTGTATAAAACTGCAGGTATTTTAACTTCTAATACCGTTCAGGATTTTAATAACTGGTTAATACTAAATCAAGATGTGGAGTTATAATTATGTATATTTCAACTAAACTACAGTGTTTTTTATATCAGCAAGAAAGTGACTCTAAGCCTGTTTACCTAATTAAAAAATCAAATTTCTCAGATTGGCTTTGCAAGCAAGATAGTTTAACTCAAAATTTTGTAAAACTGTTTGAAAGCAAAAAAACAGTTCTAGCTATTCCTGATAATAACGGCAATATCGAGAAAATAGTATGTATAGTTACAAAAGATATGTACAGTTTAGCTGCACTAACTAGTGAATTACCTAGAGGTAATTATCATATAGAGTATTCTGAGGTTGGGGATTTATCCCTCTACTATATTGGCTTTGCATTAGCTAGCTATAAGTTTGAAAAATATAAATCTAAATCACAGCCGATTAATGTTAAATTATTCTTACCAGAGAATTATATTCACCTTTTAACAACAGTTGAGGCAAATTATATAGTTAGAGATATGATTACGACTCCTGCTGAAGATATGGGTCCTGAAGATATTTCTAATATTATCAAAAATGTTGCTAAAGAGTTTGGGGCTACAATTGAAGAAGTTGTTGGTGAAGAGCTTAAAGAACAAGGGTATATGGGAATTTATACTGTTGGTAAGGCTAGTCATAGACCTCCAAGATTAGTTAAATTAAATTGGGGTAATGATAATCATCCTAAAATTTCTATAGTTGGTAAAGGTGTGGCTTTTGATACAGGTGGCCTTGATGTAAAAGCAGCTCAGTTTATGTTGCTGATGCATAAAGATATGGGTGGTGCTGCAAATGCTATAGGTCTTGCTTATATGATTATGAAACATAATCTTCCAGTAAGATTGACTTTATCAATACCGACAGTTGAAAACGCTGTAGATGCGAAGTCATATCGCCCTAGTGATATCATTAAGATGAAAAATGGAACAACAGTTCAAGTTACTAATACTGATGCTGAAGGAAGATTGATTTTAGCTGAACCACTACATGAAGAGGCTACTAAAAATCCTGAATATCTAATAGACTTTTCAACTCTAACAGGAGCTGCAAGAGTCGCAGTGGGTGATAAAATTTCAGCATTTTTCTGTAATAATGATGATGTTGCAAGAGATGTTTACAATTATGGAGAAATCGAGCAAGATCAGACTTGGAGACTCCCGTTAGCTGATTGTTATAGAAAAAATCTTGATACTGAGTTTGCAGATATATCACACTGTGAGCTGTCAACTTTTGCAGGAGCTGTAAAGGCAGCACTGTTTATGGAGCACTTTGTAGGTGTTGAGAATGCTCCTACTTGGATTCATTTTGACATAATGGCTTGGAATGTTGCTAACTCTCCAGGTAAGCCAAAAGGTGGAGAAATGATGGGTGTTAGAACAATGTTTAAAATGTTGGAAGAGAAATACAGCAAATAAATTTTAAATAATTAATATTTACTTTATTTACTAATATTTTCGAAGTTGTATACTTTATTAATGAATTATAAAAATCTTATTATATAACTATGCAAAAATCGTTATTAGAACAGCTTAAAGAAGTAACTATGGTAGTCGCTGATACAGGTGACTTTGAGTTAATTGAAAAATTCAAACCAGTTGATGCTACTACAAATCCTAGTTTGATTTTAAAAGCTGTTAAAGATCCAAAATATTCTAAGTTAGTTACAGATACTATAGATAAATTTAAGCAAAATAATCCTGAGCTCAAAAAAGATGATCTTATTAAAGAAGTTGCTATTGAGATATTAGTATCTTTTGGAATAAAAATATTGGATGTGATTGATGGGAAGGTGTCTAGTGAAGTAGATGCAAGAGTATCCTTTAACTCTGCAGAAACAATTGATTATGCTAGAAAAATAATTAAAAAATATGAGTCTTACGGAGTTTCAAAAGATCGAATTTTGATAAAAATAGCAGCTACTTGGGAAGGTATAAAGGCTGCTAAATTATTACAAAAAGAAGGTGTTAATTGTAATTTAACACTTATTTTTGACCAGATTCAAGCTCAGGCATGCGCTGAGGCTGGAGTTTACTTAGTATCACCATTTGTTGGAAGAATCACAGATTGGCAAATGCAACAGAGCAAACTTGATGATTTTCCTGCTGTAGTTGATGATGATGGTATAAATTCTGTTAGAGCTATATACAAATTGTATAAAGATTGTGGTTTTAAAACCATTGTGATGGGAGCAAGTTTTAGAAGTGCCAAGCAGGTGGTAGCATTAGCAGGTTGTGATGCTTTGACTATATCACCAGCATTGCTTGAAGAGCTTGAAAATAGTTTTGAAAGCTTGGAAGTTAAATTAAAACGTTCTAATGACGTTAGTACCCAAGTGCCACAAGTTGCAGAATCTGATTTTCGTTGGCAAATGAATGAGAATTCTATGGCAACTACAAAATTAGCTGAAGGAATTAGGCAATTTGCAAAAGACACCGTTGAATTGGAAAACATAATAACAAAACATTTATAAATAAGAGGTTAATATGAAAAAAACTTTATTAGTATCGGCATTGAGTTCTATTTTTATGGCTCCGTTTGTTTCTTTTGCTAATGATGATCAAGAATACTTAAATCCTAGAAGTGACACACAATTGCATTCTCAGCGTCAGATGATCAACCAGAGAAATAGTCAAGCTTCACAAATGCCTAAGAAACATCAATTAGGTATCACAGAAGAAGATATGAGAGTTCCCGGCGAATCAAGTAGTAAATCTCGTAATATGAGTACTAAAAAGGGCTGGGGAAGTGCTAATGAACAAGAAAAAAAGTCAAAGAGTAATGAAGACTCGGATGATGAAAACCCTAACTTATCTGATTTAGCTAATCCTGCGCCTAAAAATATTCATAGTAATTTATCAATAAGTGATGAAGATAGAGCATTAAATAGGCAGATGATGTTATCTGGCCCTAAAGGTGGTTTTCAAAATAATCAGCCAAGAGGTATTGGTGGCTCGAGTGCTAACCTATAGTCAAAACATAATTGCTTACATTATCCAAATATACTAAAATCTATTAGTTTAAATAATTTAATTCGCTTAGGTCTTTAAATGAACTTTCAGTATAATAATTTTAAAATTTTAGAAATAAATGGATTAGATACCATAAAGTTTCTTCAAGGTTTAGCAACATCAGATTTAAGTCAACTATCTAATGATAATAACTTATTGATGACTGCTTTTGCCAACTTAAAAGGACGAATAATTTCCTTATGTTTTGTGAAGTATATTTCTAGCGAAAAGCTATTGCTTTCAGTTGAACAGAGCATCGTTGATAATTTACTTACTTGGTTAAAAAAGTATGGAATGTTTTCAAAAATTAGTTTTGCAGTTAATGAAGATTATGCATTGTTTTTTACTAAAGAAGGATTTTTAAATCATTATATTTTAGTTAAGAATGCTCTAAATTCTGATACTACATACGAGCAAATACAAAAAACTAATATTTTGAATAAACTTGCTGTCATCAATCAAAATAATATTGAGAAGTTTCTTCCAGCAGAGTTAGATCTTGATAACGTAGAAAAAGTTATTAGTTATACTAAAGGTTGCTATATGGGACAAGAAGTAATAGCTAGGATGCATTATAAAGCTAAGTTAAAAAAAGAGCTTGCAGTTGTAAAAGCAGACAAAGATATTGAAGCTTCGGATCTGAAGACTTGTGGTAGTAAACCTCTAGCAAATGTTGTAAATAAAGTCTATGTAGACGGTGTATGCTATATGCTGGTGGTGTTTCATAAAGAAGCAACAGAGGTTGAGTATCAGCTAGAAAATGAAATAATTATAACTAAATGCTAAATAATCTTAATCAGCAGCAACAGCAAGCTGTAAAATATACTAGTACCCCCTTACTAGTACTGGCTGGAGCTGGTAGTGGTAAAACTAGTGTGATTATTGAAAAAATTTCTTATTTAATAGAACAACTTTTGTATCCCGCTAAGAGTGTTTTAGCTGTTACATTTACGAATAAAGCAGCTAGAGAGATGCAAGAGCGCGTTAAATCTCGGCTTGATAAAGAAAAATCAAAGGGGTTGATGATTTCAACGTTCCATTCACTTGGTTTAACAATTTTAAAAAAACATTTTTTAGATTTGGGGTATAAGAAAAACTTTACACTTTTTGATAGTCACGACTCACTTGCGTTAATATACGATATTGCATACGAGGAATATCAGTTACCTAAACAAAATGCTGGATTTATTCAATCAAAAATATCATTTTGGAAATCAGCGTTACTAACACCTAATGAAATACAACCTAAGGACGATCTTGAAGAGCAAGCAGCTTTTATATATAAAGAATATCAGAAATATCTAAAATCTTATAACTCTTTTGACTTTGATGATCTTATATTTCAACCGATACAGTTATTTAAAAATTACTCAAATATTCAGAAATTATGGTCAGACAAGTTTAGATATATTCTCATTGATGAGTATCAAGATACCAATGAGTCGCAATATCAGCTTTTAAAGTATTTGACTCAGGGTAAAAATAAATTCACAGTTGTAGGAGACGATGATCAGTCTATATATGCATGGAGAGGTTCTCGACCTGAAAATTTACGCCATTTGCAAGAAGATTTCAAAGACCTAAAAGTTATTAAGCTAGAACAAAATTATCGCTCTACAGGCAGAATACTTAATGTTGCAAATAAGCTTATTGAAAATAACAGCCATATTTTTGACAAAAAACTTTGGTCAAATAAAGATTATGGTGAGCAAATTAAGGTTATTAGTCTTACAAATGATGAGGATGAGGCACAATTTATAACTAGTGATATTTTTTTTGATAGGGTAAAAACAAAATCTAAAAACTCTGATTACGCCATACTAATTAGAAGTAATTACCAAGCATACTTACTTGAAAGATATATGCAAATGCACAAAATCCCTTATACAATTAGCGGCGGAAGTTCATTTTTTTCCAAATCAGAAATCAAAGATATCATTTCGTATTTAAGGTTAATAGTTAATCCGGATGATGATAGAGCATTTTTACGTGTTGTAAATACTCCCAAACGTGAGGTTGGAAGTGCTACTATTCATAAATTAGGACAGTATGCAAGTTATCATCACTGTAGCTTTTTCCATACTTTATATAATTTAGAAGAGTTTGAAATACGTGATTTTACCAAAAAAAACTTATCATCTTTTAAAGATTTGATACTGAATACACAGCAAGAAATAAATTCAAGTATATCTGCTCAAGAGTTAAAAAATATAATTAATAATTTTATTGATAATATTTCATACCGACAGTGGCTTATAGATTCTAGTTCTTCAGAGAAACAAGCAGAGTTTAGATATGCGAATGTTATTGAGGTTGTTAAATGGATTGTTAACCAGCTTGAAGGTGAATCATATAATGCTCTTGAGTCACTTGCTTTAGTTTTAAATAAAATGCTTTTGATCGATATCTTAGATAGAGATAATGAGGATAAAAATGATAATCAGGTTCAAATCATAACTATGCACGCCTCCAAAGGTTTGGAGTTTAAAAAAGTTTATATAATGGGAATGGAAGAAGGAATTTTGCCGCATCAGCAAAGTATTGAGGAAGATTCCATAGAGGATGAGCGCCGATTAGCTTATGTTGCGATCACTAGAGCTAGAGAAAATTTGACTATAACAATGACAAAGCATCGTAAAAAATTTGGTGAAAAACAGATTTCTATTCCAAGTAGATTTATTGATGAATTGCCAGAGTCGGATCTATATTGGGTAGGCACAGAAAAAGAGTGTGCAGAAACGCGTCAGCAAAATTCTAAGCAGAATATATCAGCACTTAAAGATATGTTTAGCTAGATTAATATTTTTTCTTAGAAATTATAATTATTCCTCGTGACTTGTTAGTCGAAGAGTCTTTGGACTGGATTGCTTGATATAAGTCAATAGTTCTTATCCAAGTTGAAGGGTATTTATATCTGGCGACGTCCATAAGCAACCACATATCTTCTCTAGGGTTGTATGCTGCTAGTGGTGAAAAATGTCCTCCTCCTTGAACTCCCATATCACTACGTTTATAATTTATAATTATATAATCTCCTTTTTTCATTGATGATAGCATTGTATTAAGGAACTGTTCTTGATTTTTAAATTCGCTCGCGTGAATTACTTTTGCATAAGCCTTAGGGCCTATCGTTTTTTGTTTGTTGATTAGCTCAGCAGTTTGCTCAATAGATAACCCTTTTGCATATACCCATTGAGGAGTTATACCAGATTTAATTAAAGCTTTATTATAGAAAATATTATTTTGATCAAATATTGAATATTGCATGTGAGCTGGTGATAGACTTGGCTCAATTTTTAGAGCATTTAATACCATGACAGCGGAGGCTGGACCACAGAATGTAGTGCCTTTCTCAGTGGTAAAATATTCTGCAAGCTGCCAATATTGTTGTGAGTATTTTTCTGGTGCTGATTTTAATAAATACTGTCCTTGTAAGCTAGAGAAAGCGATTGTATTTTTAGGTAGGACTAGTTGTTTTGCAAAACAACAGTTGATTAAAACTACTAAAAAGATAACTATATTAAAAGCTTTTTTCATATTATTTTAGAAATTTTAATTTGAAGTGTGTAATTAGACTATAAAAGAAAAAGCTTATAGATAAAAGGTTTTATATACTAATATAATAATCTTAAATAAGAGGTGTTGTCCTTAATACAATATCAAAAATTTATTAATTGTTTTTATCTGTGATAATATAGAATTGTTTTAAGTAAATGGTATATATTTTGATTTCAATAGGAAAATATTCTAGATTAAAGATTCTTGAGAAAACTTCGAATTGGCTGGTTCTAGATGCTTTGGAGCTTGGTACAGCAAACATTGCTAGTTCGGAATTCTGTGATACAGTAAACGTTGGCGAAAGTGTAGAAGTTTTTTTGTATCATAACTCAAAGGCTGAGCTTATCGCGACTACAAAAAGAGTTCCAACCGTAGGTCAAGTATCTTATTTGAGAGTCAAAAATATTACAGATATAGGAGCTTTTTTAGACTGGGGACTTGATAAGGATCTTTTTGTACCATTAGCCGAGCAACATAGACCATTTGAAATTGGAAAGTCGTATATTGTCTATTTATATCTTGATAAGATTAATAGACGTATAACAGCTTCTTCAAAAATCAATAAGTTCATAAAAGATTACGCAGGTAATGATATAACTCAAAATCAAGAAGTGGATCTTATAATCGCGAATTCTACAGACATAGGTTATAAAGCAATAATTAATAACAGTTATTGGGGAATCATTTATTCTTCAGAGGTGTTTAAGAGATTAAGTTTTGGCGAATCTGTTAAGGGATATATAAAAAATATTCGAGATGATGGGCGTATAGATCTGTCGTTACAGCTAGTGCACAAAGATTTAGATAGAAATGCTGACTTGGTAGAAAAGTATCTTGTAGAGCATAATGGTTCTGCTCCTTTTAATGATAAATCTAACCCTAATGA
The DNA here is from genome assembly GCF_007923265.1 of Francisella salimarina. NCBI lineage: Bacteria > Pseudomonadati > Pseudomonadota > Gammaproteobacteria > Thiotrichales > Francisellaceae > Francisella > Francisella salimarina. The sequence continues at coordinate 462,228 of NZ_VOJA01000003.1, forward strand.
TATAGCGCGCGAGTTTGGAATTAGTAAGGCTGCTTTTAAGCGAGCTATAGGAACTTTGTTAAAAAGAAAAAAAATAGTAATTAGAGAAGGCAGTATTCATTTAAATGGATAATATTCTGTAAATATTATATTGTTATTAAGAGTTTATATTAGTATAATAATGTCTTGCTCTTTGCTATGCAAAATAATTTTGTATAGCTTATCAGTAAAAAACTAACAATGATAAACCGGAAGGAGTTTACAAAATGAAACATTATGAAATCGTGTTAATGATTCATCCAGATCAATCTGAGCAGCTTGATGCTATGCTTGGTAAATATCGTGGAATCATTGAAGAAAAAGGTGGAAAAATCCATAGATTCGAAGATTGGGGACGTCGTCAATTAGCTTATCCTATCGAGAAACTTCATAAAGCACATTATGTGTTATTCAATGTTGAGTGTGATGTTGAGTCTCTAGAGAAGCTTCAAGAAAACTTAAAGTATAACGATGCAGTTTTACGTCGTTTAGTAATTTCTAAGAAAGAAGCTGTTACAGAGCCATCAATCATGATGGAAACTAATGAAAAAGAAGTAATTTAATAGAGGGATTTTAAGATGAGTCGTCGTAAAGTTTGCCGTTTCACTGTTGATGGTGTAAAAGAAATTGATTATAAAGATGTGAATAAGTTAAAAGCTTATATTACTGAAACAGGTAAGATCGTACCTAGTCGTGTAACTGGTACATCAGCTAAGTATCAAAGACAGCTTGCTACAGCTATTAAAAGAGCTAGATTCTTGGCGTTATTACCATACTGTGATCGTCACTTTAACTAATACTGGAGGTTGATTACAATGCAAGTTATTTTAAAAGAAAAAGTTGAAAACCTTGGTGTATTAGGTGATATAGTTAATGTTAAGCCTGGTTATGCTAGAAATTTCCTTATCCCTTTTGGTAAGGCTGTTCAAGCTACTAAAGCTAACATCGAAACTTTTGAAGCTCAAAAGGCTGAGTTAGAAAAAGCAGAAAAAGCAAGATTTGATGCTGCAGTTGTAACTGCAGATGCTATCAAAGATAAAGTTTACACTGTTGCAGCTCAAGCTGGAGAAGGTGGTAAACTATTTGGATCTGTTGGTACTGCTGAAGTTGCTGAAGCAGTATCTCAAGCTTCTGGTAAAGAAATTGAAAAGAGCCAAGTTCGTATGCCGGAAGGAGTTATTAGAACTACTGGAGAGTTCGAACTTACTGTTCATGTATATACAGATGTAGATGCAGATATCAAAGTAAATGTTGTAGCTGCAGAAGCTTAGTTTTATAATATATAAACTAACACAATATCTTAATTAATATAAAAACCATGTGTTAGGCATGGTTTTTTTGTATATGAAATAAGGATTTTGATGTCAATGGATTATCAATTTAAAGTTGCTGAAACTGCTTATTCAGTTGATGCGGAAAAAGCAATACTAGGCAATATTCTTCTCAACAATGATAATATAGAGCTAGTTGAAGATTTTCTTCTAATTGATGATTTTTTTGATAAGAGACATAAAATTATCTATAAGCAGATAGCTGTTTTAAATCAGTCAAATACTCCATTTGATGTTCTAATTTTGAGTGAATATTTAGCAACTGAAGGTTTACTAAATGATGCTGGAGGCGAATCATATATTATTGATTTGGCAACTAATACGCCAACAGTTTCAAATATAAAAACATATGCAAATATTGTAAAAGATAAAGCTAAGCTGAGAAGTCTACAAACAAGTGTTAATGATATAGTTCAAAAAATATATTCATCAGACTCTAAGAATCCTGACGATGTTATTGATTATGCCGAAAGCCGGATTCTTGATGTGGCTAAGGAAAGAGAGACTTTAGTTAAGGGCCCTGAATCAATTAAATCAGTTATTCCTAAATTAGTTGATAGGATGAGTGCAATAGTCGATGCAGGTAGTGGATTGACAGGGGTTTCTACAGGCTTTATTGATCTTGATAAAATGACCTCTGGCTTACAACGAGCTAATATGGGTATTATTGCAGCTCGTCCATCAATGGGTAAAACCGTACTAGGAATAAACATAGCTCAAAATGTTGCTAAAATTGCAGATAAACCAGTTTTAGTTTTTAGTTTAGAGATGCCGTCAGAGGATATTGTCACAAGGATGCTAGCATCACAGGCTCGTGTAGAAATGAATTTGCTTAAAGAGTGTAATCGGCTTAATGATGCTCACTGGGTTAAGATTACAAGTGCAATGAAATCATTGAGTGATATGCCTTTATATATAGATGATACATCAAGCTTAACCCCAGCTGAGATGCGCTCAAGAGCTCGAAGACTATATAATGAGCACGGTGGTCTATCAATGATATTAATAGACTATCTACAGCTTATGAAAATACCTGGTTATGAAAATAATAGAACCCTAGAGGTATCAGAGATATCTAGATCATTAAAAGCACTTGCAAAAGAGTTAGATATTCCCGTTATAGCATTGTCACAGTTAAGTAGAGATCTTGAAAAACGTCAAGATAAGCGTCCGATAATGTCTGACTTGAGAGAATCTGGAGCAATAGAACAAGATGCTGACTTGATAATGTTTATTTATCGCGATGAGGTTTATAATAAAGAAAAAGAAGATAATAAAAATCTTGGTGAAATTATAATTGGTAAACAACGTAATGGTCCTATTGGTACAGTTCATGTTCGTTTTGATGGGCAGTTTGCAAGCTTTGCTAATTTGACTTATGAGAATGACAATATTTTACCTGGTGATATAGGTTATAATGAATAATTTTATAAGAATAAAAGAGAAATTCTATGCAACAAGATAAAGTGAATTTACTTGGGTTAAATCAAAAAGCTATGGAAGAGTTTTTTGTTTCTATAAATGAAAAAAAATTTCATGCAAGGCAAGTTTTTAAATGGATACATAAGAAAGGAGTCATTGATTTTGATAAGATGACAGATCTTGGTAAAAATTTGCGTAATAAACTACAGGAAACCTCAGAAATATTTATTCCTAAAGTAGTTTTTAGTAAAGCATCGAAAGATGGTACGCATAAATGGCTAATTGATGTCGGTGGAAGTGCTGTTGAAACAGTTTTTATTCCAGAAGATGGTAGAGGCACCCTCTGTGTATCTTCACAAGTTGGATGCACTTTGAATTGTAGTTTTTGCTCTACTGGTAAACAAGGGTTTAATAGAAATCTTTCATCTGCCGAAGTTATTTCTCAGCTTTGGATAGCTGCTAGAACCTTATCAAAAAATAATGGCGAACATGATTTTAGTGTTACAAACATAGTTATGATGGGTATGGGTGAGCCATTGATGAATTTTGAGAATGTGGTTCCAGCTATGGATATTATGATGGATGATTTAGCATATGGGCTATCTCGACGTAAAGTGACTCTTAGTACATCTGGTGTTGTTCCTAGAATATATGATTTACTTGAGCAATCAGGAGTGTCTTTAGCAGTATCATTACATGCAGCGACTGATTCTTTACGTAATGAGATAGTACCGATCAATAAAAAGTATAATATTGACGAACTTCTTGAAGCATGTAAACTTTATGCTGAGAAAGGTCCTCATAAGCACATAACATTTGAGTATACATTGATGGAAGAAGTTAATGATAATTTATCAGATGCTGAAGGGTTAGTTGAATTGTTACGCTCTCGAAATGTTCCAGCTAAAATAAATCTGATTCCATTTAATCCATATCCAGGAACACCATATAGGAAGCCTAGTAATAATCGTATCCATAGATTTAAAGAGTATTTACAACATAATGGTTTTGTCACTACAGTAAGAAAAACTAGAGGTGATGATATTGATGCTGCATGTGGACAGTTAGCTGGTGATGTTATGGATAAAACAAGTAGAAAACAAAGATATTTAAAGAAGCTTGGTGATAAGAATGCAGGCTAGTTTTAAAAGAGCTTTAGTTACTATAATATGTTTTGGGATGCTAACTTCGTGTTCTACTCCTAATAGTTCTAACAGTAGTTCAAGCCCTCAAGTTCAAAAGGATAATAGAAATCAAAATGTAGAAGAGGTCAATTATTCTTTTGATAATAGCTCTTTCCCCAAAGCTAACTATAAAGAAGCAACGAGAATTAATTCTGAATTAGCTATAATATACTCTACGGAAGGGTATCTTGAAAGGGCTAAGACTAAGCTTATAAAAGCACAAGAGTTAGCAAAAGAACATGATAATAATTTGGCAATTGTAGATTATGCAGGTGGATATTATTATCAAAGCATAGGAGCGAATACAATTGCTGAAAAATACTACAAAAGAGCTCTTGATAATCATCCTAAAGACTATGAAGCTATGAATTTTTATGCTCAGTTTTTATGCATGCAAGAAAGTGACTATAGTCGCGCTCAAGAACTCTTTGAAGAATCATTGTTTATGTCAAATAATAATGATATGGCTCAAACATTATTTTTATACTCTCAATGTATGTATAAACAAGGTAAAAAAGATGATGCTCTAGCGTATATGAAAAGAGCAGATAAGTTTAGAGAGGACTATAAGGCAGCCAAATTAAGATTAGCACAAATGTATTTTGAACGGGGTGAGTACAAAGAATGTTATAAGGTTATTTATGGCATGAAGAATGACACAGCGTTTTTTAATAATAAGCTTATTCTAGATATGAGGTTAAAGTTGGCAGAGTATGCGAATAATAAAAATGAAGCTGCGGCTGTAAGACTAGTTTTATCTTCTAATAACTATAATGATGAGGATATTGAAAAATTCTTTTCAGCAGCAGATCAAAAGGATATAGATGAAAATGCGTAGAATTAATCAAATGAGTGAAAGTACTCCAGAAAGATTACAGAAATTACTAGCAAAATATGGCATAGGTTCGCGTAGAAAGATAGAGGAATTTATCCAACAGGGAAGGGTACGTGTAAATGGTAAAGTAGCGACTCTAGGAGATAAAGCTACAGATAAAGATAAAATTAGTTTTGATGGAAAAGCCTTACATTTATATGGTCAACCTATGACTAGACCAAGAGTCATTATTTACCACAAAAGAGAAGGTGAAGTCTGTACTAGTAAAGATGAGAAAGATAGAAAGACTGTTTTCGATTCGCTACCTAAACTAGCTAAGTCACGTTGGATAATGGTAGGACGGTTAGATATCAATACTACAGGATTATTGCTTTTTACGACAGATGGGGATTTAGCTAATAGAATGATGCATCCATCTTATGAAATCGAAAGAGAATATGCTGTAAGAGTTTTTGGTCAACAATTATCAGATGAAACTTTAAGTAAGTTTAAAGAGGGAATACAACTAGAAGATGGCTTAGCCAAGTTTAACAGTATAAAATTTTCTGGTGGTGAAGGAGCAAACCTTTGGTATTATGTAACTTTATCTGAAGGGCGTAATAGAGAGGTTAGAAGAATGTTTGAGGCTGTAGGTGTTACAGTTAGTAGACTAACTAGAGTTAGATTTGGAGATATTGTTCTTCCTAAGTTTGTTGCAAGAGGAAAAACACTAGAACTTAATCCTTCAGAAGTTAATAAACTGAGAAAATCTGTTAAGTTAAAAGAATATAAGTTTCCTAAAAAACTAGTTGAAAGATTAGAGAAAAAATAATGGATTTTGTGCGTCAAGTAGAAGATGTTTTTGATATTGATATCTGGGAGTTGAAGCCAGCATATAGTTCTATAAAACAAACTCAAAGTGAAATCATAGATGAAAATTCTCACGATGCAACAACAAAAGAGCTGGAAATTATCTACACTAATATGGTAGATAGTTCTAAAATTATAAACATACTTTTAAGTGATAAATTAGATATTGGTTTTTTAAAACAAGTTGTTAATAGTTTATTTTTTAAGTCCAGTGTATCTATATATAAATCTAATGATATTAAAGATTTTAATGATTTAAAGGGGATTAATCTTTCAGAAAAAGACTTTATCTGTGATAATTGTGAGTTATTAAAGATTCAGAATAAAAAAGCGATATTATCAAATTTATACAAGTATGCAGATTTTAGAGCTTGATATTACATTTCTAACAAAAACAATTCAGCTAGTAAGAGCTACTGATAAAGATTTTAGCTGGTCAGATAAACAAATCGAAGATTCATTAACTAATGACACCGTTTTAGGTTTAATGATTGATAGTGAGCTTGCTGCTATTGCTATTTTTAACTATATATTTGAAACAGCAGAACTTTTGTATATATGTGTTGATACGGCTACGCAAGGTAGAGGAGTTGCATATAAGCTTTTGAAATATTCAATTAATCATCTTGCCAGCAAAGAAGTTAAAGAAATATTATTAGAAGTCGATATCAATAATACTAAAGCTATATCTTTATATAAAAAAGTCAATTTTATTGAGGTATCATTGCGCAAAAACTATTATAAAAAAGCTAATGATTATTTCAGTGATGCTTTGATTTACCGATTAAATATATCAAATTAATTTTGCCTATGCTATATTAACGCCTAAAGACAACAGGGGTGCTATCTTATTCGAATAAGATGGCTGAGAAAATAACCCTTTGTACCTGATCTAATTAGTATTAGCGTAGGGAGTTTGTTTGATTATTTTCTATAAATATCATTCAAATTCTTATTATTTAACTTAGAAATAATAGGAGATTAACCGTGGAATATTTAGGTTATATAACTTTAAACATATCATTAGTAATATATTTTATTCATTTTTTACCACAAACCATCCATAATCAGTTCAAGCATAAGACATTTGAAATTAGTCTCTGGACTCATTCGTTAATGATATTTGCTAATTCTCTAGATCTTATATATGCGATAGGGTTTAATATGCAATGGCAATATATCTTAGTTGATATTATTCTTTTAAGCTTTTTAACAGTCCAGCAACTTCAAATCTTAAATGACAGAAGGCAGAGAAATATATTTATACATACTGTGTTTATTTTGTTATTCTTACTGATTGTTATTTATATAGTCAAATTTATATCGCTGAGCCAACAGACTTTGTTATGGAGTGGCTCAATTAGTGGGGTAATATATAATGTATATTGGTTACCTCAGATATATAAAAATTTTCGCCAAAAACAAGCAGAAGGGTTTAGTATATTCTATTTAGGGCTTTCTGTACTTAGTCTTATGTGTGATATAAATAGTGCTATATTTTTAGGATGGCCTATTGTATCTGTAATAGTATCTAGTTGCCTACTTATTTTGGTATCTATACAAATTATTCAATATTTCTATTATAAAGGAATGCTTTCAAAGCAAATATTAAATACTTCTATAAACTAGAGTTATAGAACATCACGTGTTTTATGTTAAAATTAGTGATTAGTATTTTTAGAAAAAATTAAAGTATGAAAAAAATTATTAAATCTTTAGTGTGTATATTAGCTTTAGGTGCTTGCTCTCTAGTATTTGCATTGGATAATACCTCAAAAACATATACAGCTTATTCAATTGGTGATGCACTGGGTAAAGCTTCACATAAAAGTTTTAGTGCTATGAATCAAGAAATTATTAAAAAAGACTTCATCTCAGGTTTTGATGATACTATTTTAGATCATAAACCTGATATAAATAAAATTTCTGATAAAGATTCTTATGAAGTGGGAATGATTATTGCAACTCAATACAAGTCAAAACTAAAAAAGATGATTGTTATAAACAAACAAAATTGTGAAGAGTTTATTAAAGGCTTTGATGATGGGGCTAATAGTAAAGATCAGTCTTTAACCTCAGAAGATAAAGAGATATTAAAACATTTCAGAATTTCAAAAGATGAAGACAACTAGATAATATCAACTAAATATGGTTGATAAATATATTCTGCTACTTTATTCTTAAATCTAACTAACTCAAAGTCTTAAAATATATAAATAAAATGCAAAGCTTAAAAGATATTCAGAAGTTAATTAAACAAGATATTGAAAATAACAATGAGTTTATAATCAACTCTCTTTCATCAGATGTTGTTCTTATCAATCAAATTAGTCACTATATCATAAATAGTGGTGGCAAAAGACTTAGGCCTTTGTTAGTGATGCTATTTTCTAGAGCTCTAAATTATACTGGCAAAGATCATCTAGCATGTGCTGCAATTATAGAGTTTATTCATACAGCAACTCTTCTACATGATGATGTAGTTGATGATTCGCACCTACGTCGAGGCAAAAAGACAGCTAATAATGTTTTTGGCAATGCTGCAAGTGTATTAACCGGAGATTTTCTATACTCTAGAGCTTTTCAGATGATGGTAGGTTTAGATAATATGCAAATTATGCAAATATTAGCAGATGCTACTAATAAAATATCGGAAGGTGAAGTGCTTCAACTATTAAACGCTAGAAACATTGATTTGACAGAGGAAGATTACACTAATGTCATATATTGTAAAACCGCTAAATTATTTGAAGCATCATGTGAGTTAGCTGGTGTAATTAGCCTTGATAGGCAAAGTTATAGTAAATTTCAAAATAGTATTAAAAACTATGGTGTCTATTTGGGGAATGCTTTTCAGATAGCTGATGATGTATTAGACTATGTTTCTGATGCAGAAAGTCTGGGTAAAAATATTGGTGATGATCTAGATGAAGGTAAAATGACGCTACCAACGATTTATGCGTTAGCAAATACTTCAAATCAAGAACAACAGAAAATAAAAGAAGCCATTGAAAAAGGAAACTATGACATAAACGAAATTATAGCTATAGTTAAAAATAGTGGCGCTGTTGAATACTCTTATCGAGTTGCATGTCAATATGCTGATAAAGCAAAAGAATCGATAAGTTTCTTACCAGAATCAGAATATAAGCAAGCTATGATCTTGCTGTGTGATTTAGCTGTGAAGAGAAAAAATTAGTTATTATTTAAAATCTTTAAGTGTAATTTCGAAAGTTAACGCTTGATTAGGTCCTATTGTAGCAGGCGCTCTAGTTCCATAAGCTTTGTTTGGAGCACAGTATAATATAAAAGTAGAACCATTAGGCATCTTAGGAATAGCGTCTTTCCAACATTCTATTAGGTTTCTAAGAGGAAAGGTTGCGTTTTCACTTGAGTCAAAACTTGGTCCTATGAGTTTACCTTCTTTTACATCATTAAGCTTTGATTTGTCGTCCTCATAAGCTATTACTGGTGTTGTTCCTTTGTAAGCAATAGTTACTGTGCTATCTGCGGAAGGTTTTTTACCATCACCTTGTTTAATCATTTGGTAGTAAACACCATCATTTACTTCGACAGCATTATCCATTTTAGCAATTTGCGACATGAACTCATCTGATTTGACCTTATTTAGCTTAGCTATATCTAACTGCTTTTTAATCATCCTATCTTTTAGAGTTTCCATATTTCTTCTAATTTGACTTTCAGAAATTCTAGGCTTCTCATTGTTGAGAGCATCAGCAAAACCTGCGACTGTTTGTTTGTCATATAGCCCAAAATCTTGTCTAGCAATTCCAGACCCAACCTGGTATCCGACTACATAACTTGCATCAGAACCCATTTTTAAACTGTTATTAATTGAAGTATCCTTTGTTTGAGTTTGAGTTTGAGTTTGAGTTTGAGTTTGAGTTTGAGTACTAGTAGCTATAGCTTGAGTTTTAGTCTCACTAGTTGTTTCTTTTGTTGAGCATGAACCAATTGCTATTCCTAGGACAGTACATGACATTATCGCAACTATTTTTTTTAGTTTCATCTTATCTCCTTATTTATCTTTGAATATCATCTTTTGTGATATTAAAAAAGTCAAAAAGCTCTTTATCTAACATTTGAGATGGAGAAATATTTGATAGAGCTTTGAATATAACATTTTTTCTTTCAGGGTTGTTATTCTCCCATCTATTAAGCATATCTTTTATAAATACTCTTTGCAAATTATCTTGTGAACCACATAGGTTACAAGGAATTATCGGGAAATTTTTTAGTTCAGAATATTCTAGTGTTTCTTTTTCACTTACAAAAGCAAGGGGACGAATTACAATATTACGTTTGTCATCACTTAATAATTTCGCAGGCATTGATTTAATAGTGCCGTTATAAAAGAGATTTAAAAAAAATGTCTCTATGACATCATCACGATGGTGTCCTAAAGCAATTTTTGTAATATTGTTCTCCTCAGCAAAATCATACAGAATGCCGCGCCTCATTCTCGAGCATAATCCACATGTAGTTTTACCATCCGGTATAACTCTTTTGACAACACTATAAGTATCTCTTTCAATGATATTAAATTCTATATCTTTAGTTCTAAGATAATTAGGTAAAATCTCTTCAGGAAATCCTGGTTGCTTCTGATCCAAGTTTACAGCTATGATATCAAATTTTATAGGAGCTTTCTTTTGGAGTAATAAAAGCATTTCAAGCAAACAGTATGAGTCTTTACCGCCAGATAGGCACACCATTATTTTATCGCCATCTTCAATCATGTTGTATTGATTAATTGCTTGGGCTGTTTTTCTAAGTATTTGTTTTTCTAGCTTTTTTAAAAGTTGTTTATTAGTTTCTGTCATTTTTTTCTAAAATCATCTTTTTTAGTTCATTAGGTATTTTTTGTAATCTTCCTGTCTTTGTATTGTAACATGCAAGTTTAGCACTTGCTTTTGTAATAACTTGTTCATTATTAATTAAGCGTATCTCATAATCAAATTCGATGCTTACTGCACCAATTTTAGTAATATGTTGAGTTACTTCAATCTTATTAGGGTGTAGTAGTGGTAAGATGTATTTACAGGTTTGTTCTGTAATTACAAGTTGGATAGAGTTTTGAGTGGCCCAAGACATTAATCCACTATTTTCATATGCCCATGTTGTTCTAGCTTCTTCAAAATAGTTAAAGTAGGTACAGTTATTTACATGTCCATATTTATCAGTGTCAGCAAAGCGAATATTTACAGTATGCTTAAAAATATTTGATTTCATAACTTACCTTTAGAAAATATATGACAGTAGGGGTTTGCGAGGTACTTCACAGTTTTGTAATTGTATAGCATATTTTTGAGCTACATCAGCGGTTTTACGGGCATAGTTTTTTAAGAATGAATTATTTCTATGACTGCCTCTTCTATATCCTCCAATACCCTCATGGTATGCAAGATATAAATCATAAGTATTTGTTTTACTTATACCTGTTTTATTATGGACATTGTTTAAATACCAACCTATGAAATCTACAGCATCAGCATAATCAGAACGTGAGACAAAAGATTGTTTAGTTTCTTTCTTGTAATGCTCCCATGTGCCATCTAGAGCCTGTGCATAACCATAAGCGCTGGATGCTCTACCTTTTGGAATAAAGCCAAAATAATATTGCATAGAAGGTTGTGCATCAGCCCTGAATGAAGATTCTTGACGTACGAATGCCATTTGTATATTTAGAGGTATCCCCCAACGATCGTAGGAGTCTATCATGTCGTAGTACCAGTCAGGATATTGGTGGATTATACTACACGCATTGTTTATATTTTTTGGAGGCTCTGTTGAGCAAGAACCCAAGAGTAATATGACTGTGGTAATCAGTATTAGTTTTACTATCTTTTTCATTATAAATTCCTATAAAAAACATCCACAACTTTATCTTGGAATCTACGAGCATTGTAACGATCAGAGTACTTGAGATCATTTAGCATGATCGAAAATGAGATGCGATGGTTTTTTGCAGTTAAAACATAGCCTGATAGTGTTGATACTCCAGATAATGTACCTGTTTTTGCATGTACTCGACCAAGCAGTTTGCCTCCCATTCTATATGCGATGGTACCACTTATTCCAGATGAAGGTAGGTAATTATAGAATTGTTTACCAACTTTACTGTTAAAAGTTTTAGTCAAGAAATCAACCATAAATTCAGGACTAACTCTATCCAGATGTGATAATCCAGATCCGTCATACATAGTCAAAGCAGACGTGTCTAATCCTAGTTTTGAATATAAGATGCTTTGAACAGCTTCAGTACCCGCTTTAGTTGAGCCAATTCCTTTTTCTTGTAAACCAATAGTATTTAGTATAGTTTCTGCATATAAATTGTCAGAGTGTTTAAGAGTTTGGTCAAAGAAGTGTCCAATTGTTGCTGATCTTGTTGTTATTTGTGATTCATAACCAGCTGGAATATCACTAGCAATAAGTACCTTACCATGTTTTACTCCACTAGAACTTAAAAAATCATTAACAGTATCTACTGTCTTTAAAGCAGGGTTTCTAATTGCCAGTTTAAACATTTTTTCAGCTGTTCTAGATAAATATCCACTTATATATACCACGTTATCATCATTCATTGATAAAATCGTAGCCTTTGTTGCACTTGTATATTTAGCTGAATTTTTTATGTCAATGTTGCTAGCATTGCTAAGCTCTACAACTCTAGTAGTTAAACTATTTGGATTTTTAACTAGTTTTATAACAGTACAGTTTCTATTTAATGTAAAGCTAGAAGCCGGTGCACCATAGCATAATGTTTTATCTTCTTTAGACCAACCCCTAGGGATATATGGTCCTGAAAATACACCAACAAGATATACATCGCCTGTAATTTTAGATATTCCTTTTTCTGTTTTTATCTTTCTTATCAATGATGATAACTGACTACCAGTAAGGGCTGGATTACCAGTAAATTTTATATACATATCACCATAGAGAGTATGGTTTGATATTCTATTAGATGGATACATAACAGTAGTTGTAAATCTAAAGTTACTAGGAATAGCAAATAATCCTGAGACGATTGTAAATACCTTATTATTACTTGCAGGTTTCATTGATCTGTTTTCAGCATAGGCATACAGATCAGCACCTGTCATAGTTCTTTGGGCTGCTACAGCAATTTTAGCATTAGATAAGTTATACTTTTTTACAAGAGATTGTATTTCGCTACGAGTAGATGCGTAAGATAGGTTTGCGCTTGCTACAAATATAGATATAGCTACTAAAAGCTTAGTTCTTTTTATCAAAGTGATAAACCTATATATGTTTCTAATTTCTTAATTTGGAATAATAGCATTTTATACACTATAAATATAGTGGGGGTACTGTGTAATATATAGATAGGTTTTGGGTTAGTGTAAATAAGTTGTAGCTATGTTGCATTTATATTGTTATATGGTAGAATGATAGCCTGTAAATTTGTCTATCAGCTTTGGGTAAAGAGCTGTAGTTTTGTTAAATTTAAATTAAACTGGCATTTAAGTGAGGTGAGAGGGTATGCCAAGCGTTAGAGTTAAAGAAAGAGAACCTTTTGATGTTGCTCTTAGAAGATTTAAGAGATCTTGTGAGAAGGCTGGAATAGTATCTGAACTACGTCGTAGAGAGTACTTTGAAAAGCCAACTTGGGCACGTAAAAGAAAGAAAGCTGCTGCTGTCAAAAGAGCTTACAAGAGCAATATGATGGCTAGAAGGTAGTATATTATTTAATTCACCGTTGAGAGTTTAACTCTCCCTTTCACTAGGAATTCTTTTTTAAAATGTCACAAATTTTTGATCAATTGACTCTTGATATGAAAGAGTCAATGAAAAATAAAGATAAAAATAGATTAACTACTATTCGTATGGCTATGTCGGCCATTAAGCAAAAACAAATTGATGAGAAAATTGATATTACAGATGATATTGTTACAGTTGTAATAACAAAAATGATCAAGCAAAGACAAGACTCTTATAATCAATACATACAAGCAGAAAGAGCTGAGCTTGCAGAGGGTGAAAAAAAAGAGATTGAAATCTTGACTAAATATATGCCCAAACAGCTTAGTGATGAAGAGGTTGTGACTATTGTTCAAAAAGCAATAGAATCTGTTGGAGCTACCTCAATGAAAGAAATGGGTAAAATAATGGCTAGTGTAAAAAAAGAGCTTGCTGGTAGAACAGATATGAGTAAAGTGAGTGCTATAGTAAAGTCAAACTTATCTTAACTTTTAGATTTTATCAGTATGGCAAAAAAGATTTCAAATAGTTTTATAAAAGAGCTTGTTGCAAGTGCTGATATTGCAGATGTTGTGTCTAGATATGTCAACCTCAAGAAATCTGGAAAAAATTATAAAGCATGTTGTCCATTTCATAATGAAAAAACGCCTTCATTTTATGTTAATACTCAAAAGAAATTTTTTCATTGCTTCGGGTGTGGTGTATCTGGAGATGCCTTAACTTTCGTTAAAAAAATAAATAATTTAGACTTCGTAGAAGCAGTTAATAATTTAGCAGAGATTGTGGGGAAACCCATTGAATATGAGAATTATTCACAAGAAGATTTGCAAAGAGAACATCTTTTTAATAAGTGTATTGGTTTTTTAGCGATAGCTCAAAAATATTATCGTTGGAATCTTGGTAATTCAGTATCAAAAGAAAAAGCTATAGAGTATCTTAAGAAAAGAGGAATCGATAGTGGATTAGCTAAAGTGTTTGGTATTGGATATTCATCGGAAGGTTGGAATAATATTACCCAGCTTGCTAAATCTGTCAATGTATCTGAAGATATATTAATTGATACAGGTCTTTCAATAAAGAGTGATAAAGGAAATGTTTATGACCGTTTTCGCAATAGAATAATGTTTCCTATAAGAAATATTCAAGGAAGCGTTATTGGTTATGGCGGTAGGGTGATTGATGATTCTGATACAGTTAAATACTTGAACTCTCCAGAAACTATAGTTTTTCAAAAAAATAATATTTTGTATGGATTATATGAATATAGAGAGAGAAAAAAACAACATCCTGAGTTGGCAAATCAAAGTCTTATTGTTGTAGAGGGGTATATGGATGTTGTTGGGTTGGCTCAATATGGTTTTTATTCTGCTGTGGCAACGTTAGGAACAGCATTTTCACAAAATCATGCAAAAATATTATTCCGTGAGAGTAACTCAGTGATACTTTGCTTTGATGGCGATAGTGCTGGACAAAACGCGGCTATCCGAAGTATTAAAATAATTTTACCTATTTTAGATGGTAATAAAAAACTTAGAATACTTACTCTAAAGGAAGGAAAGGATCCTGACGATTATATCAAAGAACATGGGTTGATAAGTTTCCAGAGTGAACTAGATAACTCTTTGTTGGTTTCAGATTTTATAATAAGACATATAATAGGCAATAGAGATATTTCTAAAGCTGAGTGTAAAGCAGAAATTTTGGAGAATTTAAAAGATTTTTTATCTGATGTTGATGAAAATATTTATTCAGAGAGTATTGTATCAACCGTCTCAGAGAAAATAAATATTAGTTCTGATCAAGTAAAAAGATTAATCAAGCTAGGAAAGCAAAAATTTAGTATTGATACTATGAATAAGAGTAATCATATGATTAAGCAAAAAAGGCTTTCAAAAAATATTTTACTTGAAGAGGTAGTGTTAGCTGAAATTTTTGTTAATATTGATGATTTTCGCATTCTACTAAAAGAAAATGACTTTGAAATATTTTCTACTTCAAAAAATCTTGATATTCTTGTAAAAAGCTTGAAAATTTTAAAAGAAGACTCATCTAATCAAATAGAAACTGTGGTATTGATACAGTTTTTGGCAGAGGACTATCCTGACTATAGAGAGTATTTCTTTGAGTTATTGAGTTATGGCATTAACAAGGCTAGAAAAAAATCTGATGGTGAACAGTATTGCAGTCAGATATTAAATGACTTAAAAAGGGTTGAAGCTAATAGTGTAAAAGAGCAGCTTAATCATTTAGGGTCTCTACCTTTTAGGACAGATGTTCAAGAGATGGAACGTAAGTATTTAGTAGCAAAATTAGGTAATAAAATATAAAAAATTCTATTGGAGTATTAATAGATGACAAGAGAAGATTTACTTTCTGATCTAAAAGATTTGATAGTTGATGGTAAAGAAAGAGGTTATTTAACTAGAGCAGACATTCTGGATGCATTACCAGGAGATGTGTCAGACGATCCTAAAAAGTATGAAGAAATAGAAGCTATACTTATAGATGCTGGTATTGATGTTTATGATAGAACTCCTCAATTAGATGAAGATGATGAACGAAAAGTAAGTGAGGCGAACTTAGATGATTTGAAAGGTAAGACTTCTGATCCTATCCGTATGTATATGCGAGAAATGGGTATAGTAGATCTTTTAGATAAAAAAGGTGAGACTGATATCGCCATCAGAATCGAAGAAGGTACTACGGAAGTTTTTAGTACTATTTTGAGTTACCCAATAGTTATTAAAACTTATATTGAACGCTTTCGTGAATTAGAAGAAAAAGCTGATGATTACATGTCATCACAAGATATTGAAGATGAGTCTGTAGCTAAGTATATTCGCTTTAATGAAATTATAGCGGGCTTCAGTGATGAGCAGATTACAGAAGAAAAAGTTGCGGAAGATGATCATGATGAGAAGATTGATACTCAAAGAGCATATAATTTCTTTGTAAACCTTGAGAAAATGTTTGAGGAGTACCAGGAAAAACCTAATAAAAAGCTATATAACAAAATAGTCAAAGAGTTTGAATGTTTAAGGTTATCTACTTCTCACTTGCAGAAATTGGTTGACTACATTAGACTCCCTTATGCTCGAGTTAAAGAGTTCGAGAGAAAAATACTTAGATTGTGCGTAGAAAGATCAAAAACTCCTCGTCAGGAGTTTATCAAGGTATATGAAATTGGCTCTGTTGAGTGGCTGGAGCCTTTAACTAAAAAATATAAATTTACAGATAATACTATCAAAGAAATTAATAACTTAACTAAGCAAATTAATCAATTTCAGACTCTGATGATGATGAAAGTTGAAGAACTTAAAAAAGTTAATGTTGAAATTTCTAAGAGTGAAGCAAAAATTACTCAAGCTAAAAAAGAAATGATAGAAGCAAACTTAAGACTAGTTGTTTCAGAGGCTAAAAAATATACTAATAGAGGTTTGCATTTCTTGGATATTATACAAGAAGGTAATATTGGTCTAATGAAGGCTGTTGATAAGTTTGATTACAGAAAAGGTTTTAAGTTTTCAACTTATGCAACTTGGTGGATTCGTCAGGCAATCACTCGTTCTATTGCGGATCAAGCTAGAACAATTCGAGTTCCAGTTCATATGATTGAAACTATCAATAAAGTTAATAGAATTAAACGTCAAATACTTCAAGAGAAAGGACGCGAGGCTACAGAAGAGGAGATTATTGAATACACTCCAAATATGACTAAGGATAAGCTTAAAAAAATTCTTAATATCTCGCATACTCCTATTTCTATGGAGAGTCCAATTGGTGATGATGAAGATTCAACAGTAGGTGACTTTATTGAGGATAAGAATAATTATTCCCCAATTGAGGCAGCAAACTTAGAGAACTTAAGAGAGGCTATTAAGGAGCTTATTGATACGGGTTTAACTGAAAGAGAAGCAAAAGTTCTTATGATGCGTTTTGGTATTGGTATGAATACGGACCATACTCTTGAAGAAGTAGGTAAGCAGTTCAATGTAACCAGAGAACGTATTAGGCAGATTGAAGCAAAAGCTCTTAGAAAGCTAAAGCATCCATCAAGATCGGCATTCTTAAAAACATTTTTATAAATTTTCTTATTAATAAACTTCTCAACTAAAATGGCTTTTTATACTTAGCTGTGCTATATTTTTGCTAATTTTTATTTACTCAATTTTATGATGAAAAAAATAGTATTATTATTTATACTAATATCAAGTATCTTTAGTCTTAACAGCTGTTTATTAATTGGAGCAGGTGTTTATGGTGTTGATCAAGCTGCGTCATACTCTGAGAACCTTGACTACTCTGTTATAGATGTTAGCAATTCAGTTTTGCACGTTCTTAGGGAAATGCCAGGTGTCACTATTACTAAGAATATTATAACTAATCAAGCATCAGAGATTGATGGCGATGTTAACTCGGAGAGATTCAAAGGGACGTTTAGTATTAGTGTGACTAGAATAGCTGACAATTCATCAACGTTATCTATTAAGTACGATATATTTGGTGATAAAGTTCAATCGAAAAGATTCTTAAGAAATGTTAAAGAAGATCTGCATAAAAATGCAGCTTGAAATAAATAATTAAATCTTGGTTAAGCTTTAATTAGTTTTATAAACTCATCGACATATTGTTTTTGAACTATTTTAGTATCAATGTTATCGATAAAGTCCGATAGCTGGCACATCTCTAAATCACTATATCCACAGGGGTTAATATAACTAAATGGCGTAAGATCCATTTTAGTATTTATAGCAATGCCGTGGTAGCTTTTACCTTGCTTTATTCTTAAGCCAAGAGAAGCTATTTTTTTATTATCAATATATATGCCATGGGCATTCTCAATAATGTGAGGGTCAAGATTATAGTGCTTTTGAAGTATATTGATACAGGCTTGCTCTACTACATCAACTAATTTTTTTGCACCAAGTTTATTTCTTTTTATATCAAGCATAAAGTATATTACAACTTGACCAGGACCGTGATATGTAACTTGTCCACCTCTATCGGTTTCAACAATAGGTATATTGTGCGGATTTAGGATATGTTTGGATTTGCCATGTTTTCCTTGTGTAAAAACACTCAGGTGTTCAACAAGCCAAATCTCATCCTTAGTAGTATTGTCACGTTCGGTTGTGAAATCAGCCATTCGTTCAAAAACATTAGAGTATGGCTGTAATCCTAAATCTCTAATTATGATATCTTCTTTCATAGAGTAACGATTATTATAAAACCATGTGTACTTCAGGATGGCTAGAAATTTCTTTGTAAATATTATCTAACTGTTGTTTGCTATCAGCTGTAAATATGGCTGTAATAGATATATATTTACCAGTTTTACTTTCTTTGGTATTAAAATCAATCTCATCATGTTTTGGAACATGTTTTTCAAAGACTTTAAGAATAAATTCAACAGTCTCTTTCTGTGGGTTTGCCATAATCTTTATTGGAAATTGACAGGGAAACTCAAAAAAAGTTTCTGGCTGATTACTGTTATTATCTTCAGACATTATAAATCCTCTTATTTTAGGGTTACCACCAACCTCTTTGTGATATATCATTCATAGATATCACTGGTACACTTGCTATTTTTTCTTTAGTGTCTCCAAGAGTTATGACTAGTTCACCTACTGGTTGTCCTTTTTTAATTGGAGCTTTTAATCCGGATGTAAACACAATACCTTGCTTTAAGAATGGAATATAAGTTTTAGGTACGGTTTTATAAATATTTTGAGTTGAGGCTACAGTTATCTTTTGTCCAGCTTTGGCGTTAGGGATGTTATCAGCACTTATTGTGACTGGAGAGTTAGCTTTGTATAATAAGACATTTTCGTACTTACTTATAGCATACCTCAATAATTTAGAAGATTCTGAATCTCTTTTAGCCGAGCTACTAGTACCAAGTACTACAGAGATGAATCTCTCGCCATCTTGTTTTGCAGAGGATACTAAGCAATAGCCAGCTGCATCTGTGTGGCCTGTTTTCATGCCATCAGCACCATCAAAAGTGAATAGAAGCCTGTTTCGATTGTTTTGAAGTACAAAGTTGTCGCCTTTAGGGAATAGTTTTGAGCACTTATCTTGAGCTTGAGAGTCTAGCCCTTTTGCAGTAAAACTCTCTAAAACATTACCGCTTGAACGATCAAATTTAGGTAAACATTGCTTGCGATCTGCTATACTTACAGATTCTTGCTCTGTAGCATTCCAAACCAAACCTCTGTCATCGTATATCTCATATGCTTCAGGGAAATTATATATGTAAGATCTAGCTAGTAATGCCATGTCATGCGCAGTTGTATACTGTTCTCCTCCAGGCAACCCATCTGGGTTGGCAAAGTGAGTATTATTCATTCCAATTGCTTTTGCTGTTTGATTCATAAGATCAGTAAATGCATCGGCAGTACCACCGATATATTCTGCTAAAGCTATAGTAGCATCATTACCCGATACAACATCCATTCCTGTTACTAAATTTTTAACAGATACTTTAGCTCCTGCTTTCACATACATTTTAGATCCGCCAGTTGAAGCAGCTTTTGCACTTATTGGTACCATAGTATCCCAACTAAGGTTTCCTGCTTTGATTTCACTGGCAACAATATAAGATGTCATGATTTTGGTCAAACTAGCAGGAGGTCTTCTCACATCCATATTTTTCTCACTAACTACATCACCAGTGCGATAATTCATAGCTACCCATGCTGGAGCATCTAGCTCAATATTTACAGGTCTTACTATTATATCTTTCTGTGCTAGTCCGTTACCTCCATTAAAATATGGGTCTGAGCTAGAAGAAATATTGGGTGCTGCGAATGCTGTAGTTGCAACCAAACTAGCTGTTAATAAAGCCATCTTTTTAAATTTCATAATTTTCCTCTTTAAACTTTTGTTAAAGTGTAACTTATTAAGTAATATCTCAGAGTATTTTAATATTTATAGGTTATAAATACAAAGGTTTTTATGATAGACTCTTGTATAGTGTATCAAGCGTTTATGCTTTAGCAAAAATATAGGAGAAATTGTTATGCTAAAAAATATACCTTGTGGAAAAGATATTCCTAATGATTTCAATGTTGTTATTGAAATACCCCAAGATAGTGATCCGATCAAGTATGAGTTTGATAAAGATAGTGACATGATAGTTGTTGACAGATTTATGTCATCTACTATGAGATATCCTTGTAACTATGGTTTCGTACCAAATACTCTTTACGATGATGGAGACCCAATTGATGTGTTAGTATTGGCTCCATATCCTCTTGCGGTAGGTTGTGTGATTAACTGTAGAGCAGTTGGTGTTTTCAAAATGGAAGATGATGGTGGTGTTGATGCAAAAATTATTGCAGTACCAAGCTCTAAATTAACTAAGGAATATGATCATATAAATGATGTTGATGATTTGCCTGTTTCTTTAAAACAAAAAGTTGAGCATTTCTTCACTCATTATAAAGATCTTGATTCTGGTAAGTGGGTAAAAGTTGATGGCTGGGATGATGTCGCTTTTGCTAAAAAAGAAATCGAAAAATCTGTAAATAATTATAAATAATTTCTTCTTTTGTTTTTAATATTTTAGTCTCTAAGTCATTTGTGATAATATTTCATATCGAATTCAATATTTTCATGAAATTTAGTATGAAGCAAAATGTCGTAAATAGTATTAAACTAGTAATCTTTGATGTCGACGGTGTCCTTACAGATAGTAGAATAATAATCTCAAATGACGGAAATGAGTTTAAAAACTTTAATGTTAAAGATGGTCTTGGTATCGTTCTGTTACAGAAATTGGGTATTAAAGTTGCAATTATAACTGGTAAAGAATCAAAGATTGTTCAGCAGAGACTTCAAAGTTTAGGTCTAGATCCCCAAGATATTTATCAAGGCCAAAAAAATAAAATCAAAGCATATGAAAGCTTAAAAAATAAATATAGTCTAAATGATCAGAATATTGCTTATATGGGGGATGATTTGCCAGATCTTGTGTTAATGAATAAGGTAGGGTTGTCTGCAACGCCTACAGACTCAATATCACTAGTAAAAGAATATGCAAACTATGTATGCCAAAATAATGGTGGTAATGCTGCAGTTAGGGAGTTTTGTGACTATATTATTAAGCAATCAGGTTTTTATGATAAGGTTATTAAAGATTTTATTGAGACTGGTGAGGTTAAATAAACAAAAATATGAAGTTTTTCACTAAGTATTCTTTATTTGCTAACGTACTTTCCATAGTCATTATTATCGTAGCTATGCTATATATAAGTTACAATGCTTTAGATGGTGCAAAACCATTAAAATCTAGTCAACAGAAGAATAGAGTTGAATTAAAGGCTTATGATTTTACATACAATAAATATGATGTAAAAGGTAATTTAGTAACGAATTACTTTTCAAAAGAGTTAAGACGCTATATTAATCAAGATTTATTTATGATTAATCTTACAGAAAAAAGTTATGATGATAAAACAGGCAAGTTACAGTGGCAAGTTAAGTCTAAGTATGGCTATATTCAACAGTTTACTGGTCAAAATTTGACTCACTTATATGATGGTGTTGATGCAATTATTTATACTAGTAATGATTCATCAGGTAATCAAACTAATGAGGGTAAAAACTCCTCTTTAGATAGAATCTTTATTAAAACTTCAGAGATGTTTTATAACTCTGGTTCAAAAGATTTTTATAATGCTAGATTTACAAAGATGTATGATCCTGAGACTGGTAACAATACAACCGGTATTGGAGTATCAGGAAATTCAGACTCAAAAGTTATAAGACTAGGTCAGAATGTGAGGAGTTATTATGCATCTAGTTAGAATGATAGGATTAACGCTACTAGTATTTGTTTCTAATGCTTTCTCAGAAACACAAGTGAATCAAATAGATGATGCTCTTCCGATGTATAATGCAGCAGCACAAGAAGATAGTGTTACTGATAATGAAAAAGAGGATAATTCTGAGAGCAATAGTTTGAAAGAATATGGACCGGTAACAATATGTGCCGATAGTGCTACATATGATGATAGTCAGCATGTTATTACCTATTTAGGCAATGTATTTGTAATGCAAATCCATAACAAGCATATACTTTGTCATAAACCTATAGCACCTAAAAAAGATGTTATTTATTTTGAAAGAGATGCAAATTTATCTCTGGAACAATTACAAGAGAGTTGGTTAAAAACAGCTAAACAACTATGTTCTGAACAAAAAGAATGTAACTTCATATCTGGACAGAGACTTGTAATAAATTTGGATGAGAATAAGAAACTGAAAACCTTCACCATGATTTCAGATGATAATCATAATTCCCAATTCTATACATATCCAACAAATTCAAACCCTGACTATAAAGATGTTAAGACTGCGACAAGAGGTCCTGTTGAGGGTAAGTCAAAAATGATAATCTATCATGTTGATGACAAGCATCTAGAAATGTACAGAAAGGCTGTAGCTTTCCAAAACGATAATGTTTATAAGGGTGAAAAAGTTATTTTTGATATTGAACATGATCTAATATCAATTCCTGGTAGTGAAAATAAAAGATCAACAATAATATTAGATGGAGTACAGAAACAGACTAAAATTGATACAGGTCTAACTCCTATTAGTGACTATGAGAAAGATAGACAAAAAGGAAGTGTTAGAGGCTTAAATACATATAACTCTACAACTTAATTAAAGCAGACAGGTTTAAAATGGAAAAATATACATTAGAAGCAAAAAGACTAGGTAAAAAATATGGTTCGCGATGGGTTGTAAATAATGTCTCCATGAAAGTTTCAACTGGTGAAATAGTTGGTCTCCTGGGACCTAATGGAGCCGGGAAAACAACATCTTTTTATATGATTGTAGGACTTGTCGCTGCAACACGTGGTAAGGTGCATATGGGGGATGATGATGTAACAAAGATGCCAATTCACCTTAGAGCTAGAAGAGGCTTGGGTTATCTTCCTCAAGAGGCTTCTGTTTTCAGAAAACTAAGTGTTGAAGATAATATTGTTGCTATTTTGGAGACTCGTAAAGAACTTAGTAAAATCCAAATTGAAGAAAAACTAAATCAACTTTTGGATGAGTTTAGTATTCAGCACATACGTAAAAGTTTAGGTATGAGCTTATCTGGAGGAGAGCGAAGAAGAGTTGAAATTGCAAGGGCTCTTGCTATGGATCCTAAGTTTATACTTCTAGATGAACCGTTTGCCGGAGTTGATCCAGTATCTGTAATAGAGATTAAAGAAGTTGTGAGACATCTTAAAGATAGAGGGATAGGTGTGTTAATTACAGACCATAATGTACGAGAGACGCTTGATATTTGTGAGAGAGCATACATTGTTAATGCTGGAAATATGCTCGCTGCTGGTACACCAGAAGAAGTCTTAGCTGATGAAACGGTTAGAAAGGTATACCTTGGAGAAGACTTTAAGCTGTAATAATCACAACTCATAAAAGGAATTAAATTATGCAAATTGATCTGACAAAATCAAAAGTAATTTGTATAGGTAGAAACTATGTTGAACATATTCATGAACTGAATAATGAAGTTCCAGATAGTCCGGTAATATTTATCAAACCTAACTCAAGTATAGCTAAAAATCTTAAATTATCGTCAGCTAGAGAAACACACTATGAGTGTGAGATAGTTTTTGCTTTTGATAATGATTCAAATATAAAAGCGGTAGGTTTAGGTTTAGATTTAACTGATAGGAATGTACAATCAAAGCTTAAATCAAAAGGACTTCCGTGGGAGTTAGCAAAAGCTTTTGATAATAGTGCTGTGATTAGTGACTTTGTTGAAATCAATAATCAGGATGTTGAATTTTTAAACTTCAAAGCATATAAAAATAGCTCTTTAATTCAGCAAGGCAGTTATGATTTAATGATTTATAAACCCCAACAAATTATAGATTTTTTAAAACAAAATGAAATCACTATAGCTGAAAATGATTTGTTGATGACAGGAACACCCAAAGGTGTCGGGGTAGTAAGTATCGGTGATAAATTTAGAATAGAGCTTTTTTGTAAAGATAAAAAAATATTAGAAACAACTTTTGGATAAATGAGATATGTGGGCAATTGTAGGAAGTAGTGGTTTTGAGTCTTTTGATGATTTTGAAATTATAGAAGAACTCTCTCGAGAAACTCCATATGGTTTGTGTTCTAATGGTTTATTTAAAATAAAAATAGAAGATAAGGAAGCATTATTTCTAAATAGAACTGGTTTAGGTCAGAATATATTACCGCATCAAATAAACTACAAAGCGAATATATATGCTTTGAAAAAATATGGTGCTACTTCTATTATTGCATTATCTTCAGTTAGAAGTTTAAGAGAAGAGTTAAAACCTGGAGATATGGTTATTCCATATCAGTTTATTGATAGAACAAAATCTTTACGAGAATTTACGTTTTGTGAACAGGGGTTGCTTAACTATGTATCTCTTTCAAAACCTATAACAGAGAGTATAGCTGAAGAAATTAGAGCAAAGAAACAAGAGTTTGATTTTGATATTCATTTTAAGCAGAGCTACGTTTGTATAGAAGGACCCCAATTTCCTACTATAATTGATGCTAAATGCTTCCAGAGTATGGGAGGTGGTGTCATAGGTATGACGGCTTTTCCAGAGTTTGCTTTAGCAAGAGAAGCGGGGCTTAATTATATTAGCTGTAACTTTATTGTTGACTATGTTCCTTGGTCATATGATGTTAGAAATTTGTATAATGTATTAGAAATAAGGGAAACAAATAATTATAAAGCTGAAAAAATTGTCAAGTGGATGATAAATAACTTGTCATTTTATGCTGAAAATGATTGTCATGAACTGGGTATTGCTCGATATTTATCAACACCTATTGAGTCATTGCCTCCAAATAAGAAAGAGTGGCTAAAAGTTATAGCTAAGGATAACTCTGAGCATGAAGAAGCACTTGAAGCTGAAATTCTTAAAAAGGTTCCAGATCTATATGGAGGTATTAAGACTATACCACCTAAGCTTCAAGACTTACTGACATTTATTAGTAAATTTGATAGGGATGGCAATCGACAAGATATCGAAGCAACTAGAAAGGCAGCGGCATCGCTAGGCTTATATAGTTATCCTAAGGTAGATCTAGAAAGTGTTGAAGATATTGAAATAAAACATGCTGATAATGGTCATAATATCCCTGTTAGAGTATATAATCCTAAAACTGATGAGAAACTTAAAGTAATAATCTTTTCTCATGGTGGAGGGTTTGTATCTGGTACTTTAGACTCATTTGATGCTTTTTGCCGCAAGCTTGCTTTAACTACCAATAGGATTGTTTTTGCTGTTGATTATCGTCTTGCGCCTGAACATAAATTTCCAGCTGGTTTGAATGATGTTGAGTTTATTACAGAATATGTTTATCAACACTCTAAAAAACTTGGTGTATCTCGTAAGAAATTTACTTTAATGGGTGATAGCGCAGGAGCTAATTTGACAGTTTTAGCAACTTATAATCTATTACAAAAAGGTAGTGTTAAAATTGCCAATAATATTATTTTATACCCATCTGTAGATTTATCGCATATGCCTACGAAATCGCTTGAAGACTATTCTAGTGGCTATATTTTAACTAAAGCAAAAACAAAATGGTATTCTGAGTTATACGTGCCTGAAGGTATGGATAAATGCTCTCCTGAAATATCACCGTTTTATATCAAAGAATTAGATAATATGCCGAGAACTTTAGTTATGACAGCAGGCTATGACCCTTTAAAAGATGAGGGCTTATTATTTGCTGAAAGGCTTCTTAGACATGATGTTGAGGTACAACATTATCACTTTGATAGTTTGGTACATGGTTTTATCAATTTCTCAAAACTGATTCCAAAAGAGATGGAAATACTTCATTCTAGAGTTGTTAAATTTCTTGGCTAATTATGAAAAATTATCTACTACAAATTGAATATTTTGGTAAAAACTATTGTGGTTGGCAAAGGCAATCGCATTCACCAAGTGTTCAAGAAGAGCTAGAAAAAGCACTCTCAAAAATTGCAAATCAAAATATCGAAGTTACTTGTGCAGGGCGAACTGATACCGGAGTACATGCGACTTCGCAAGTTGTTAACTTTCATTCAGATGCAGATAGGAATCTTAGTTCTTGGATGAGGGGAACGAATGCTCTTTTACCACAAGATATTAAAATACTAGATATTAAAGAAGTTGAAAATAATTTTAATTCGAGATTTACAGCGATAAATAGAACCTATAATTATATTATCTATAATTCTGCAATTAGCTCTCCAATATTTGCTGAGCATTGTTTGTGGGAGAATAGAGAGTTAAATATAGATAAAATGAATCAAGCCTGTAAATACTTATTAGATGAGCAAGATTTTACATCTTTTAGATCATCTCAATGTCAGTCAAACACACCATTTAGAAATATTCAAAAAGCTGAGTTTATTAAACAGGGAAGTTTTATAGTATTTGAGGTTGTTGGCAATGCTTTTTTGCACCATATGATTAGAAATTTTATAGGCTCCTTACTAAAAGTAGGTTTAGAATTTGAATCTCCAGAATGGATTAAGCTAGTATTAGAAGCTAAGGATAGGACAAAAGCTGCTGAAACAGCTAAAGCACACGGTCTATATTTTGTTGGAGTTGAATATCCTCAGTTTAGTTTTAAACGTCGAGTAATAGAGCTTTTTTGTTAGTCTAATCATTTAGTTTTCTAAGAAAGTCTTTTGTAAGTATTTATTTAATGTTACTTTTATTACTAAAAGCTAATTACAATCAAATTCATTTAGGTTAAAATATCCTTTTAAGAAAATCTTTATTTCTATAAAAATGACAGATATACATAATCATAAGATTTTGATTTTAGATTTTGGTTCGCAATATACTCAACTTATCGCGCGTAGAGTGAGAGAGGTTGGTGTGTTTTGCGAAATATTTCCTCACGACATAGCAGATGATTTTATCAAAGATTATCATGCTAAAGGTATAATTCTTTCTGGTGGTCCTGAGTCTGTATATGATTCAGATGCTAAAGCCCCAGAAATAGTCTTTGAATTAGGTGTTCCTGTTTTGGGTATCTGCTATGGTATGCAGACAATGGTAATGCAGCATGGTGGAGAAGTAAAAGGAGCTGATCAAAGTGAGTTTGGTAAAGCAATCATTAATATCTTAAAATCATCAGAAAATATATTTTCAAATCTTAAAACAGAACAGTCTGTATGGATGAGTCATAGCGATAAAGTTACTCAAACTGGCGAACATTTTGAGGTAATAGCATCATCAGCTAATGCTCCTGTTGCAGCTGTTGCTCACAAGAGTAAACCTTTTTATGGAGTACAGTTTCATCCAGAAACCACTCATACAGAGAATGGTAAACAGATTATAGAAAATTTTGCCTTAAATATCTGTAAATGTGATGCTCTTTGGAATATCGAAAATATTATTGAAAACGATATCAAAGAAATAAAAAAACAGGTTGGAAATGATAGAGTGATTTTAGGCTTATCAGGTGGTGTTGACTCATCTGTGGTAGCAGCAATATTACATGAAGCTATTGGCGATCAACTTACCTGTATATTTGTAGATACTGGACTACTTCGTCTTAATGAAGGCGACCAAGTGATGGAAGTATTTGCAGAGCATATGGATATTAATGTTATTCGTGTAAATGCTAAAAATAGATTTTTAGACGCTCTAAAGGGGATTGGTGATCCTGAAGAAAAGCGTAAAATCATAGGTAAGCTTTTTGTTGATATTTTTGATGAAGAAGCAGCTAAAATCGAAAATGCGAAATGGCTTGCTCAAGGCACGATCTATAGTGATGTAATTGAGTCAGCTGGTAATAGCCAGTCTAAAGCTCATGTTATCAAATCTCATCATAACGTTGGTGGTTTGCCAAAAGAGATGAAGCTTAAGCTATTAGAACCTCTAAGAGAGTTATTCAAAGATGAGGTGCGTAAATTAGGACTAGGCTTAGGCTTACCGTATAATATGCTTTATAGACATCCGTTCCCAGGTCCAGGTCTTGGTGTGCGTATATTAGGTGAAATTAAGAAAGAGTATGTTGAAACTCTACAAAAAGCAGATGCTATCTTTACTGAAGAGCTCTATAAGCATAATTTGTATCATGATATTTCTCAGGCCTTCGGGGTTTTCTTACCAGTTAAGTCAGTTGGGGTTGTTGGGGATCAGCGTAGATATGAATATGTTATAGCATTAAGAGCTGTGGTTAGTATTGATTTTATGACTGCAACATGGGCAAATTTGCCTTATGACTTCTTATCTATAGTTTCAAATAGAATTGTAAATGAAGTTAAACAAGTATCACGAGTCGTTTATGATGTAACAGGTAAACCACCTGGAACAATTGAGTGGGAGTAACCACTAGCTGACGAAATGTTTAATTTATTAAAGTATATATTCTTTAGAATTGTACTTTTGGGTTAGATGAAGATTTTATACTATGTCGAAATATACTATTTTAGATAAGATAAATACCCCTACAGATCTTAAGCTTGTACCTGAGGGACAACTTAAAGAACTAGCATCTGAGTTAAGAACTTTTTTGGTAGATACATTGGATGTAAGTGGTGGACATTTTGCAAGTAGTCTTGGTGCTACAGAGCTTACAGTAGCGCTACACTATGTTTTTAATACACCTTACGATAATATTGTATGGGATGTTGGACATCAAACATATATTCATAAAATCTTGACAGGTAGAAAAGATAAGCTTATTACTATCAAAAAAGATGGTGGAATTTCAGGTTTCCCAAAGCGATCTGAAAGTGAATATGACACTTTTGGAGTAGGGCACTCAAGTACATCGATAAGTGCAGCACTTGGCATGGCTATTGCAGATAGACTACAAGGTAAACACTCTAGCTCAATTGCTGTTATTGGAGATGGTGCTATAACTGGAGGTATGGCATTTGAGGCACTTAATCATGCTGGGGGAATTAAAGAGGACATTTTAGTTATTCTCAATGACAACGAAATGTCAATTTCTGATAATGTTGGTGGTCTTTCTGCTCATTTTAGCAAGATTATTTCAGGTGGCTTTTATAACTCTATTCGTGAAAAAGGTAAGGAAGTTCTTAAAAATATTCCACCGATGTTTGAGTTTGTGAAAAAGATAGAAACACAGACTAAAGGAATGTTTGTCCCTGCAAATTTTTTTGAAGATTTAGGTTTTTATTATGTAGGACCAATAGATGGCCATAATGTTACAGAGCTAGTAAAGACTTTAAAAATTTTAAAAGATCACAAGGGTCCGAAACTTTTACATGTAATTACTAAAAAAGGCAAAGGTTATACTAGAGCAGAGTCTGATCCAATTAAGTTTCATCATGTTGCACCAAGTTTTCACAGTGGAGATGCTCAATCAAAAGCTTCTAAGCCAACTTACTCAAATATATTTGGTAACTGGATTTGTCAAAAAGCAGCTAAAGATGAGCGCTTAGTAGGTGTAACTCCAGCTATGAAGGAAGGCTCTGATTTAATTAGATTTTCAGAACAATATTCAAATAGATACTTTGATGTAGCAATTGCTGAGCAGCATGCAGTAACTTTTGCAGGTGGTTTAGCCTGTCAAGGACTTAAGCCTGTAGTTGCTATTTACTCAACATTTCTACAAAGAGCTTATGATCAGGTTATACATGATATAGCATTACAAGATTTAGATGTCTTATATGCTGTTGATAGAGCTGGTCTGGTTGGAGCAGATGGAGCAACTCATGATGGTAGTTTTGATATATCATTTATGCGTTGTATTCCAAATCATGTAATTATGACTCCAAGTGATGAAAACGAGACATATCATATGCTTGAACTTGGATATGAATACAAGGGACCTGCAATGGTACGCTATCCTCGTGGAGCAGGTATCGGAGCTGAAATTACTGATAATCTTGATATAGAATTAGGCAAAGCAAAGCTTATTAAGAAAGGTTCTAGAGCCGCAATTTTAAATTTTGGAACTTTATTACCTCTTGCTAACCAGATAGCAGATAAGTATGATATTACTGTAGTTGATATGAGATTTGTAAAACCTCTTGATGAACAGCTGATTGATGAAATATGTCAAAACCATAATATTATATTTACACTTGAGGAGAGTTCAATAGCAGGAGGAGCGGGTTCTGCGGTTAATGAGTATATACTTGCTAGCGATCTAAGTAAAAATACAATTGTCAGAAACTTTGGTCTCAAGGATGAGTTTTTAACTCATGGTACAAAAGATCTTCTGCTAGATTATTCAAATCTTTCTTTTAGCAAAATATCAGAAGTCTTAGAAAAACTTTTAAGTCACAAAGGATAATTATTTGTCTAAATTCTACTTATTATTAATAATGCTATAGATAGTATTTTGTTGGTTACTATTTTATAATTTCAAATATATTATTTTTAGAAACGCTTATCTAATGAAGAAATTAATTTTACTTATTTTTGTAATAGTTTTATTAGCATTGTCATACTATTATTTTATCTATCAAAACTATAATAATTGGCCTATTGTTAACCAAAATCCACAAGGCGAGACTATTGTTGCTTTTGGTGATAGCTTAACAGCTGGATATGGTGTAGATAAATATGATAATTACCCATCTCAATTATCAAGGATGATTGGTGAACCTGTAATAAATATGGGAGTATCTGGTGAAACAACAGGTCAAGCACTATTAAGAATTGAAGATGTTGTGCAAGCTAACCCTAAGATAGTAATGGTGTCATTGGGAGCTAATGATTTAAGAAAAAGAATTCCTGCAAAAGAAGCGTTTGCAAACTTAAAGCGTATAGTGAATATACTACAAGCAAACGGAGCGTTAGTTATTATCGGAGGTCTAGATATACCATATTATAAAAATGATTATGCTGAAGACTATATTAACTTTGCTAAGAGCTATGGATGTTTATTAGTTCCTAATGTTTTAGAAGGTGTAATTGGGAATAAAGATTTAATGGTTGATGCTGTACATCCAAATGCAAAAGGATACAGGATTATGGCAAATCAGTTCTATAATGTTATAAAAGAATATGTAGATTAATTGTTAAAAAAATTAGATACCTTTGTTAAGGTTAGAAATACCTTCTTTTTGATAAACGTGATAGACATCTAAACCAAGCTTTCTTCTAATATATGGTAAAGAAAAATAACCACGGATATATTTTTCACCATTTTCATTTTTATCATACACTACGATATGATGATAGTCTGAGTTAATTAATGTGTTTAGGATATGGCCAATTTTAGTACTTTTTATAATTGAATAAGATACTGTGTTTACTTTGGCAATAGGTAACATAATATCATGTGCAACTAAATCAGCTGGTTTTGTACCAGAACTTCTAGCTCTTTCTTGAAGGGCTTGGCTCTCTATATAATGAAGAGCAATTGTTCCCACAACTTTATCTTCAGCACTAATTACCAGTGCAAAATCTTTATGATTATCAATAATTTTTGTTTTTACATCCTTTAGGTTAAGATCTGCTCTAACTGTTAAAGCATCATGATCTTTATAGTCTCTAAAGACATCTAAAGCAGAGCTTTCTAAGTAAAGAAGGTGACTAGCATCATCTCTAAGATAATTTATTGATTTAGTATCACTGAAATGAGAAAGTTCTATTTGTTTGAAATCTTTTAAATCCACTATTTTCTCCATATATTAATGTCGATTCTATTATTAGATTTTAGACAAAACATTTACCTTTTTCAAAGTTTATCACTCAACATTTTACTATATTGGTATAATTTAATTTTTATATTAGTTACAACCGCAAAAATATGCTGTATATAATCCAAAGTCAAATTGAGAGCAATAAAATGTTATAATAAAAATTAAATCTTATTAGAACACTATAATATGATAGAAACTGACAGAATAATATCAGCAAATACAGCACAAAATAAAGATGAAAACTTCATTGATAGAGCTATAAGACCAAAAACTTTAGCTGAATATGAAGGTCAGCCTGCAGTACGCGAGCAAATGGAGATTTTCATTCAAGCTGCAAAATCTCGAAAGGATGCGCTTGATCATACTCTTATATTTGGGCCCCCAGGTTTAGGTAAAACAACATTATCAAATATTATTGCCAATGAAATGGAAGTGGAACTTAAGCAAACAAGTGGTCCAGTTTTAGAAAAAGCTGGAGATTTGGCAGCACTTTTGACTAACTTAGAAGAGAACGATGTATTATTTATCGATGAAATACATCGCTTAAGTCCTGTTATTGAAGAAATATTATATCCAGCTATGGAAGATTATCAGCTTGATATTATGATTGGTGAAGGTCCCGCAGCAAGATCAATCAAGATTGATTTACCTCCATTTACATTAGTAGGAGCTACAACTAGAGCAGGGCTTCTGACTTCACCCTTGAGAGATAGGTTCGGTATAATTCAAAGGCTAGAGTTTTACTCAGTTGACGATTTAGCTAAGATAGTTTATCGTTCGGCTAAGCTTTTAGATCTAGATATTACAGACGATGGTGCTAATGAAATTGCTAAACGTTCAAGAGGTACACCAAGAATAGCAAATAGATTACTACGTAGAGTTAGAGATTATGCTCAAGTTAAAGCTTCTGGAGTTATATCTTATGATATTGCTGATAAAGCTCTTACAATGCTAAAAGTTGATCCTGTAGGATTTGATCATATGGATCATAAATATCTACTTACATTAATGGAAAAATTTGGTGGTGGTCCAGTAGGATTAGATACGATGGCAGCTGCACTTAGTGAAGAAAAGGGAACTATTGAAGATGTCATAGAGCCATATTTAATCCAGCAAGGATATATAATGCGTACAGCAAGAGGGCGTATTGCTACTTTGCTAGCATACAATCATTTTAAATTAAAAATACCAGATAGTTTATCATCAGATCAACAACAGAATTTATCTCTTTAATTCAGAACTTATTCTTTAACAAGAAGCTTTAAGCTTATCTAAATTATTTGATTTAATTACACTATTTAATCTATTTTGATATTCATCTCCCTCTAACGCAGAGTATTCTGTCAGAGTATTAATGAGTTGAGAAGTATCGCCATTAGCTTGTCTTACTTGTCTAAATTTAGCAAACTTTTCTCCAGTATTTAATCTAAAGTAGTATCCAAGAATACTATCTCCAACATCTTTAAAAGTTTCTACTTGGACATCTGAATCTTTAGCTTTGACACCACAGTTTTCTTCAAAACAATGTAATCCAAAGTAATTATTATAGTCAACTGCAAATCTAGATGTTCCCCAGCCAGTTTCAAGGATTGCTTGAGCAATTACTAGACTTTTAGGTGCTATATTAACTTTTGTAACTAAAGCATTAACTTGCTCTTGTAACGTCTTAGCATTCCATATTTTATAGAAGGAAGTATATTTTTTAATTTTTGTTTTTTGATTTTCATCTAAATCTTCTTTACTATTAAGAATTTCTTGTAGTTTCATAATAGTTTTTCTTTGTTTACATAACTCTTGATTAGCTTCATCTATTTCTTTTGACATAAATTCTATAAAGACTTTTTTCTTTTCAGATACATCTTTAATATCTCTAAAGTCAGGTTTATAAGTTCCTGCCGGTATTGGAGGAGTTTCCAAATGATATTTATCAGAACTTGCAAAACTTATATTTATGAAAAATATAGTTAAAACAAAAAAATACTTGCCTAAATTGATTGTATTCATAATTTATATTATCTAAGATTAATTTTATTTGAATACAATTGTAACAATATATATAGAGTATTAGTATATTTATATTTTATAAGAATTTAATCCTCATAAATTAATATGTCTCCTGGTTGGCAACCTAGATACTTACAAATTGCTTCTAGAGTAGAAAATCTAATAGCTTTTGCTTTTTCGTTTTTTAATATTGATAAGTTTTGCTCTGTAATTCCAATAGCTTTTGCTAAATCTTTAGATTTAATTTGTTTATCAAGCATTATTCTTGCTAAGTCAATTCTTATAGACATCTAAATATCCTTAAATTGTTAAATCATTTTCTTCAGCAAGTTCATGAGCTTTTTGCATAACTTTTGATATTGTTATAATCACTCCCCCACATAATAATGCTAGAATTTCGTTAGTACCAATTGATACACTTACGAAACGTTCACCTACAGGATTATGATAACTTAGAGTCAATGATATTAAAGGCTCAAAAATGATTTGAGCAAAAAAATAATATACCAACCCCCATCCTAATCTTTTGTATATCAAAACTACTCTAGAAGAAAAAACCTCAAGCTTTTCATAACACGTAAATAATTTGACTAAAAGAGCGATTATATAAAGTATTACTGAAACTGGTATCAAGCTAACTAAAAGTCCTATAATTCTAGTATCTAAAGCTATTGGTTGTGACATTTGATCGATATAATGCTGCGCAGTATCTGTGACATTAGGTATATATTCACTTTGTGCAAAAGCCCAAAATGATACAACAGATATTACTATCAATATAAATACTATTCTAAAAATATTTTTATAGAACTTACTAATTTTTTCTAAGTTTTGCATGACTTTATCTCCATATTTAGATTTTGATATCTATTTTAGATTAAAATTATCGTTTATCAATAATTATTTATTGTAAAACAGTAACCATTTTGTAAAAATATTTTAAAAATAGAGAGGAATATAATATATGCTTAGAAAAATTTTATTAATATTTAGCTTTTGTTTATTTATGAATTTATCAGTTGCTAATAAGTTACAAAATAATCTGAAAGAATATAATTACAAAGCACTGAAATTAGAAAATAAAAAAGAGTTTGAAGCACCATATATACTTGCAAAGGTAAACGATAGACCTGCTTATGTGATTTTTGACTCAGGATCAAAAGGAATAAGTATTTTTAATCACTCAGTTGATCAATTAAAGCTTAATCAAGAGAGTGGTTCTGAATATTCATCAAATATGGTAGGACAAAAATCTAG
Source organism: Francisella salimarina (assembly GCF_007923265.1). NCBI lineage: Bacteria > Pseudomonadati > Pseudomonadota > Gammaproteobacteria > Thiotrichales > Francisellaceae > Francisella > Francisella salimarina. Next base: position 497,526 of record NZ_VOJA01000003.1, read on the forward strand.
GATTCAAAATGTAATATTAAAAAAAATACAAATAGGAAATGTTTTACTTAAAAATGTCAAAGCTAATATAACCAATCAACCTAAAGAAAAGTTGTATCCAGTAATTGTCATTGGTACAGATTTCTTAGCAAGATATGATGCAATTTTTGATTTTTCAGCAAATTTGATATATCTAAGCAAAAATAACTTAACCGCTAAACAACACCATGAAATAGGAAAGGTATTAGATGAAGAAAGTTATTTATTAATTAACTTAACTAAATTATTATCTCAGCATCAGACAATTGCCATATCAATAGATAGTAATCAACCGGTTAATTGTTTACTTGATACCGGAACTTCTAATTTTACAATTTCAGATAAATATCTGCAGAGCATAGACTTAGCACCAACTAAGCCCAAGAAAACAATTAAGGCAACAGATGGAACATTAACAGTCAGTGATATTAAAATTAAGAAGCTAGTGCTAAACCCTTTAAATCTATTTTTCCAAGATAAAGTTCAAATGGTTAATCTAGAAGCAACAGCTGCAAATATTAAGATTATGAGTAAATTTTTAGGAGTTGTATGCATTTTAGGATATCAGGAGCTAAAGGCAGAAAAAGTAATATATGATTTTTCTGCAAGTAGAATTTATGTCAAGAAATAAGAACTGATGGATATATCAATTAGTTAGGAATAACTTTGCTTAAATTTTCGAACATAGTCGCTTGAAGAGCTACATAAACTTGTTCTTCGAAAGCAGCATCGACAGTTTGGTCTTTAGCTATTTGGCTAGCTATCTGTTTTGTAGCTGCAACCATTGCTTTAGCTACAGGGTTATTACTGTTTTGTGCAGCAGTAAAGTTACAAGCATTTTCTCCAAATAGTATACCATCAGCATCACTTACTTGCTTGTAGATACCGTTTTCAGCGATAGCATTAGCTACTGGAGCAGCAACAGCACTTGCAGGTCTTAACATTAAAGTATGATCTTTAACGTAAATAACACCTTCAGAGCCTATAGCAACAGCAATAGCATTGACAGCAGCTTTAACAGCCCAGTTATTTCCAAGTTTATCTAAATCATATACTTTAATATCACCAACATTTATGATATCAAGGAATTGAGTAAGAATAGATTCTACTGCTTTTTCATCAGATAAGTCTTTTAATACGTTTCTAGCTGTAGCTACATTGCTGTTAGCTCTAACTTCAAGTAAATCAGCTTCACATATTGATTGAGCAGTTCTAGGAGAAGCTATTTTCTCTTGAATACCACTTTCTAAGTCGCCCAATGTAGTCACTGTATATGCAAGAGTGTTTACATTAGCATAAGTAGTAATTGCCTTATCATTATTACCACCTTGGATCAGCTGAATAGCTTGAATAGTTAAGTAGTTAGTTATATCGTTAAATTCTATAGCTGTTTGAGCATCTTTGCTATTTATATTATATTGACCATTCCAAAGAGCAACCCTTGCGCTCCAGAATTTATCTATGTTATTTCTATAACCGATATAATCAAGAGCGGTAGCTGAATTCCATGCAGCTGTTAGCTCAGATGAAACTGGTTTAGCAATATCATTATAGTATACTGTAGGACCATTTACAGTTATATTTTGGATAATATTGAATTGAGCAATCTTTTCTTCTGCATAAGCTTTATCGCCTTTTTCAATGCCTTTTAAGATATCAATTTTAGTGTTTATGGCTTTTAACTCAGCTTTCTTTTGAGCTATTTTACGATCATAATTTAATTGTTTAACTTTTTTACCGATTCCTGAAACATTATTTCTTTTTTCAGTCCATCTTTCGATAGTTTCATTAATTTCATCTCTTTCAGCTCTATATTTTTCAAGACCTTGAGCAGCAGAAGCTTCGTCTTTCATATACATATCTTTAGGCTTAACAGAATTAGGTATTTTAACTTTACCATTGTTAGTCAATACTAGACCTCTAGCTATTTTTTCACCGTTTGTTTGGATATCGCCAGCGTCTGCAGCTATGCTTTTAACAGCATAAATTGGTGAATTAGGATCAGTATCCGCAGCTGTTTCAACTTTATTTGAATAATCAACGATAGAGTTGTTTACAATGTTAGCATTTAAATCATCTGCATAAACAGAAGTAGCTGCAATTGAACCTAAAAGAGCAATAGTGATAGTTTTTTTCATTCTAATCTCCATGATTAATAAAATATTAAATTAGTGTTACTAAAGTATTTAAAATACACGACCATTATATTTAATATTTATTGTATGTCAATATTAAAATTAAAATAATATTTAAAGTATTTATTTTTTATTAATATTTGCTTTGTATTTATATGAACTTTGTATCTAAAACATTTAGGAGTAATGATTTTATAAATAAATATAAAATTAATGTATGGTGTGGTTATTGAACAATATTAAGTGTATTGAGAACGAAGATGAGTATTTATTTATTAATAGAATATTTATATAAACTTTTATACCATAAAAATATAATTCCAGCAGCTAGCAATTTACAAAGACAAGGTAGAACACAGTATATAAACCTAAGAGATATTTCAAGATTTTCAGTATTAGATGAAAATGAGGAGTTAATAAGAGGAAATGTTATAATTGTTGCAATAGCATAACTAAATTTAGTTATAAATGCTAGCATAGCATAATAACCGTTACCAAGTTCTTTTCTCTCTGGATAGCTATCTATCCATTTAGCTAGAAGTATATTTGGAAGAATTAATTCAGTTGCAAGTCCAGCTCCAGAAATAAAACATATCAACGTAAAGAGTATATAATCGCCATCAGATAGAGCAAATACAAAAGAAAATATATTTGCATAGAATAAAAGAGCATAACCCCATGTTTTAATAATTCCAAATTTAAGAGAGATTTTTTTCATTATAGGAATGAAAAATATTGCCCCAAAAAAATACGTAAAAATATATAGTCCAGTTAAGTCTGGTGTTTTGAGAATATATTTACTAAAGAATATGATAGTAACTGCAGGTAAAGTTGATCCTACAGCACTAATTGTATATCCGACAAATAAAAATATACCATCTTTGTCAAAGTGATCAATGTAATTCTTAATGTTGAAACTATAAATTGTATGTTTAGATTTATTATCTAGATTAACTCTATTAATCCATTTAAAGAAAAATATGGTAGCTACTAAGATTAGTATTATTGCAATAATAGCATATAAAAAATAGCTTCTTCCATGCGGCATTAAGGTAAGTAAAACAGATAGTAATACCGAAGCGATTAATACACCTAGTATATTAGAAATTTCACGGGCAGAAATCACTAAAGATTTACTATTGTCATCTTTTAACCAAAGAGCCCCTTTTGTAGTTGAAAATATTGTAATATAGCTAAAAGCAAGCGTAGATAAAAAAATTCCAACAGAAAGATTAAGTAAAATATTTGAAAATATTGGTACGCATATAACGTATACTCCAACTATAAATATAGCAACTACAGCTACCAAACTAATTTTACTTAGATAGTGAAATCTATCACAGTACCAACCAATTAAGGGATCGAATATAGCATCTAATGCTCTTAGTATGAATAAAACTATACTTAGTATAGTTAAGTTTATTCCAAAATTGGTATGGTAGTATTCAGGTATAAATATATATATAGGAATACTAGCAAAGGCTACAGGGAAAGCTATAAATGCATAGTTAAAAATATCTGACTTTTTAATATTCATATAAATGATAAATTATTATACTAATACTATAATACCATTTACCTAAATGCATTTTGATTTAAATTTTATTACCAGTTAATTTTTTTATTTGGAACCCATTTATCTAACAGGCTTTTATATTTTTTCTCTAAAATCTCTTTGGGTGGTAGTTCAGGCAGTTTCGAATATAAATCAGCTTTCTGGAAAGCTTTTAATAGAGGTAGTAATAGCCAATCTTTTTCATTAGCAAGTTCTTGATAAGCATGTCCTCTAGTTTGAGGAGTGTGCCATGGATAAAATGAGTGATATCGTAGAAGATATAATCCTTCATACGGTATATCACTACCTTGCTCGAAAACTTTATAAATATATTCATCATGGCCAAAACTCATATCAACATTATCAAAGCCACATTTTTTCTTATATTTTCCATAATGAGTTTCAGATTCGGTATTATAGTTATTATAATCTTTAGAGTCCTTGACAAACTCCCTATGAGAAAAAACATTAGCAGAAGCAAAAGGGCAAGCAATAGGATATGTATCACCAACAGTTGACCATTGAGGTAATTGACCATATTCTGGTAATGTCATAATTTTGCCTAAATCATGCACAAAACCAACTAGAGGGAACCAAGACCAGTCTTTAATATGGGTATACAGATTTCCTAGACTTTGTTTTTCAATATAAAAATCTTGCCAAATTTTAGGAATACTTTGCCACTCGTGATCTCTAAATAGTGATCTAATTAAAGCATTTTCTCTAAGTTCAGTATCACTTTTTAAGAACTTATTTTGGCAAGCTTCTGCTGTTTGATAGGCATGTTCAATTTGTGGAAGATCGTTGTCTGGATCACTTTCATCATGAACGTTTTCTAAAAGCTTAAATACTTCGTAAACATCCATTTTTCCCAAATCAAGTTTGAAGTATTTATCCTTCATTTGAGTAACATATTCAAGATTTTGATTGATATGCATATCTTTATATGTTCTTTCTACACGATCTTGGAATTTACTATCTGTATAGTTACGAAATTCGCCAAATGTATTTTCTACTGTTTGAGACATAATATCCACCTCTATTAATCAATAATTTCTTTACCTAAATATCTCGTTTTTATACCTTTATTCAGGTTGTTTTCAATAGTTTCTAAATCAACTCCTTTTGTTTCTGGAACAAAAAGATATGTTACAATAAACGCTAAGCTGGCTACGCATGCATATATCCCGAAAGTAAATGAAACGCCTAGTTTTGTTAAAATAGTTAAAAATGTAGCAGCAACAATAAAATTAGCTAACCACTGTATTGACGCAACAAAACTCATCGCAGACCCTCTAACACTTAAGGGAAAAATCTCCGAAATAATTAGCCAGAAAAGAGAACCAACACTAATACAATATCCCACAATATATATTAAAAGACAAATTAAGGCTAATATTGCGACAGTACTACTTGTAACATTATTAAGCAAATAAATCATGCTAAACAGACTCAAAGCAGCCATAGCGGATCCAAGTAGTAGGAATTTTCTTCTACCTAATCTGTCAATAAACATTATAGTTATAATTGTAGCTATGAAGTTAACGAGTCCTAAAGAAAGGGTCATAAGCATCTGCATTTCACTTCCATTAAAACCTATATTTTCCATTATATATGGCCCATAGTACATTACTGTATTTATACCAAAAAATTGTTGAAATATCCCAAGAGCTAAACCTATATATAGAACTGGTCTAATTTTTTTATTAAAAATTGCAGAGAACTTAGGTTTAGTTGCTTTTTCTAAATTATTTTGAATGGCAGATAATTCTTCTGAGACATCATTTGCATTTTCTCTAATTTTTGTAAGTGTCTCGTGAGCCTCTTGCTTTCTTCCTTTAGAAAATAACCATTTAGGTGAGTAGGGCATGAAACACATACCTACAAATAGCATAATTGCTGGTACTAGTCCTGTAGCTATCATAATACGCCAACTACCGCTGCTTGTTAGAAAATAATCAACAATAAATGCTATAACTTGGCCACCTGTAAGAAATGCTCCATTCCAAAGAACTAATGAGCCTCTTTTAGAAGCTGGAGCAACTTCAGCAATAAATAAAGGCACTGCGTAAGATGCTACACCAATAGCAGATCCCAACATAAATCTGCCAAGGACTAATGATTCTATATTTGGAGCTAACGATGCCACCAGAGTGCCTACTATAAATAACAAACTGGTAGAAATCATTACTTTTTTACGGCCAAATTTGTCGGTAAAATAACCACTAGCAAGAGCTCCAAAAAAGGCTCCTAGAACACAGAAACTGACAACCATTTCTAATTGCCAATGCTCAGCTAAGAAATCTTGTTGAATAAATGGCGTAGCGCCAGCTATTATAGATGTATCAAAGCCAAATAGTAATCCACCAATTGCAGCTACTGCAACAATAATAATTACATAAAGTTTCGATGATTTATGATGATTTTGTCGCATTTTATTATCCTAATAGATGACTCATATTAAATATCTTTATAGATTGTGTATATGTGATATCGTAAGCAATATCTAAAGCATCTTTTTTAGATAGTCTTCCCTGTAGAGCCATTTCAGCTAAATAAACAGCATCAACACGTCTAGCGATATCATGTCTTACTGGTATGGACAGCAGAGCTCGCGTATCATCAATGAATCCTGAACAATTATAAAAGCCAGCAGTTTCAGTTACAGCATGACGAAATCTTTTCATACCTTCAGCAGAATCATTAAACCACCAAGCAGGACCTAAAAACACACTTGGGTAATGTCCAGCTAATGGTGCTAATTCTCTAGTATAGGTTGACTCATCCATAGTAAATAAAACTGTCCTAAAGTTGCGATTATTACCTACTTTACTTAAAAGAGGGTGAAGGCCATTTACAAAATCACACTTTAATGGAATGTCGCAACCTCTGTCATTACCAAATTTTCTTTGAATTCTTGTGTTATGGTTTCTAAAAACTCCAGCATGAATTTGCATTACAAGACCGTCATTAGTCGCCATTTTTGCCATTTCGGTTAACATTTGTCCACTGAATACACGCTTATCTTTATCTGAAGCAACATTTGTAATTATTTTTTTGAATAGGTTACGACGCTCTATTTTATCTAAATCATATGTTTTAGGTATAGTTATACCATGATCTGAAGCTGTGGCACCATTAGCCTTAAAAAACTCTCGTCTCTCCGCTAATATTTTAATAAAATCGTCATAGGTTTCTATATTTTTATTTAGTTTCTTGGCTAATTTTTTTATATTCTTATGGACAGGGTGAAGTTCTGGGTTGGTCACACTATCAGGACGAAAAGTTGGAACTACTTTACATTCGAAATTAGAGCTAGCAATATTTTTATGATGATGCAAATCATCAGCTACGTCATCTGTAGTAGCAATAACCTTTATATTGAATTTTTTACATATCTCACGAGGAAGGAAATCTTTCTGCTTTAAACAATTATCTATATGTTCATATAATTCATCAGCAGTTTCAAGATTAAAAGGTTTGTTGTAGTTAAATACATCTTTGAGTTGAGCATCAAACCATAGACCAACTTGTGTGCCTCTAAAAAGGTACCAGTTTTCTGCCACTTTTTTCCATATTTTCTTAGGGTCAGTTTCAACTGGCTTATCATCTTTTCTAGATATGCCAAAATCCTCAAGGCTTAAGCCTTGTGAATAAAACATTCTAAAAATATAATGATCTGGTTTTATAAGTAGTTCAACTGGGTTTTCAAAGGCTAGATTTTCATCAAACCATTTTGGATCGGTATGGCCATGAGGACTAATTATTGGTAAATCTTTAATATGATTATAAATCTCTAGAGCTAGATCTCTAGTTGTTTTATCTGCCGGCATTAATACGTTATCGTTTAACATATATTCCTCCTTTATATTAACGATGAACTTCCTATAGCAATAACATTCTCTTGATCTAAGTATTCTTGTTGGTTTTGAGTATTAATTCCTCCTGTTGCACAAAATTTGACCTCAGGGAAAACTGCTCTATAATTTTTTAAGAGTTTAACTCCTCCAAATGCTTCTGCTGGAAAAAACTTAATAGTTCTAAAACCATAGCTCATAACAGTCATGATTTCAAAAGGTGTTACAGCGCCTGGTAGATATTTGAGATTATGTTCTTGAGCGAACTTTAGTAATTCATGATTAGCTCCTGGAGAGACATAAAAATCAGCTTCAAGAAAACGAGCTTTTCTAAAAAGTTCTATATTAGTTATCGTTCCTATACCAATAATTAAATCTCTATTTGACTCTATTACTTTTTTTACAACTTCTAGAGAGTTGGGTGTTCTAAGAGTGAATTCAACTATATTAAGCTTTTTTTCCCTTACCTTTTCTAAAATAGCATTTGCCTCTTGAATAGTGTCTGCAGAAACTACTGGAATAATAGGATTATTTTTAAGAATCTCACCTGTAGGCATTTGTTAACTCCTTTAATTTATTTAAGTACTTATCCGTATATTTTTTATCAATTATGGCTCCATTATGTTGTATTATTTCTGCAGCAAAATCTTGTGCGAATTCAATACTTGCTTGTAAGCCCAAATTATTAATAAAAGCAGCTAAGAAAGCAGCATTAAAACTATCTCCTGCTGCAGTCGTATCAACTGGGGTAACTACCTTGTTAGCTTTTACTAAATTAATTTTGTTTTGATATTGTAATAGAGTTGGATTTTTACCGTGTTTTATAATGACTATTGGAATATTGAATCTATTATATCTGTCTAAGGTTTTTTGGTAATTAACATCGTCAAAAAGTAACTCTTCGTCATCAAAAGTTGTTAAAACTATCGTTACATACTTTAGTACTTTTTCTAAAAGCTCTTTAGTCTGTTGTTTGGATTTCCAGCATTTAGGGCGATAATTTAAATCAAAAATTATCTCCTTATCATCACCTGAGCTTCTAAAATCTTTTAACCAGTTTGCAAATATTTCTAACTGCCTATTGTCCCATCTTGAGAGGGAGATACCTGAAAAATATAAATAATCATACTCTTTACAATACTTATCCAACTCTTCTTTGGATAAATGATAAAAAATATCTTTAATAGGAGCTTGCTCACGCCAATAATAAAAACTTCTTTCTCCGAGATTATCTGTTTGTATAGCATACAAGCCTGGGACTTTATCTTTTATTTTTAAAACTTTTAATGTATCAATATTTTCATCATTCCATTTATTTATCATTTGGTTTGATAAGTTATCATCGCCTAGGGCTGTTAAAAAAGAGACATCACCGTTTAATCTAGCATAATATAGAGCAGTATTTAGAACATCGCCTCCAAAATTTAATTTTACTTGTGAGTCTAGCTGAGCTTGACCGCTTAACTCAAGCATACATTCGCCAATAGCTAAAAGCTTACTTTGATTCATTTTCTAGCTCTCTTTTTACAGCATATGCAACACCGCGAACTTCAGCAAGACCTTTCATACGGCCAATACATGAGTATCCAGGATTAGTTTTCTTATCTAAATCTGATAGCATTTGTTGGCCATGATCTGGTCGCATATAGATTGGCTGAGAATCTTTTTCTATTTTTAAAATCTCTTTCACAAGGGCATACATATCAGTATTGCCACATAAGTGCTCAGCCTCATAGAAACTGCGATTATTAGGATTAAGAGCAACATTTCTTAGATGTGTGAAATAAATTCTTCTACCAATTTTTTTTGCCATAAGAGGAAGATTATTATCCCATCTAGAACCTAGTGACCCAGCACAGAATGTTATACCATTCGCCATAGATGGTATATTCTCAAATAACCAATCATAATCTTCTATAGTGCTAATTATTCTTGGTAAGCCGAATAATTCAAACGGAGGATCATCAGGATGTATAGCTAACTTCGCACCGACTTCTTCAGCTACAGGAATTACTTTCTGCAAGAAATATATTAAATTCTCGCGTAATTTTTCTTTATTAATGTCTTTATATTCATCAAGAGCTGCTTGAAATTGTTCTAATGAGAAACTTTCTTCAGCTCCAGGTAAGCCAGCAATTATATTACAAGTAAGTTTATCAATCTCATCTTGAGTCATATTTTCAAAATATTCTTTTGCTTGAGATATTATTTCAGCCTTATATGCTTTTTCTGAACCCTTACGTTTAAGTATATGAATATCAAAAGCCGCAAATGCTATCTCATCAAAAGATAATGTCTTTGCACCCGTAGAAGTTTGTTTACCTAAGTCTGTACGCGTCCAATCTAATACTGGCATAAAATTATAAATAATTAATTTAATACCACATTTGGCTAAATTACGGATACTTTGACAGTAATTATATATATATTGATCACGTGAAGATTTACCTTTTTTGATATCTTCATGAACTGGTATACTCTCAACAACAGACCATGTTAAATTTGTTTTACCCAGTCTAGTAGAGTTTTCAACTTTAAATTGTCTTTTTTGAATTTCTTCTACAGACCAAACCTTACCATTTGGTATATGGTGTAGGGCAGTTACAATATCAGTAACTCCAGTTTGCATAATATCTTCAATACACACAGGATCATTTGGACCAAACCAACGCCATGACTCTATCATTTTATTCTCCTAATTTAGTAAGAGTTTTAATAACACCATTTTTATTAATTTCTTCAATAAAAAATACTATTTTTTCTTTTAAATCTTTATTTATTGCTATTGTTTCCGGGAATATGCTTTTTAATGATAAAAAGTTATTAACTATATCAATAATTTGAGTATTCTCTTGATATATCAATTTATAGTCATTTTGTAGAGGATCACTAATTTCTAATATTTTTCCATGTTGATCTTTACCACTACAAAATAATATCCAACCAGCCAATCCCAAAGCTAAAATATCATAATTTTGCTTGCTTTCTAAAAGATATACTAAAGATCCTAACCATCTTTGAGGAATTTTTTTAGAGCCATCCATAGCTATCTGTTCAGTTCTATGTTTTAAATGAGGGTTAGCAAATCTATGTAAAAGTTTATCAGCATATTCACTAGTTGAGATCTCTTGTGATAAACCATCTACTAAAGGAGCTGCAATTTCTAACATATATTTTCTAATGAATGTATAAAATTCATATTGAGATATAACTTCATCAACTGTCTTTAAGCCAGCGTAAGCACCAAGATATGCAATTAAACTATGACTACCATTTAACATAGTTAGCTTTAATTTTTCGAAAGGTTCTATATCTTTAACAAACTCAACCCCAACTTTTTCTAGAGCAGGGCGACCATTAACAAAATCATCTTCGATAACCCACTGAGAGAATTCTTCAGTTGCCACTGCTGAGATATCTTTTTGACCAATCATATTTTCAATGTTATCTAGAGCCTGTTGAGTAACAGCAGGAACAATTCTATCTACCATAGAGCTAGGGAAGCTAACATTCTCTGCTACCCAAGTACTAAACTGCATATCTACTTTACTTGAGAAGTCTAGAATAGCTTTTTTTAATATTTTGCCATTATTTGGCATATTGTCACAACTTAGTAGAGTAATAGCACCAGCATTTTCCTGCCAACGTTTATATAGCCCAGCTATAGTAATTCCTATAGCAGTTTTAGGTGAGTTAATATTAGCTAAATCATAAGCTATATCAGGGTTTTCAAAATTTAATTCTTGAGTTGATAAATCAACATAATAACCTTTTTCAGTAACTGTATATGTGATTATTTTTATATTAGGATCTGAAATTTGGGTTATTAGATTTTGAGATTGACCATTACCTGCAAAGTAAACATCTTTTAATGCACTTATTATAGTGTTTTTAGTGCCAGATTCATTATTGGTTGATAAAGTATATAAGCAGTCATTTGCTTTTAAATCATCAATTAATTTTTGGTTAGTTCTAATAGTACCACTTATATAGCCCCAGTTTAGGGCATTTTGATTACCAGTATTAAGTAACTTATCAATATAGAATACTTGATGAGCTCGATGAAAAGCTCCTATACCTATATGCAATATTCCTGGCTTTAAATTAGTACGTTGATAGTTTGGTAAACTACAATTATGTAATTTTTGAAGATTAAGCATTATATTCTAAATCCTTATTCATATTGATTATCTGAGGGTGAGTCACTTTGAAATTATCATGGCCCTCATATTGCCAATTAATATCTAGTTTATCATTTCTATTAGTGATTTGAATATTTAAGAAACCACATTCATCGTCTAAGTACTTAGTACTTTCACCATCATCTAAATATATTTGATGTTGAGTAGCTTCTTCACTTAAAGAAGGATAAATTTTATAAACAATATCTTGTCCGAAATTATTAAATTTAGCCTTATATTTATTTATAGCAATTACGCTTCCTTCTTTAACAAATATAGGAATACTTTCGATATCAATATTCAGACTTATAGTTTTACCACCTTCATATACTTCACCAGTATAGTAGTCATACCAGCTTGAACCTTTAGGTAGGTAGATTTCTCTGACTCTTTGATTTTTATCAAGAATATTTGCAACAAGCAGGTTTCCAATCATAAAATCCTTACTTTCTTGAAATGTTTTCTCATCAGATTCAAAATCATAAAAAGTTGGCTTTAAAATTGGTTTAGCATTAGCATGAGCTTGATAACATAACTGATAAATATATGGACTTATCTCATTACGCAAATCAAAAGCTTTTTGAATAGTCTCTAAAGCTTCTGGATACATCCAAGGAGTATTCACTGATTTATCATCGTTCCATGAGTGAATTGTAAATCTAGGATAAAATATACCATGCTGAATCCAGCGAATTAATAATTCTGAATCTGGAGCAGGACCACTAAAACCACCAATATCATGACCAAAATTATAAATTCCTGATAGAGATAGGCCTTTCGCCATTTCTAGATTATATTTCAAAGTTTTCCACTCTGTATAGTTATCACCAGTCCAAGTTTGAGCATATCTTTGCAGCCCAGCACATCCTGATCTTGTAATTAGGTAAGGACGTTTATTAGGAGCGAAAGCTTTTTGAGCTTCAAAGCTCGCTTTAGTCATTAGCAATGATTGAACTGGCTTTATATGTTTGATTTTTATTTCTTTGTCAAAACCATAACAAACAGCCTCGCCATTATAGACTTCATATTCATTATTATCATTCCAAGTTGATTCAATGCCTTTTTCTAATAATTGTTTTGTAATATTATCTTGCCACCATGAGATAGTTTTTGGATTCGTAAAATCAAGGTAATATCCTAATTCATCCCAAAACTGTGCTAATTCAGGTCTTTGATATTGTTTGTTATATATGAAGCCACCAAAACTGGCAACTTCATCTAATTTAGGATGGTCTTGAAGTAGACAAGGTTTGATATTTGCACATAGTCTAATACCATTATCTAAATATTTCTTAGTGAATCCTTCAATATCTGGAAATTTTGTATGATTCCAATTAAATACATATCTCTTATCACCAATAGAGGTATACCCTGAACTTAGCTGAAATGATCCACATTGGATATTATATTTCTGGCAATCATCGATAAAATTATCCATTTGGCTCTGGGCATCTGGAAGGTCTGTATAAGTCATTGTAGAACCAGAATAATACAAACTCCAATAGGGTGGTAATATAGTTTTACCTGTTATTGTGCTAAAAGTTTCAGTAACTTCAGCGATATTATTACCTATTATAAAATAGTAATCTAAGTTACCAGCTTTTGCCTCATAGCTAATGTATGGACCATGATAATTATCAATTTCTTTACCAAAGTTAAAAACACTATCACTTAAATTATCATAGAAAATTCCAAAAGAACTTTTATTTGTAGGATTATGAGATATAAAAAAAGGAATGTGTTTATATAAAGGGTCAGAGCTTTCTGCATCATAGCCCATGGGATCTATTGATTTCATCTCATAACGTTTTTTATTACGGTTGAGAGAACCAGATTTTTCACCAAGACCAAAAAACATAGCTTCAGGTTCTTTCTTAATAGCGTGGTATACACCTCGATCTGACCAAAAGTCTAAATTATATGCTTGAGTTTGTAAATCTTGAGATACTTTTATCCAGCTATCAACACTTTTTTTATACCAACTAATTCTAAAGCCATTAAGCTCAATTTTACATTTTAGCTTTGATGTTTCTATAAAAGCAAAATCATCATTACCATAAGCTTCAAACTTAGGACAACCAAAACTAGATGTGTCTAATCTATCAGTCCCTTCAAATGGAATGTCATCTTTTGTTATTGACCAAGTTTTATCTAAAGATGGTTTTAGGGATTTAGTGAAGAGTACTCTGAAAATATTTTCTTCAAGAACAAAAACTCTAGCAAATATTTGTTTTTCTTCTAACTCAAATAAAATGTGATCTACCCTAGTATCTTTAAGTTTAAATTTACAAATGTCTAACATAATTCAAAATCCTAAAATGTATTATTATGGCCCCAAGTTTTTTGATGAGGCCAGCCTGTAAGTTCTTCAACAACATTGATTGCTTCTTTGGGAGCTTTTTTGAGTTCTCCTCCAGCTCTTAGTCTTTCTAGTTCAGTTACTAATATAGAGTGTTTCGCTTGAGTTAATCTGAATCTTGAGCTTGCAATAGCTCCAATAATACAAAACAGTATAGTGCCACCAATAAAACAGATATTTATTCCCAATAAAGCAGATTCTGATTGAGTTATGACTCCTGCTTTAAAATTAAAAATTGATAAGGTAAAACCAACAATTGCAAACGCTAATGCCTGAACAAGTTTACGTGAAACGGTCATTGTACTAGCAAAAGTTCCTTCTCTTCTTTTAGTGGTTAATGCTTCATCTATATCTGCAATAAAATTATAGATATTCCATGGTGTAAAGTAGCATCCTGCTCTAGCAAAACCTAAAACAAATATAATTGCAACAAATGAGGTTAAAGCAAGAATCGGAGTAAACATAGGAATGATAAGGAAACTAAGCATGCTTACAAGTAGGCAGCTAATAGCAATTCTATAACTCATCACACTACCAACTTTTATACATAAATATGCAAATATAGGTACTGAAATAACCTGAATTATTGAAAAACATGTATATACAATTGATGCAGAACTAATATTGTAATCTAATATAAAAGTAAAATAGTAAGCAAAACTAGCTCCAAATACATCTAATGCGACAAAAGCACCAATATACATCAGGAGATTAAGTCTAAATGCTCGAACTCGTAGTGTCGAAAATATATTAATAAATATGAATTTTATTTCTTTAAATAAAGAAGAATGTTCTTTTTTTGAAACTTCAACTTTTCTTTCCCAAGTGAACTTATAGACAAAGAACCATGGTAGCATGAATAGTATTGAACAAATAACTCCCATAATTATAAAAGAGGTTTTTTCATCAGCAAAAAAATACATAATAGCTGCAGGTAAAAATCCTGCAACAATATTAGAGCTTTGTGAAAAGACCATTCTAATTCCAGTCATCTTAGATCTGATATGATAACTATCTGTCATTTCCGCAGCTAATGTTTCATAAGGAACTTGAATCATTGTGAAAATGAAATTAAAAGCAATATAGCCGAATAAATAGTACCAAAAGCCAAATCCAGGAATCCAAAGTAGAGCAAATACTGAAACTAAAGGAGCGCCTATTACAAAGAAAAACCTTCTTCTGCCTAATGGACCTCGCCAATTATCTGAAATATATCCCATAATTGGATCTGCAAACACATCGAGACCTCTACCAATTGCTACTATTAATCCTGCTTCTGCTGCAGATAATCCAGCAATGTTTGTATAAAAATACATCAGCCATAATCCAAGAATAGTAAAGGCACCACCGCCAAAAAAATCTCCTGACCCGTAGGCAACCATGTTCTTAAATTTAACTTCTTTAGTATTTGACATCATTCTTGTATCTAAGATAGTTATAACTTCAAATATAAGTAATTTAGAGCTGATTTGAAATATAAATTTAATATTTGGTATGATTTTTTGATTAACTATCATCATACAAACAAATATTTTTTCTTATAATATAAGTTAATAGTAGCTATAATCGAATTCTAAATAAAATTATCTTGGATATAAAGTTGATGAATATTAGAAAACAAAATTCATTTTTTTTGTTATGTTTTTTCGAATTTTTTGAAAGATTTGGTTACTACGGGTTTAGCTATACTGCTATTTTGTTTTTTATGAGCGAGTATGGTTTTGATTTTACAGAGAAACAAGCTGTACTTCTATTTGGAGGCTTTGCTTCATTAACATATGTTTTTAATGCTATTGGTGGATATGTCGCAGATAAAATTTTTGGCATAAAAAGAACCATGTTTTTAGGAGGTTTTTTTCTTCTGATTGGATATTTTAGCTTAGCGTTAAGTCCTTATTTTGTGAGTATAGATAATTATGTTTATATAAGTTTGGCTTGTATTATTGTTGGGTCTTCATTGTTTAAACCGGCACCTACAAACTTAATATCTAGAATATATACCGATAAACTAAAATTAGATTCTGTTTATACATATTTTTATATGTCGATAAATTTAGGATCATTATCCGCGTCTCTTTTGATACCAGTTTTAGCAACTAAATATGGTTATACTGTTGCATATGGTGTGTGTTCTGTAGGTTTTGCGATAGGTATATTGAATAGTATATTGAGCTATTCTAGTATCAAAAATATTGGTAATGAAGTAGATTTTAAAAACATGGGATATCTAAAAACTATTCTTATAGTTTTGATATTCATTATCGCTATAATGGGACTAAGCATAATATTACAAGCCAATGATACTATAAACTACATATTATGGTTTGGAGCGGGACTCATTTTTGGAGTCTTTGCTTTTCAAATTTATGTTGAAAAAGATCCTAGTTCAAGAAAAAAGATAGTCGCGGCGATTGTTTTATTAGTGTATGCAGTATTATTTTTTATAATATATCAGCAAAAATCAACGTCATTTTTCCTGTTTAACGTGCATCATGTTAATTTAGATTTATTTGGTTATAGTGTCAATCCTCAGAGTATACCTGGAGTTTTGAATACTGCTGGTGTGATTATATTATCACCTATATTAGCTTTTATATATACAAAGCTAGGAGCAAAAGATTTTAGCTTACCATTTAAATTTGCCTTAGGAATCTTATTCTGTGGTTTAGCATATGGCAGTATGTTTTTAGCATGTATAATCAACGATCCCACATCTAAAGTCAGTATACTTTGGGAAGTTTTAGCTATAACAGTGTTTTTCTCAGCTGGTGAGTTATTGATTTCAGCCCTAGGATTGTCTTTAATGGCTAAGCTTCTACCACAGAGAATCACAGGCTTTGCTATGGGAACATGGTTTATAACATCAGCTATTGGTATTAAGATTGGTACAACAATTGCTCAAGCAGTTACAAGTGGTATACAGTATGATGAGTCAAAAGGTTTTGATACTCAGATGACTATAAGTAGTTTCCATAAATATCAAGAGTTATTCGGTTATGTTTCCTTAGTCGCGATAGTTTTTGCAATAATTGCTTTTGTAATTGGCAAAAAACTTAATAAAATGATTCAAGATTAAATAATATCAACCAATTAATAATGATGCATAATCAACTTTCTGCTAAAAAGGCATTAATATTGTTACTACTGACCATAACAATGTGGTCAACAGCTTTTATTGGAATCCGTTATTTGATGTTAAATGGATTTAGTGCTGGAGGCTTATCATTAGCCAGATATGCTATAGCTAGTATTGTTATGCTTATAATATTTTTTAGACAAAAAGATAAAGCTAGGCCTAGTTTTAAGGATTTGTTGAGATTTGCTATTTTAGGCTTCTTTGGTTTTTTTGCATATAACGTACTGTTAAATTCTGGAGAATCTAGAATTACGGCATCTAGTGCTAATTTTATCATAGCACAAGCTCCCATAATTGTAGCTGTATTTGCATTTATATTCTGGGGTGAAAAAATTAATAAATATGGTATTTTTGGATTTATTTTAGCTATCATAGGTGCCGCAGTAATTTTTTGTTCAAAGAATGATACCTCATTTGAATTTATTGGTATTTGCTTAGTTTATGGAGCCTGTTTTTCAGGTGCTATTTATTCGGTTTTCCAGAAAAGTTTATTTATGAAATTTCACCCAATTGAAGCTATTACATATTGTATTTGGTTTGGCACAATTATGTTAATGATATATTCTAATGAGGCTTATACAGAATTATCTACTGCAAATTTTACAAGTATCTTTGTTGTTATCTATATAGGAGTATTTCCTGGAGCATTAGGTTATTTATTTTGGGGATATGCTTTTAGAAATATTCCTGCGACAGTTGCTATTAGCTCGTTATATTTTATGCCTATTATTTCTTTATTCTTAGGTTGGATCTTTTTAGGAGAGACAGAAGCATATATATCAATAATTGGTGGAATAATAAGTGTTGTAGGTGCTTTTATAATTAGTAAATATGGCTTAAATAAAAAAACTAACTAAAACTCTTAAATTGTTTGTCTTACCACATTTTAATAAAAATCTTTTTTGTCTATAATATCTGCAAGTTTTTAAATAAAGGATTAGTATGCAAATAGTTGATCAAATGAGAGATCAGGCTCTTGAAGAGTTAAATCTTGTCAGTGATAAAAAGTCTCTAGATGATATTCGAATAAAGTATCTTGGTAAAAAGGGTGAGTTAACTGGTATGATGAAGCTGATAGCTACATTGCCAAATGAAGAAAAACCAAAGCTTGGTCAAGCAGTAAATATTGCAAAGCAAGCATTACAAAATGCTATTAATGAAAAACTAGCAAAATTTGAAGAAGCAGAATTAAATGAAAAATTAGCTAATGAGAAGATAGATGTTACATTAAAGGGAGTGGGGCAAAATCAAGGTTCTCTTCATCCTGTAACAAAAACGCTTAATCGTATCGAAGCATTTTTTAAACAAAATGGTTTTGCAGTAGAGGTTGGTCCTGAGATTGAGAGTGACTATTATAATTTTGAGACTCTAAACATACCATCACATCATCCAGCTCGTGCTATGCATGATACTTTTTATATTGATGATACTCATGTACTTAGAACTCATACATCAGGTGTGCAAATTCGTACTATGGAGAAGCAAGAGCCACCTATTAGGATTATAGCTCCGGGTAGAGTATACCGTTGTGATTCTGATATTACTCATACTCCAATGTTTAATCAAGTAGAAGGCTTATTGGTTGATACAGATGTTTCTTTTGCTGATTTAAAAGGGCTTTTACACGCATTTCTAAATTCATTCTTTGAAAAGGATTTAAAAGTAAGATTTAGACCTTCATATTTTCCATTCACAGAGCCATCAGCAGAGGCAGATATGGAGTGTGTAATGTGTGATGGTAAAGGTTGTAGAGTATGTAAGCATACTGGTTGGTTGGAGGTGCTAGGTTGTGGCATGGTGCATCCAAAAGTCCTAAAAGCTGGCAATGTTGATACTGAGAAATATCAAGGTTTTGCTTTTGGTATGGGTGTCGAGAGACTAGCTATGCTTAGATATGGTATTGATGATTTGAGAATGTTCTTTGAAAATGATCTAAGATTTTTGAAACAGTTTTAATTTTTATTATTGAGGTTTATAAATGAAATTTTCACATAATTGGTTAAATGAATATCTAGATGATACTCAAGATAGCCAAAATCTAGCAGATACTTTAACTTTAGCTGGTTTAGAAGTTGATGCGATTGAGCCAGTAGTTGCTGAAAAAGTAACAGGTGTCGTAGTAGGGCAAATCAAAACTATCAACAAACATCCAGATGCTGATAAACTAAATATATGTAGTGTAGATGTAGCAGAAGAAGAACTACTAACTATAGTTTGTGGTGCTAGTAATATTTATGAAGGAATGAAAGCTCCAGTTGCAACAATAGGTGCAGTTTTACCTGGTAACTTTAAAATCAAAAAATCTAAGCTAAGAGGGCAAGAATCTTTTGGGATGATGTGCTCAGAAGAAGAGCTTGGTCTAGCTGAGAAGGCTGATGGTTTGATGGATCTACCAGCAGATGCTCCAGTAGGCAAAGATATGAATGAGTATCTAAATTTAGATGATAATATTATCGAAGTTGATTTAACCCCAAATAGAGCAGATTGCTTAAGTGTCTATGGTATTGCTCGTGAAGTATCTGCCCTTACAAAAACACAACTTAAAGACATTGAAATAAAAGCGACAGACGTTTCATTGGAAGAAACAAAAGATGTACAAATATTAGCTAATGACGCTTGTAAATCTTATCTAGGCTGTATTATCAAAAATGTAAATAACAAAGCTCAAACTCCACTATGGATGGTTGAGAAGCTAAGAAGGAGTGGTGTGGGCAGTATTTCATTTTTTGTTGATGTGACAAATTATGTGATGTTACTAACTGGTCAGCCGATGCATGCTTTTGATTTGGATAAACTAGAAGGTGGTATTAATGTTCGTTATGCAAATGATAATGAGAAGCTGACTCTGTTAGATGAAACACAAGTTAAATTACAATCAGATACTCTAGTAATTGCAGATGATAAAAAAGCTCTTGCAATAGCAGGTGTGATGGGTGGTTTAGATTCATCAATTACAGATGCTACTACTAACATTTTCTTAGAAAGTGCTCATTTTGTACCAGAAAAAATTGCTGGTAAAGCGCGTAAATATAACTTACATACTGACTCTTCACATAGATTTGAAAGAGGTGTAGATCTTAGACTACCACAGGATGCAATGCAACTAGCCATTAATTTAATAGTAGAAATTGCTGGTGGTGAAGTAGCACCTATATCTGGTGTAGAAGATTCTGAATCCATAGAGAAGACTACACCTATCAATCTATGTATCAATAAACTAAATAGGGTTTTGGGTACGCAGTTTACTATTGAGTATGTAGCTGAAGTACTTACAAACTTACACATGCAAGTTACAAAAATAGATGAATGTTGTTTGGAGGTGATTCCACCATCATATCGTTTTGATATGGAAATTCCAGAAGATTTAATTGAAGAAGTTGCTCGTGTATATGGCTATTCAAATCTACCAGAAACTATGCCTAAGTATCAAGCTTCTAAAATTAATATATCAGAAACAAAGCAATCTATAGATACTTTAAATGCTAGACTAGTTGATAGAGGTTATCATGAAGCTATTAATTATAGCTTTATAGATCCTAAGTTTGATGAGTTTTTCTTTGAAGAAAAGGGTATAGCTATTCAAAATCCAATATCACAAGATTTATCTATAATGAGACAATCTTTGATACCAGGATTAATTAACTCTTTTAAAGCTAATACTGCCCGTCAGCAAAATAGAATTAGAATTTTTGAGAAGGGTGCTTGTTTTAAGTTAGAGAATAACCAACGAGTTCAGTTTGATAGAATTGCAGGTATAGCTTATGGAGATCTTTTAAACCCTAATTGGTCAAATACTAAAAAAGTTGATTTCTTTGATGTTAAAGCAGATATCGAAGGGCTTTGTGCTGATGTTATAAATCTAAGTTTTGAAGTTTGTGACGATGTTAAATGGCTTCACCCAGGTCAGTCAGCTTATATACTAGCAAATGGTGAAAAGATTGGTGTAATTGGTGTGATTCATCCATCTGTACTAAAAACCTTCCAAATCAAAGCCAAAGCACCAGTAGTATTTGAGTTAGACTTAGCTGTTTTAACTAACAAAAAAATACCTAGTTTTGAGAAAATTTCTAAATATCCGTCTGTATCAAGAGATATATCATTCTTAGTTGATAAATCTGTACTTGCTGGAGATATTATCAAAGCTATAAATGACCTTAATATAAGTATACTAAAAGATGTAAATATTTTTGATATCTATGAGTCTGAAGAAAATGCAAGAAAGAGCATAGCTTTAAGTATGCTTTTCCAAGATAATGATAAAACTCTAGATGATACAATTATAAACCAAGCTGTAGATTCTGCTTTATCTACTCTAAGAGATAAGTTTGGTGCAGAACAAAGAGTTTAATTTTATGATAGAATGAAATAACACAGTCATACTCTAAAGGATGAGTAGATGTTATTTCTAGCTATATGTTTCATAATTACGGGTGTTATCGTTGGCATTCTTTCAGGACTTTTTGGTCTTGGTGGTGGCTTAACAATAGTACCTTTGATGATGACTTTTATGTCAATTTATGAACCTGCATATAGCTCTAATGCTATGCATGTTGCTATTGCAACTTCTCTTTTTGTAATGATTTTTACATCTAGTATTACGACCTATGCTCATCATAAGTCTAATAATATAATATGGGAAGTAGCTATTCCTCTGAAATTTGGAGTTATAATTGGTGCCGTACTAGGAGCAATTTTTGCTAGTTTTTTGCCAGGTAACATACTCAAGATATTTTTCATAATATTCCTTATATATACAATAGTTAAATGGGCTATCAAATCTTTTGCAAAAAAAAGTACTAATAACAATAATGCTAATAGACTAAACCCCAAAAAAATAGTATCGGTCATTTATGGTGGCTTTACTGGCGCCATAGCTGTACTTCTTGGTATAGGTGCTAGCGTAATGATAGTACCTTTTCTAAAACATAAAAACTTTACTATGGGTCAGGCTGCTGCTATAGCCGCTGCCGTAACACCATTTATTGCATTACTTGGCGCGAGTACCTATATAATCACAGGTTTATCTGAATCAGCATTGCCTAAGTTCTGTCTTGGATATGTATATATACCAGCAGCTATTGGTATGATATTTGGTTCGTTGCTCGGAGCCCCAATTGGTACTAGACTATCATCTGTAATACCGCATGTTGTCCAAAATGTTATATATTTTATATTTTTAATTATTATATTAGTCATAATGATTGGATAATTAAGCTTTCAAAATTAAATTCTTTTGTATTCCTAAGCCCTCTATTTCTAATTCAAGTACATCATTTTCTTGTAAATAATTAGTTTCTAATCCAAGAATTTCATTTTCAAGCTGAACGCCCTTAGGAGTTCCTGTTAAAATAACATCTCCAGCTTCTAAGGTAAAATACTCACTTAATTTAGCTATTAATGTTGGGATTTTAAAAATCATTGTTTTAGTTGAACCATTTTGCATGATTTGATTATTTACTTTAGTTTTTATGTAAAGATTATCTGGGTTAATCTCATCTTTGCTAACGAGATAAGGCCCTAGTGGACAGAAAGAGTCACAGCTTTTACCCATATTATATTGCCCAGGTTGTTGAAATTGTAGTCCTCTTTCAGAAGCATCATTAGCTATACAATATCCAAATATGTATTCATAGGCATCAGATACTTTGATATTCTTCGCGGGTTTACTAATAATAACAGCAAGTTCGTTTTCATAATCTAGTTTATTACAGTTTTTGGGGATATATATAGGATCGTAAGGTCCTGTAATACTACTTGAAGGTTTCTGAAAAAATATAAAATTAGTTGGTTTAATTTTAGGTCCACCAAGAAAATTGACTCGCTCTAAATGATCTAAATAATTCATTCCTATAGCGACTATTTTTCCAGGGTTATTAATGCAGTTAGTTATATTATTTTCGTTTATATTTATTATTAATACAGGTAAAGTAGTTATATCAATATTGCTTATTATAGAGGTAAGTTTGACAATATTTTGCGGTGAAATATCTGATACGAAATCTTTAATATTGTATAAAATGTCTTTTGATAAGATACATGGATAAATATCATTATTATACTTATAATGTAGAAATTTCATAATAATTCGTTTTTATTGTTAAAATTTTAGATGTATCAATAATCTTGGAGCAAGTTGAAATTATAGTTAATTTAGTGCTATAAAACTAATATTACACTAACTTTCATTGAGACATTTATCGCATAATCCTCTTAACTCAAGGTTCCAACTCTCAATTTGATAAGGTGTAAGTTTTTGAAACTCTTTAAAAATATCTAGATTACAAAAATGTGATTCATCAACAAAACCACAATTTTGGCAAACAAATACTTCAAAGCCTTGATGCTTGTGATTTTCTTTACATTTTACATAACAATTTTGACTTTCTATCCTATGGATAAAACCATGTTTTAACCAAAAATCTATTGCTCTATATACAGTAGGGGGATTTGTTTGTTTTTTTGCTGAAAGAATTTCTAAAATATCATAAGCACTTAGTGGAGTGTTTTGATTATAAATAGTTTGGAGCACTTGTTCTCGAGGTTTAGTAAATCTGTATTTATTCTTTTCACAGAAATTTTTAGCTATTTGTATACTTTTACTCATTAATAGAAGTCAAACTTTGTTTAATTTACTCGACAAAGTATAACTCATTTCTTATCATTTAATAAACTGTTATATTGTAACATATTGTATGTTTGTGTATTATATCAATCAAAATTTAACTACAAAGAAAACTCTATATGAAAAAATTACCTGTTACAGTTTTATCTGGCTTTCTAGGGGCAGGTAAGACTACTTTATTAAGTAATATTCTCAATAATAGTAATGGTTTAAAAATTGCTATGATTGTTAATGACATGAATGAAATAAATATAGATGCTGAGCTAATCAAAAATCATGATTCACATATCTCAAAAACTGAAGCAAAGATGGTTGAGCTTAGTAATGGCTGTATTTGCTGTACACTACGTGAAGATTTGCTAATAGAAGTAGAGCAGTTAGCAAAATCACAAAAATATGATTATTTAATTATTGAAAGCACTGGTATCTCAGAACCATTACCTGTTGCGACAACTTTTGAGTTTAGAGATGAAGAGGGTAAGAGTCTAGCCGATGTTGCTTATATAGATACAATGGTTACGGTAGTCGATAGTGTTAATTTTATGAGTCATTACAGCTCTTGTGAATATCTAAAAAATACTGGTGAGAGCTTAGGGGATGAAGATGATCGAGCAATAGTTGATCTTATGGTTGAGCAGATAGAGTTTGCTAATGTCATAATATTAAACAAAATTGATGAATGCTCGACGGCAGAAAAAGAGACTGTCAAATCTATAGTCAAAGGTCTAAATGTTGATGCCGAAATAATCGAAACAAGTTTTTCAAAAGTTGATATAAATAATGTTATAAATACCAAGAAATTTAATTTAGAAGAAGCTGAAAATCATCCATTGTGGAGCAAAGAACTTTATAACTTCAAAGAGCATGTACCAGAAACAGAAGAGTATGGTATTAGATCATTTGTTTATCATTCAATAAACCCTTTTGATCCGGTTAAGATAAAAAACTTTTTTGACAATGTAGAGTGGCCAGGCGTAGTTAGAGCAAAGGGATTCTTTTGGCTAGCTACAAGACCAGATTATGTTGGTGAAATTTCTCAAGCTGGTGCTTTAGTAAGGCATCAAGGTATGGGCATGTGGTGGGCTAGTATGGATAAAGAACAATGGCCAAATACTCCAGAATTTCAACAGATGCTGAAAGATAGATGGAATGATATCAGTGGTGATAGAAGACAAGAGATAGTATTTATTGGTCTAAAAGATGAGATGAAAGATGAGCAAATAAAAGCGGCTCTAGATGATTGCTTAATAAATGACTACTGGGATAATCCAGAAAAATATACCGATTTAGCAGATCCATTTCCTGCTTGGTTTGAATCAGATGATGAAGAGGCTTAAAAATGAGTAACTTTCAATTAACAATTCTGCTTGTGATTTTATTCGTAACGGCAATTTCTGGTATATTTCCTTTTGTAAAGAAAGCAAATAATCCTGAGGGATTTCACTTCCCAATAGGTGATGCTTTGGCAAGCGGTGTATTTTTAGGTGCTGGTCTAATTCATATGCTAAGTGATTCAGCTGGAGATTTTTCAGAACTAAATATAGA
Source organism: Francisella salimarina (assembly GCF_007923265.1). Classification (NCBI taxonomy): domain Bacteria; kingdom Pseudomonadati; phylum Pseudomonadota; class Gammaproteobacteria; order Thiotrichales; family Francisellaceae; genus Francisella; species Francisella salimarina. The sequence continues at coordinate 522,934 of NZ_VOJA01000003.1, forward strand.
CTACCCATTTCCATTTTTGATAGCAGGGATAACTATTTTACTCTTTTTGTTGTTAGAACATATAGGTGGAGCACTATCAAAGAGCAATAAAGGCAATCTATCTTTTATGGCTATAATGGCAACAATAATGTTATCTATTCATAGTTTCTTTGAAGGTGCAGCATTAGGTTTATCAGAACAGTTAAGTGTCGCATTAGTAATATTTCTAGCAATTATTACTCATAAATGGGCAGCAAGTTTTGCTTTAGCTATAAGTATTAATAAGACAAGCCTAAGATTTTTAGCAAGGATAATCCTATTTATAATATTTGTTTTTATGACACCATTAGGAATATTATTTGGACAAGCTGCACATAACTACGTTTCAAATCCATTTGTTGAGCCTACATTTACTGCTATAGCAGCAGGTACTTTTATATATATGGGAACTTTACATGGTTTAGATAGATCTGTACTTGTTAAAGACTGTTGTAACACAAAGCAATATAGTTTTGTAATTATTGGCTTTGCAATTATGGCAATAGTCGCTATTTGGACTTAGAAATTAACAATAATTTAGACTCTAATTACCACTATAATATTTATTATCTTTGAAATTCTTACAATAATTAATTGTACCATGCTCTAATATTCCTGATTTAATTCTATCATAGCAACTTTGAGTAGGAGCAGTAACAGTCATCAACATACAGTTGCTAGGGTTATCATAGTTATTAGGTACTATATTACTTTGGAATAGTTGATTTGGGAATTTGACTTTTAAACCACTATGAGAGCCGTACCAATCAGTCATTTGATCACCAATAGACATAAGCCAATATACATTTCTTTGCTCTGATAGGGCTTGTCTAAATGAATCTTTATAAGCAACTTTATCATTTGCACCAGACGCACAAAGGCTATTTTCAATTGAACCTGACAAAAACACATATTTATCAATCTGATTATCTGTAAGATTGAGATTATTTTTTAGCCATTTTGCAGTAGTAGTTGCTGAGGCAGTATTACAATACCTAGCAGTTATAAAATAGCAATCAACACCATCTTTAAAACATTGTTTTTTTACAAAGTCAGTAATATACGGAGTTGGTTTAGTACCTTTGCTATCATAATCATCATTAAAAGAAGTTAACTCAAGAGTATTATCAATATCGAACATAATAGCAGGGTGTTTACCACTTTGCTCTATAGCTTTAATAAAGCCAATATCTTTAAATTCGTACATTAGCATATTTAAGCTATCTACTAATTTTTTTGCGGTTTGGGCATATTGAGAATTATCTGTGTAGTCATAACCTGTTTTGCTATCCATATACTTAAATACATCCGAATTTTTGGTAATGTTTGTAGTACATTGTTTAGCATTTTGGGGTAATTTGAATGTATCGCCATACTGCTCATCAAAAGCTGCTTCAAGCTGAGTAACTTTTGTATAAAGTTCTAGTGGATTAACACTACTTTTGTCATTATCATCTGAACATGATGCTAGTACAGTTGTGCCTAATCCTAGTATTAACAATGCTTTCGATGTGGCTTTGAGTTTTTGCATAATAGTATATATCTCCTTGGTTTAACTAAAATAAATCAAAAACAAGGATATAATAATTTACAAATTCAAGAGATTAACTAGTTTTTATCAAATAAAAAAATATCAACAAAAGTCTATTTTAAAGATAGCAAATAAGTGTTATGATCTACGGTTACATTAACGGAGTAAGTATTTTAAGAATACTTTCTGCGATCAGGCTACCTCTACTTGTGGTCATATGCTGTGTGCTTTGAGTAGAATCAGCTAATATTTTGTCAGCCCACTGATATATTTTTTCTACATCGTTCTTACTATACAAAAAAGTAGCAATTTCATAATTCAAAAATAAGCTACGATTATCTAAATTAACAGAACCAAGCATAGCGATATTATTATCTATTAACACGGCTTTTGCATGGATCATATTCTTTGTAAAATGAACATCAATATCATTTGCTAGAAAATCTCTTATATAACTGGCTCTAGCACGATCAGCTAGTTGATGATTAGATTTTTTAGGTGTAATAATTCTGACATCTATGCCTTTCTTTTTTGCTAGTATAATTGAGTGGTATAGTTCAGCAGATGGTATTAGATATGGAGTTATTATCCAGAGCTTTTCTTTGGCTGAATTAATAGCTGTAATAAGACCAGAATATAGTTGATCTTCCTGTAAGTCTGGTCCTGAAGGTATTACTTGAACAAAACCTTCCTGAGAAATAGTGTTTTCAATTTTAAATTCAAGCTCTTCACTTGTAGCAAAGTGCCAGTCTGAGCAAAAAACTTTAAGAAAATATGCTAATGAATCTCCTTGGATTTTAAATAAAATATCATCCCACATTCCTTCATGCTCAATTGGCGACATATATTCATCACCTATATTCATACCGCCACTAAATACAGTTTGATTATCAAAAATATATATTTTACGATGATTTCTATAGTTAATATAGTTACGTAATGGATTTGATATTACCGGCATAAAAAATACAACTTGAGCGCCTAATTTACGTAAGTTTTTAAAGATTTTTCTATTATGGCGATATATATAGAATGATCCTAAAGAATCTATCATCATTTTAACTTCAACACCTTCAGCAGCTTTTTTTTCTAAGGCACTGATTACAAGTTTAGATGTTGTGTCATTTTTAAATACATATGTTTGAATGTAGATATTTTTCTTAGCGGCTTCAATCGCTTCCATAAAAGCTTCGAATGACTCAACCCCGTTAGTATACATCTCAAAAGAGTTTCTACTTGTTAAGGTTGGTAGATCCATATTTGTAAAAACATTTATTGTTTCTATCGGTAAATTTTTGCAACTATGATTATCATTAATACAAAATGACTGTAAGCTTGATTCGCTAATATCCATATTTTCCTTTTGCCAAAAACTACGCTTATCTTTGCGTTGGAATATAAAGAAAAAAGGTATAGCCACATACGGAATAAAAAGTATAGCTAATAACCATGCTATTATATTAGAAGCAGACTTCTTATCGACTATTAATTTTAGAACAATTAATATTGTAAATGCCTGACATACAAATAAAATAATGTTTGCTTCAAGGATGTATAGTAAATGTAGTAAGAAATTTTCCATTTATTTATATGGTGATAACAAATTATTAAGCTAGATTGTAACACAGCCCTGATTTTCTGGGTAGCTTACATTAATGGTGTCAATATCTTCATTATACTTTCAACAATTAAACTTGTGCGTTTGGTTGGTAGGTGAGATGCATCCTGTGTTGAGCCTTCTATTACAGTTTCTGCCCATGTATATAATTTCTTAACTTGTTTAGGTGAGTATATAAAAGTTGCTATTTCATAGTTCAAAAATAGACTACGATTATCTAAATTTACTGAACCTAAGATAGCTATATTAGAGTCAACAAGTACAGCCTTTGCATGTAGCATGTTTTCAGTAAAATATACGTCTATGTTACACTCGAGTAAATCTCTAATATAGCTAGATCTTGCTCGATTAATTATTTTATGGTCAGAGTTTTTAGGTGTGATTACTTTTACATCTATTCCACGACATTTTGCTAATAGTATAGATTGTAATAAATCAAGTGATGGGATTAGGTATGGTGTTATAATCCATAACCTATGTTGAGCAGAGTTTATGGCAGTAATTAATCCAGCATAAAGCTGATTTTTATGCATATCTGGACCAGAAGGTATTACCTGAGCGAAACACTCAGTTGTGATTTGACTTTCAATTTTGAAGTTTACTTCTTCTGATGTTGCAAAGTGCCAGTCTGAACAAAAAACTTTCAGAAAGTGGACTACAGATTCTCCTTCAATTTTGAACAATAAATCACTCCACATTCCATTATGCTTAGTTGGTGACATATATTCATCACCTATATTTATTCCACCACTAAAAGCTGTGTTATTATCAAAAATGAATATTTTACGATGATTACGATAATTTATATAATTACGCAAAGGATTAGATATTATAGGCATAAAAAATACTACTTTAGCACCTAGCTTTCTTAGATTCTTAAATATTCTTTTGTTATGACGATAAACATAAAATGATCCTAATGAATCTATTAATATTTTAATATCTAAACCCTCAGCAGCTTTTTGTTCTAATGCTCTTATTACAAGCTTTGATGTTGTATCATTTTTGATAATATATGTTTGAATATAAATACTATGTTTGGCTGATTTTATAGCCTCTATAAATACTTCAAATGACTTTGTTCCATCAGTATAAATATCAAACGAGTTTTTCATAGTTAGAGTAGGTAACTCAAGATTTGAGAATGTTCTAATAACACTAACAGGTAAGTCCTGACAACTATTTTGATATATACATGATTTATCAAATGATTCGGTATCATCCATACTCATAGCATTTTTTTGCCAAAATTTACGCTTATCCTTACGCTGAAAAATAAAAAAGAATGGGATCGCAACGTAAGGAATAAAAAGTATAGCCAATAGCCAAGCTAATATATTTGATGGTGATTTTTTGTCAACAATTAGTTTTAAGACTACAAAAATGGTAAAAGCTTGGCATATAAACAAAATTGTATTTGCTTCTAAAATATATACTAGACTGTTTAGGAAGTTTTCCATGGTAAAACTAAATAAAAGAAATATAAGAAAAATTTTATCATAATGATAGCAATCTATATAGCTATGTTATGTTGACCAAATCTTTTAGTGACAAGTAAAATTATAATGGAAATGATAACTACGGTTAATATTAGATATAGAGGCGTTAATATATATCCCTTAGCGATCCCTAAGCTCGCTAGAGCTAAAAAAGCACCATTAAACACTGCAAAACTAATATTATAACTAAAACCTAATCCACTAGCTCGTACTCCTGGCGTAAATAGGGTGCTCGCATAATTAGATGCCACTCCAACAACAAGTCCCATAAAGATATTGTTAATAAGGATTATTTCTAAAAGATATTTTGAATTAGTTATAACACTATAGTAGAAAAAGCTTCCAAATATCATTAAGCCTAAAGCACCAATCAAAAGTATACGTAAAGGTGTAAATTTATCAGCGAGATATCCTGCAGGTATAGAAACTACTGAAAAAACAAAAAGATTAATAAGTATTAAACTAGGTCCATTTTCTATATGATTTAGCTGAAAGTAAGTTGGTAAATATAATGAGAAAAAACCAACTACCATAGCAAATATTGAGACTGCAGCTGTTGCTCTTACGATTGCGAGCTTTTCTGTTTTGAATAAATCAATTAATGGAACTTTGTGATGATCTTCCTTATTTAAAAAAGTGTTGGTTTCATGTATCTCTTTTCTAAAAAAATAACTAATGATAGCAGCAAGGCCACCAAACATAAAAGCTACCCGCCAAGCATAATCATCAGTAAGAAAATGAGTTGTTATAATCTTTGTAATCTCTGCAAAGAAAATACCAAAGTTAATAAAGCAAAAAATAATTCCACAAGCAAGACCGCCATTTTTAACTAAAGATTCCTTCACAAAAACTACAGCACTTGGGATTTCGCCACCAATTGCTGCTCCTTGGATAATTCGTAGTACTACAAATAGTAATGTGGCCAATATACCTGCATTTTGATATGAAGGTAGTAGTGCTATCAAAAAAGATGCTAGACCCATAAATAGTATTGTAAGAATAAATGATTTTTTACGTCCGTATCTATCGCCAATATGTCCAAATAATATTCCACCAAATGGTCTAGCAAAATAACCTACTGCAAAAACTGTAAATGCAGAGAGCGCTTGTAATGCAGGAGATCCTTCTGGTGGGAAAAATGTCTTGCCTAAGACGATTGCAAACATACCGAATATGACAAAGTCATAAAATTCTAACATTCCACCAATGCTTGTCAGCAAAATCGTTTTAAAATCATCTTTTTTAAGCATATTTAATTAAGTATAATTACAGTCAAATTGTATCTATGATAGCGAAAACGCTAGTAATTTGAAATCATGAAAATTGAAAATGTCGCTAAAAGGAAAGTCCAAAAAGGACAGAAGCTTTTGCCTAATATAAAAAATATAATCTTGATTGCATCTGGTAAGGGTGGTGTTGGTAAATCGACTGTTACGGCTAATCTTGCAGTTAGTTTCGCAAAGATGGGTGCTAGTGTTGGTATATTAGATGCTGATATCTATGGTCCTAGCCAACCAACATTATTTGATCTGAAACAAAACCCTAATACAACAGATAAGAAAAAGATTATTCCGTTGGAAAAATACGGAGTTAAGATGATTTCTATAGGAAATCTAATAGACTCTGAATCAGCAGTAATTTGGCGTGGTCCTATTGTATCTAGAGCGTTGATGCAACTTTTGAATGATACTGACTGGGGAGATCTTGATTATTTATTTTTAGACTTGCCACCTGGAACAGGAGATATTCAGCTTACTATCTCTAAAAATATGCCTGTAACAGGAGCTGTAATCGTTACGACACCACAAGACTTATCACTGATTGATGCAAGAAGAGCACTTGCAATGTTCCAAAAAGTTGATATAAAAACTCTTGGTGTCATAGAGAATATGAGTTACTATATTTGTCCGAAATGTGGTAATAATGATCACATCTTTGGTGAAGATGGTGCTCATCTATTGTGTGGTAAAAATAACATTGAATTTTTAGGAAATTTACCACTACATAAATCTATCCGTGAAAATGCTGATAATGGAAAACCATATGTCAGTTTAGATAAAGATGATGCTATCAATACTAGTTATATGACAGTTGCTGAAAATATTGTAAATGAAATTGAAAAACTACCTAAAGCAAGTAGTTTAGATTCTATTGGTGTTAAATTAGAAAATTAAGAGAGAAATAATAGTAATGACTATAAAATCAGATAAATGGATCAAAAAAATGTCTCAAGAGCATAATATGATAGAACCTTTTGAGGCAGGACAAATTAAAGTTTCTAATAACCAAAAAATTGTTTCTTATGGAACTTCAAGTTATGGGTATGATGTACGTTGTGCAGATGAGTTTAAAATATTTACAAATATAAACTCTTCAATAGTCGATCCCAAAAGCTTTGATGATAAAAACTTTGTAGATTTTAAAGGAGATGTTTGTATTATTCCTCCTAATTCTTTTGCCTTAGCTCGTACAGTTGAGAAATTCAAAATCCCAAGAGATACTCTAGTAGTCTGCTTAGGTAAATCCACATATGCTAGATGTGGAATTATTGTTAATGTCACTCCTCTTGAACCAGAATGGGAAGGGTATGTAACTTTAGAGTTCTCAAATACTACGCCACTTCCTGCAAAGATATATGCTAATGAAGGTGTAGCTCAGATGCTATTTTTCCAATCAGACGAAGAGTGTGAAACTTCTTATGCAGACAAGGGCGGTAAATACCAAGGCCAGGTTGGTGTTACATTACCTAAGTGTTAGTTTTTACTATCTATTCTACCTCTAATATCTTGGAATGCCCTTAAACCAAATAAATGCATACTTGCATAAATATAATCAAAAATTCCAGCTTGTATAGCTTCATAATTAGCCCAAACTGTATCTGTTGTATACATATACAGTTGGATTGGTAAACCTTTCTCTGTAGGTTGTAATTCTCTTACAATAAATAACCAACCGGGCTCTGTATGAATTTTTGGATGATCTTTTAAATAGTGTTCTAAATATTTCCTGAACAATGTTGTATTAATTAACTCATCTTTATTACAAGAGTTTATAATGTTATCCATATAATTTAGCTTTCTTAAATTATCAAGAGTTTCGACATCACAAAACTTAATACTATCAACATCAATATTGAAAGATCTTTTGATCTGTCTGCCACCCATTTCAAACATACCACGCCAATTTTTAACGCTATTTGTGATTAATGAGTAAGTAGGAATGTTATAGATTGTCTTATCAAAACCTCTAATTTTTACAGTATTAATTGATATTTCTTGGACAGTTCCTTCTACACCTAATGACTGTATACTTATCCAATCACCAACTCTAACCATATCTAAAGCTGCTACTTGAATATTAGTAGCAAAGCCTAAAATTGTATCTTTAAAAACTAGCATCAACACTGCTGATAGTGCGCCTAAGCCAGTTAAGAATGCAATAGGTGATTTATTTAGTAACAAAGATATTACTAATATTACTCCAACTAAATATAATAAAATCTTTACTACTTGTGCATAGCTTTTTAGAGAGTAATATTTAAATTCATGCAAGGATTGAAAGTAGCTAAAAATAGCATCAATCAAGGATATAAAAAAAGAAATTATTGATATTGTAATGTATACCTCAGCTATTAACTGGATAAAGGAAACTAATTGTGTAACCCACGGATACTCATTACTACTTATAAATCCAATTACAATATATATAAAAACAGCAGGAGCAATATGAGCCAACTTATCAAATATTTTGTTTCTTATAAGTGATTTGCCTAATGATGAGTTAGCCTTAAAAAAAATCTTTTCAGCAAGGGTTGATATATATTTGCTAATTATCTTATTTATAAGCCATGAGAAGAATAGAACAGCTAACAATAATACCATAAAACTCAAGACTACCGTTAACGTAGAATCGTTTGTCAACTTTATATAATATTCCTTTAAAATATCCATTATATCAAACTTCCTTAGTTTTCTATTTTGTCTCTTTACTAGGTAATAATTCTGCAACTTGAAGAACTATTCTTGTTAGTAAATCAGATTGTAAATAACCCCAGATTCTAACTAGTTCATTATTCTGAGCTAATTGTGTACTTGAGTTTGATTGCCAGAACATTTGTGCATTAACAGTACTATCAGGAACAACAGGTGTTTTGACATTAGGTTTAACAACATTATATGTTATTGTGTAAATAGCAAGGAATGTGTTATTTGATGCACCACCCACGATACTAGTCATTTGAGTATTCTTGGTTGCACCCTGGATATTTATTATATAATCAGCGTACTTTTCTTGTTTTTTACTTCTTATAACAACAGCACCATATCCTATAAGCCTACGTCTTAACTCGTTAATTAAGCTTTGAGGTGCCCCACCTGCATTATAAATATAGAACTTAGTATCAATAAGGCTACTAAAATTTCCAGCATTACCATCAGCAAGGTCACCACGAAGGTGGAATCCACAACCTGATAATAATGTAGCAATTATTAATAAATATAAGGTCTTAGTATAGTTTTTTATCATTGTATATACCTATTTGACTACAATATTGATTAATTTCTGAGGCACATATATAACTTTTATTATTTGCTTATTTTCGATAAAAGTTTTGATATGCTCATCATCTAATACCTCTTGTTCAACTTGATCTTTTGTTAATGAGGCATCTAACTCAAGTTTTGCTTTAACCTTACCATTTATCTGTACAATTAAAAGAAACTCATCTTTTTCAAGAGCTTTCTCATCAACTATTGGGAATTTAGTATGTAGAATATCATCTCCTAGACCGATCTCTTGCCATAAATAATGACAAATATGTGGTGTGAAGGGTGATAGTATTCTTAATAAAATACTAAAGCCTTCCGACTTAACACTATTTGATAAATTATCATAATTGTTAAGCGTATTTAAGATTTTCATACATGCTGAAACAACTGTATTAAATTGACTCTTTTCAAAATCAAAAATAGCTTGTTTCAAATTAGCATAGATCTCATAACGAGCTTTTTTATCATTTTTTGATAATGCCCCAGTATCTATAGTGACATTTTTTGCTAATATCTCTTTATTTGTATAAGCATAATTATATACTTTACGTAGGAACTTATTAGCTCCATCAACACCAGTTTCTGACCATTCAAGTGATTGCTCAGGAGGCGCTGCAAACATACTAAATAACCTAACAGTATCAGCACCATATTTATCAATAAGCTCTTGAGGATCAACAGTATTGCCCTTAGATTTAGACATTTTAGCGCCATCTTTTAGCACCATACCTTGTGTTAGTAGGTTTTTAAATGGCTCATCAGAAGTTATTAAACCTTCATCTCGCATTAATTTATGGAAAAATCTTGCATAAAGCAGGTGCATAATAGCATGTTCAATACCGCCAATATATTTATCAACTGGCAACCAATAATTAGCTTCTTCATTTAGCATTTTATTAGCAGTAGGGCATGTATATCGTGCATAATACCAAGATGATTCAAAGAATGTATCAAACGTATCGGTCTCTCTTTTAGCAGGTTTTCCACATTTTGGACAAGCAACATCTAGAAACTCAGGCATATCTTTTAATGGAGACCCAGCTTCTGTAAGAGTTACATTTGTTGGTAATTTAACTGGTAGATTTTCTTCTTTTTCAGGAACAACACCACAGTCATTACAATGTATCATAGGAATAGGACATCCCCAGAATCTTTGACGTGAGATACCCCAATCATGAATTCTAAAGTTTGTAGTTTCATAGCCTTTATTGTTATCAAAAAGGTATTTTTTCATTGCTTGATATGCTTTTTTGAAATTCAAGCCATCAAACTCTCCAGAGTTAGTCAAAATACCTTTTTCTGTAAAGGCTTCTTTATCTAAGTCTAATTTTGACTTATTATCACTAGGCTTAATAACTTGTTTTAGAGCAATATTATATTTTTGTGCAAATTCCCAATCTCTTTGATCATGTGCTGGGACTGACATTACAGCTCCAGAGCCATATCCCATAAGAACAAAGTTTGCTACCCATACATCTACAGTTTCACCAGAAATAGGGTGGATTACTTTTATAGAAGTTTTGAAACCTTTCTTTTCTTGAGTAGCCAAATCAGCTTCCATAGTTGATAATTTCTTACATTCCTCTATAAAAGAGGCTAACTCAACATTAGTTTCTGCTTGTTCAAGAGCAAGAGGATGCTCAGGTGCTATACCCAGATAGCTAACTCCCATAAGAGTATCTGGACGAGTTGTAAATACCTCAATTTCTTGATCAGAATTTTGAATTTTAAACTTAACAGTCAGACCTTTTGATTTGCCAATCCAGTTAGTCTGCATAGTCTTCACAGCTTCTGGCCAACCATCTAACTGGTCAATATCTTTTAGAAGTTCATCTGCATAATCTGTGATTTTCAAGAACCATTGAGGAATTTCTTTCTTCTCTACCAAAGCTCCAGATCTCCAACCTCTGCCATCAACCACTTGCTCATTTGCAAGTACTGTTTGATCAACAGGATCCCAATTAACTACTGAATTTTTACGGTATGCTAAGCCTTTTTTGTATAGTTGAATAAAGAACCATTGTTCCCATTTATAATAATCTTCATCACAAGTCGCTATTTCTCTAGACCAATCAAAGCTAAACCCAAGAGAATCTAGCTGTGATCTCATATATGCAATATTGCTTTTTGTCCATTCATAAGGAGATTTTTTGTGTTTTATTGCAGCATTTTCGGCAGGCAATCCAAAAGCATCCCAGCCCATAGGGTGAAGAACATTTTTACCTTGCATTTTTTGATATCTTGCAATTACATCTCCAATTGTATAATTACGCACATGTCCCATATGAAGGGTACCACTTGGATATGGTAACATTGACAAACAATAGAATTTTTCTTTATTTTTATCTTCTACAGCTTTAAAAGAATCATTTTCACGCCAATATTCTTGAGCTTGTTGCTCAATCTGAGTAAAGTTATATTCGCTCATTTAGATATTAATTCCAGTTAATAATTTATTGAAAATATAATTGCTTAATTTTATTTGAAAATGAGTAAAATATCTAGGAAGTTTATTATGATATAGTATTTACTTAGCCCAAAAGAAATATTTAACAGTATTTATCTAAAATAAGCTTAATTCTCTGCCATCCAAGTTTCTAAGATTACACAAGCTGCCAAGGCATCTACTTTTATATGTGATACTTTTTTACTTTTTACTTCTTCTAAACGCCATCTTGCTTCACGAGTTGAATATGCTTCATTGATAAGATGAATATTTCTTTTATAGCGTTCTTTAACTTCTTTAGCAAAATCTTTAGCTGCTTTTGTAATATCTGTTTCAAAATCTTGAGTATCTAATGGTAATCCTATAATAATATCAGAAGGATTCCAGCGTTTAATAATCTTATCAAGCTCAATCCAGTTAGGCACTCCATCATAGGCTTCAACTGTACCTATAGGAGTAGCTGTTTTGGTAATCATTTGCCCACTAGCTAATCCAATTCTAGCTTTACCATAATCTATTGCTATTAAAGATTGAAACATTAGCAATTCCCTATGTTTTTGAATAAACTATCTAGACTTTGTAAAGTATAGCCAGCATGTTCAATATGGTTTTGCCATTTTACTTTATTCTCATGATTAAATAATATTTTTTTGCTTAATTTACTTGTTACAATCCAATCATTGGATTTTATTTCATCCGTAAGTTGATCAGCTGTCCAGCAACTATAGCCAACTACTGGCAAAAAATACTCAGGTAAAATATTATTTGCTAAATCTTCCAGAATATCCATAGAAGCAGTTATAGCAAGACCTTCATCTAGTTTAATTGTAGAGCTATAGTTTCTGCCATTTGTAGTATGCAAAATCATGATTTTATGGGGACTAATAGGGCCACCCATATAAAGAGGGTAATCTAAAATCTCATTAAATGTATTGTTATGAGGAATCTCTAATTCTTCAAAAACATCTTTTAGTGTATCACTTAAAGGTTTATTGATAATCAAACCCATAGCACCATGACGATCATTTTGGCATAGATAAATTACAGATTTAGTAAATATAGCATCATCTTTGATAAGTGGAGTTGCTAATAAAATTTCACTTTTATGGTTTTGGAACATATTATATTTCTTAAGTATAAAAATTTTTTGTAAAAAATGGCAAAAATAAATGCCGCAGTGGCGATAATTTTAGATGAACAAAGTGCTAAAGTCTATATAAGTCTAAGACAAAAGTTTCAAAGCTATAGTGACTACTGGGAATTTCCTGGTGGTAAGGTAGAAAAAAATGAAACTTTTGAACAATGTATAAGAAGAGAGGTTTATGAAGAAGTTGGCGTAATAGCCAAATCAGTAAGTTTTTATTTTCGCAAAAAACATATAAATAAAGATAACGATGAAGTTAATCTAGAGTTTTTTATAATTAAGGATTATGAAGGTAAACCTTATGCTAAGGAAAACCAACAATTAAAATGTATAAACATTCTTGAGCTTAATAATTATAAGTTTCTTCCAGCAAGTTTAGAAGTAATAACAATGTTACAACAAGATTACTTATACGATAGTTAGTATCAGTCAATAATTAAGCATTTTGTGAAAAGGTTAGAATATAAATTAATTATCTAGAAGGAAGCATGTAATTTAACATAATATATATTATGCGAATTTGTATATTTTATTATTCCGCAGTAATAATCTTAGTTGATTTAGATATATTTGCCCAAATTATTATAAATATAGCAATTGTTGCTATGCCTACTATTATATTGATTACGGGAACTATATTTAATAAAGTCAATCCCACATACCAATATACAAGTGAAGCTTTAAATTTTAATTTTTTTTTGTGCGTTTGATTATATAATTTAGTTTGCTCATCTAACTTTACAGCTGTTACCACTAATGCTATATATGACCATATTGGTATTAGTTGAGTCCATAGCCATGCTGGGTGTATTTGCTCACCACTATTTACAGTAACTAAAGCTTTTGCTAATTTCTGTTGCGATAAAATAAATAAAACTGAAACAATCAAAGATGTAATTATTAAAGCTACTGCACATATTTGTATAATGAGCATCATTGTTTCTGGAGATATAGAGTTTATCATTTTGGACTAAATGTATAATTAAGCTTGTTGATTATTTTATATAATAATTAAGTATCAGTAAATCACACAATTAGTTTTGCTAATTAATATTTCTTATTATTTTGATATTTAAATATTTTGTTAAAGACTTAGGTTATGGAATAATTCATATAGTTGAAATATTTCTGAAGTTTTTAATATGGACGACAAGAATAATTTAAAAAGAGATATATTATCACGCCATATAGTTATGATATCTCTTGGAGGTACTATCTCAGCAAGTTTTTTTCTTGGTATAGGTAGTATTCTAAACTCAGTTGGTGCATTTGGTACTGTACTAGGATTTCTAATTGGTGGGATAATCATGATGCTAGTAATGATAAGTCTTGCAGAAATGGCTATAGAGATACCTGTAAGTGGTTCCTTTCAAAACTATGCTACTAGATTTATTTCGCCATACTCAGGCTTTTTGACTGGCTGGTTATACCTAATAAATTGGCTTACAGCGGCTGCTGGAGGTCTTATTGCTGCTGGGATTATATGTCATAACTTTTACCCTGCTATTAGCGTTTGGCAGTTTTGTATAGTTACTATATTTATCATAAGTTTATTAAATTTATGTGCCGTAAAAGTCTTCGCAGAAATTGAATTTTGGTTATCTGCAATAAAAATCATAACTATTATAATATTCATACTAATTGGTATTGGAATTATAACAGGATATTTAAATACTAATAGGCCAATTTCAGGCTTAGTAAATTTCTATGCAGATGGTTTATTTCCAAATGGATACAAAGCATTTTTATTTGGTCTAGTTATTATAGTATGTACATTCCAAGGAGCCGAACTAGTTGGTATTACTGCGGGAGAGACAAGTAATCCTGAAAGAAATATTCGTAAAGCAATAAAAAGTGTAGCTATTAGAGTATTACTTTTTTTTGTATTATCATCATTCATAATAGCTTATATTATTCCATATAAAGACTCTAGCGTAGCTAATACTCCTTTTATTACAGTGTTGCAACTAGTCAATATTAAGTATGTCGATACCATTATGCAACTTGTGATTCTTACAGCAAGTTTATCAGCTGTAAACTCGTGTTTTTATACTTGTGCAAGGCTTATGTGGTCTATGGCTTCAGATAAACAAGCACCAAAAATATTTACAAAACTCAGCAAAAAACAAGTTCCTATATATGGCGTCATATTTGTAGCTATACTTTCTTGTCTTTGTTTGATTACAAAATTTATTGGTGCTGAGAAAATATTTATACTTGTAGTTTCATCTTCAGGTATGGTTGGATGTATGATTTGGATAATTATTAGTTTATGTCATATCTACTTTAGAAAATCTCTTTCTTCAGAACAAATTAAAAATCTCAAATTCAAAGCATGGGCTTTTCCATTAATCCCGTATTTGAGCATATTGTTTAATTTTTTTGTAATATTAGGAATGTTCTGGGACCCTGATCAACGCATGGTTATTTATTCAGGAATTGGTTTAATTATTCTATTTTCATTATGTTATAAGCTATTTTATAAAAATCAGTAAACTCTACTTTGAAAGTCCCCTACTTTCGTGAGATATCTTTTTGATTTTTCACATTTTGAAACATACAAAATATTATTAATTACATAATAGATCGCATCCTGCGAAAATTCCGCACCTAAATTACAAGCTTCATCAAGCGATTTAGCATCAAACATAAAACCATTTTCTTTGTGCTTAGATGACTTATCAAAACCATTAATTTCATAGAGCCAACTATATGACTTTTCTAATTGATTTCTTAATATTTGATTTCTAGCTAAATTTTCTTGATCTGCAAGAAGCTGATTAAATGGATTGTATGCTGTAATAATCGCAAATTGGTTAGGATACCTGCTAGGTAATATAGGAACTTCAAATTTAGTTGTAAAATACCATTCACAAAGATCTAAATTAGAACTATTATTCATAAGCCTTTAGCTTTTGCTCTAATTGGCTACCTGTATGGACACCAGTAAGCGTTTCTACAGGCTGACCTGCTTTGAAAATTATCATAGTTGGTATACTTCTTATGCCAAATTTAGCTGCTAGACTTTGATTATCATCGACATTGACTTTGACAATCACAGCTCCTGTATAATCTTTTGATAGCTGATCAAGTATCGGCGATAAAGTCTTACAAGGACCGCACCAATCTGCATAAAAGTCTACTAATATAGGTTTTGCAGAACTACTTATTAATTTATCAAAGCTAGCTTCATCAGTTTTTATTACTTTGCTTAATGCCATACTATCTCTCCATAAATGTTACATTTGCTCTTATATTAATATCCTGAGATACAGCTACTGGATTATAGCTATTTGCATCATTTTCATTATAAGCTGCTGTTTTCATTAACATAACTGTATTTCTAGGCTTATATCCGTCTGTATCAATATACTGTACTGATTGAATAATATAGTTACTATTAGTCTGTTTATTAAAATTAGTAAGATAATCCTTTGTATCCTTAAAAAGTTGTATCATAAGTTTTTGTTTTGCAGCCTCGACTTCTTTAGCAGGAGGATTATAATCTAATACTTTTACAGCTAATCTTTTTCCAGAAGATCTGTCTTGATTTTCAATTGCTTGTTGTAACTTATTCAAATCACTTTGAGAAATTCTAGATTGAAGTTGTATCGTAATATTGATAGCACCGCTATTGTTAGTATTTTGTTCAATGTTTTTGACTTTCCAGTCAGACTTTACAATGTTGTTGATACTATCTGTAATTTGATTTTCTATACTATTTTGTTTATCTAATGAAGTTGTTGCATAACCAGTCACTTCGACAAGTATGCTATCACTCTTTATCGTGGTTTCACCTTGAGTTGTATACTTAATGGTGTTGTACTCGGCACAGTTATCTGATGCTGCTACGGCAAGAGAGACAGAGCTAACAAACCCAATCAAACAAAATAGAACTAACTTTTTCATATATACGTCCTTTAGAAAACACTTATATAAATTTAGTCTAGCAGATAATGAGATATTAATCAGGTTCAAATGTAGCAATTGTTACTAAGAATTATATTATATCGTGAAGAATATCATCTAATGCCTCTAAGATTTGCTCTTTCATTTCATTTTCAAATGGGAAATCATCTGATGTTAATTGAGATTTAACAAAGCTCTCTAAAAGTAAATGCTGAGCACTTTCTAAAGACAATCCTCTAGACTGTAAATAAAAAAGAGCATCTTTATCAAGCTCCCCTATTGTAGCACCATGTGTACACACTACATCATCAGAGAAGATCTCTAATTCTGGTTTTGTATTAATCTCAGCTTTATTACTTAATTGGATATTTTTATTGTTCTGAAAAGCTTGAATTTGCTCTATACCTTTATTTACGACTGCTTTTGCATTAAACCATGCTTTAGAGCTACCATTAGCTACACCTCGGAAGTTTACATTACTATATGTGTGAGATGCATTATGATTAACTAAAAAACATGCATTAGCAATAGCATTATCATTTACTAAATATAATCCTCTGATATCAAATCTAGAGTACGGCTTATTTAGATTTACTACAAAATCATTTCTAAGAAGTGCATCCTTATTCAATAAGTTAAATCCATTAAATTCAGCAGCGCGATCTAAATTGATTAGATAATTAGCTGTAGTAATTAACTGAGTATTATTTGGATTATCAGCATTGTTTGTGAAGTTTACTTTTGCTGATTCTGCAATATTTATGTCTAAAAACAGGTTTATGGCTGAATTTTCTGTAAGACTGACAAAGTCGATATCTAAATCTAGATTTGCAAACATATCAACGTCTAATTTTAGAGATATATTTGTTAGCTTATCTTTAGCCATATCAGTATTTATAAAAATTAGACTTAAAGAATCTTTAGTATCTTTAGGTATACTTATAGCCAAGTGTTTAGAATTTTCTATTGCTAACTTAGACATAGTTCTTTGATCTCTATGTAGCTCTAAAGCACTAATATGATTCAGTTTTTTGTTGTAATCAATAGCTAAAACACCATCTAGTATTATTACAACATTTTCTTCCGTATCAAATTTAAAACCTTCTAAATAATCTTTAGATTTAGGAGAATCTTTAAGCATTTCAGATATGCCACTTTTGCTATATATAGTAGCTAAGTTAGTATATTTCCAGCTTTCTTGTCTAGTAGTTGGTAGAGATTTATTATCTATTAACATTATTATCAACCTTTAGCTATTTAACCAAGAATATCCTTTTTCTTCTAGCTCAAGAGCTAGCTCTTTACCACCTGTTTTGACAATTTTACCATCAGCTAAAACATGAACAAAATCAGGTTGTATATGATCTAAGAGTCTTTGGTAGTGAGTAATTACCAAAAAGCTTCTATCGTCAGATCTCATATTATTTGCACCTTGAGATACCACCTGAAGAGCATCAATATCTAGTCCAGAATCAGTTTCATCTAAGATAGCAAGCTTAGGTTCAAGCATCATTAGTTGTAGCATTTCATTACGTTTTTTCTCTCCACCTGAGAAGCCTTCATTAACTCCACGCGACATGTATTTCTGATCTATTTTTAGAACTTGCATATTTGCTTTTAGCTTTTTCATAAAATCTATAGCATTGATTTCTTCTTCGCCATTTTGCTTTCTAATGCTATTTACAGCTGTCTTTAAAAATTGAACATTACTAACACCAGGAATCTCAATAGGATACTGTAAGCTTAAAAAGATACCTGCTGCGGCTCTTTCGGATATAGATAGATCATCTAAATCTTTACCGTTAAATGTTATCGACCCTTGAGTAATCTCATAGCCATCTTTACCAGCTAAAACATTACTTAGTGTACTTTTACCAGCTCCATTAGGTCCCATAATTGCATGGACTTCACCTTTGTTAACTTTTAGATTTAAGCCTTTTAGAATCTGTTTCTTTTGTTCGCCAACACTTACATGTAAATCTTTAATTTCTAATAACATTTTATTAACCTTTTAACTTATATAATTCTAAAGTTTAACCAACAGCACCTTCTAAACTAACTTCCATTAGTTTTTGAGCTTCAACTGCAAACTCAAGTGGTAACTTTTTAAATACTTCTTTACAAAAACCATTAACAATCATAGCAATTGCATCTTCTTCCGAAAGACCTCTTTGCTTACAGTAGAAAAGCTGATCATCAGAGATCTTTGAAGTTGTAGCTTCATGTTCAATTTGAGATGAATTACTCTTATTTTCTATATACGGGTATGTATGCGCACCACAATTATGCCCTATAAGTAATGAGTCGCATTGAGAAAAGTTTCTAGCATTAGAGGCATTAGGTGATATTCTCACAAGTCCTCTATAGGCTTGAGAAGCTTTACCTGCAGAAATACCTTTTGAGATAATCGTACTCTTAGTATTTTTGCCAAGATGAATCATTTTCGTACCAGTATCAGCTTGTTGAGCGTGACGAGTTAAGGCTACAGAATAGAATTCACCAATTGAGTTATCTCCACGTAATACTACTGAAGGGTATTTCCATGTAATAGCAGAGCCGGTTTCAACTTGTGTCCAAGAGATTTTTGCGTTCTTATGACAAACACCTCTCTTAGTAACAAAGTTGTATATACCACCTTTACCTTCTTTATCTCCTGGGTACCAGTTTTGTACTGTAGAATACTTAATTTCAGCCCCATCTAAGGCTACTAACTCAACCACTGCTGCATGAAGCTGATTTTCATCACGCATTGGTGCAGTACATCCTTCTAAATAACTAACATAACTGCCTTCATCTGCAACAATTAATGTTCTTTCAAACTGTCCTGTATTCATTGCATTTATTCTGAAGTATGTTGACAGTTCCATAGGGCAAGTCACACCTTTAGGAATATATACAAATGAGCCATCACTAAAAACCGCAGAATTTAAAGCTGCAAAAAAGTTATCACCTTGAGGTACTACAGAACCTAGGTATTTTTGCACCAGTTCAGGGTGCTTTTGTACAGCTTCTGAAATAGGACAAAATATTACCCCTGCTTCAGCTAATTTTTCTTTGAATGTTGTTACAACTGAAACTGAATCAAATACAGCGTCAACAGCTATGTTTTTAACTCCAGCTAGCATCTCTTGCTCATGCAAAGGAATACCAAGCTTATTATATGTATCAATAATTTCTGGATCTACCTCATCTAAACTTTTAGGATGATCTTTTAATGATTTTGGCGATGAATAATAGCTTATGGCTTGAAAGTCAATCGGAGGATAGTTCAAATCTGCCCATTTCGGTGATTTCATTTCTAACCATTTATGATACGCTTTGAGGCGCCACTCTAGTAGAAATTCAGGTTCATTTTTTCGCGCAGATATCAGACGGATTACATCTTCATTAAGACCTGCATCGATAGTCTCAGCTTCTACTTCAGTTACAAAACCATGTTCATAATCTTGTTCAATGATTTTATCTAAATTTTCGCTCATATCTTAACTTTTGCCCTTCTTGTTGACAATATCATAGATTGATGTTCTTGAAAGTAAATCTAACAGTTGGTTATTCAACACTTTCCAATAACTACTTACGGTACAGTTTCCTATACTACACTTTTTTTGTAAATCACAACACTCTGTAAGATTTACATCCTTTTCTACAGATCTAACCACATCTAATACAGTAATATTTTGAGGATCATCAACAAGTGTGTATCCACCTTCTATACCGCGCTTTGAGACTACAACATTTGATATTGAAAGCTGATTTAACAACTTTCTTACTGTAGGAATATTTAGTCCCGTGGTTTCTGCAATTTTTGCAGCACTATAAGGATTTGAGTTATTTTCAGCAATTGTTACAACTACTAGCAAACCGTAGTCGAGTAATTTACTTATTTTTAGCATAATTAACTCTAATCTATACTAATTTAGTATCATATTGTGAATATAATAATATTTATAATGCTTAAAGTAAATTAAAAAATTGATTATTTTTAAACCTTAGACTAGTATTTGTAAATAGTTAAATACTACATTTGTTATTATAACAACTAATTATGAGAATAGCTATTTTAGGCGCAGGACAACTTGGAATATATTTGACACAGAGATTAAGTCTGGATCATCAGGTTTCTATAATCGATTTAGATGAAGAAAAACTTGGGTTTATATCTTCTGCTTTTGATGTCCAAACGATTATTGGAGATGTTACAAAACCTAACATAATGATGGAAGCTAATTTTAAAGATACAGATATGATCATAGCGGTAACATCTAATGATACAACCAATATAGCTGTATGTGATATGGCTTATAAACTTTATAAGACTCCATACAAAATAGCTCGAATCCGTGATACAGAATATAATAGATTCCCAAAACTGCTTAATAATATCGACTTAGTTATAAAATCATTTTTTGAAACAACTAAGAGACTAGAACAGCTATTTTTTTTATCAGGGGCGTATTTTATTTCATCATTTTTTGATAAGCGTATCCAACTGGTTGGAGTTGAGGTTTCACAAGACTCACCGCTAATAGGCTTGTCTGTTAAAGATATATACTTAGGTTTAGGTGATATTAAAGTTGACATAATTTCAGTACATAGAAATGGTAAAAAGTTAGATATAGACGACACTGATATTCTAGTTGAACCAGGTGATAGAGTTATGTATTTGTCAGAAAAAGCATACTCTTCTCAAATTCTATCAATTTTTCAGCCTAAAAAAGCAAATATTAGAAAGATTTTCATTGCTGGGATCAACTATGCAAGTATCACCCTTGCAAAATCATTGGAAAATAAAGGCTATATAATAAAAATGATTGATCCTAATGCTGAAAAGTGTGAATTTGCTCTGAATGAGTTATCAAAGTCTACAATTTTACATTACAATCCTGTAAATAATAATTTATTAGTTGCTGAGGGTATTGATGAAGCAGATATGTTTTTTGCCTTAACTAACTCCGATGAGATAAATATCATGTCGTCAATTTTGGCAAAAAAACTTGGTGCTCAAAAAACAGTTGCTACTGTAAATAGTTCTGAATACTATGATATAACTAGAGATTTGAAACTTATAGATATCTCAATTTCTCCTCATAATTTCTCATACACAACAATCAAAGCGTTTCTAACTCAGGTAGATATGCTTAAAATGTATGAAGTTGAAGATAGTGAGGAGATGTTTGTAGAGCTAAAAGTACATGGTCAAGAAAACATGTCTACAGTTATTGGCAAAAAAATAACAGATCTAAAACTGCCAAGTGGCTTACAAATATTAGCGATTATGAAAGATGATAATACTCCTAAATTTTTTACTGATAATTCTCTCATTAATGATGGAGATAGACTAGTTATAAAAGTTGACAATAAAAGTGCATTGCAGACCCTTGAAAAACTTTTTCAAGTAATGCCTTTATACATCGCATAAAATATTGATAATATATATGTGGTTAGGTTAATATAAATCTATCGTATAATTTGTTCATATATAACCCATGGTATCAAACTCAACCGGAAAAGAAAAAATTGGTTTAATTCTGCTTATATTATTAATGACAGGAGCAATTGATAATATAAGAAACCTTCCTTCTACTGCTACTTCAGGAACTTATATATTTTTCTTTTTTATTGTCGCAGTATTTTTGTTTCTAGCTCCTGTAGCTTTAGTATCAGCGGAAATGACAGCAACATATACTGCTAAGGGTGAAGAAGGTGTGTATGGTTGGGTAAAAAAAGCTTTTGGTCCTAATATAGCAATGTTGGCAATATGGTTCCAATGGATCAATACTTTAATATGGTTCCCAAGTATACTAACATTTATTGCAGGAACTATTGCATATATATTCAATCCTGATCTAGCACAGAATATTAAATTTACTATTATTTTTATTACAGTAGTTTTTTGGTCTTTGACTATTCTAAATCTCAAAGGTTTACGTGTTTCTGCGATTTTTGCAAGCGCCTGTACATTTTTTGGTATGGTAGTACCTATGCTGCTTATGGTTATTTTCGCATTAATATGGTTATTAAATAGCTATACTATAAACATTCATTTTGAATTAGGTAATTTAATCCCTAGCTTTACATCTACCGAGTCTTGGATGGGGTTGACAGCAATAATTGCTTCTTTTTTAGGACTTGAATTAGCAACAGTTCACATAAGAAATGTTGCAAACCCTAAAAAAACATTCCCATTAGCTCTATTAATTTCAGTGGTTTTCATTGTATTTACTATGGTATTAGGTGCTTTGGCAGTAGCTATAATATTTCCTCAATCTGAAATAGATGTTGTACATGGAACAATTAAGACTTTTAAAGTTTATCTAGAAAGCTTAGGCATACCTATGTTTTTCTATTATGTTCTAGGACTAATGATTTTCATAGGGTCTATAGGGTCTATGATCAATTGGATGATTTCACCTGCTCGAGGTTTGTTACAAGCTGCAGACGATCATTTTTTGCCTGATGCTCTAGACAAAACTAATAAGCATGATGTACCAAGTGGTATCCTTATATTACAAGCAGTTATTATGACAATAATATGTCTTCTGCTAGAGCTTGTACCATCAGTTCAAGCCTACTATTGGCTTCTTACTGCTTTAAGTACACAAATTTACTCTTTGATGTACCTGATGATGTTCTTTGCAGCATTGAAGCTAAAGTTATCGAGTAAAGAATCTATGAAGAATACAGAGGACTTTAATATCCCTGGCGGTAAATTTGGTATGGTTTTTGTTTGTATCTTAGGTATTGTAGGAACGATCTCTTGTGTAATAGTTGGTTTTATTCCGCCTGATAATTTATATCAAAATCCTTTTGAATTTATTCAAATGTTATCAATATGTTTTGTACTATCAATTCTTCCTGTAGTATTATTCATGGTTTATAGAAAGATCAAACTTAAAAATATCTAATGCTTGAATCATTAATTCTCTTTATATTCCTAATTATTGGCTATTATATTTTTAATTTCTCACAATCATTAAAAGTTATAAGACTTATAAACTTATCATTAGACATTATTGTAATTTCTATAATTTTTTTACTAGGTTATAATTTTAGTATATTTACTAATACAAATACTATAGTTCTAGAAGTTATAGGTATAAGTTTGATATACATTATAATTATTACAGTTGCTAATATATTAGGGATTTTTGTTTTTTGTAAGAAAGATCCTAGTATAAAAGCTCACTTTGTATCTGATAACATAAGTCAAGCTAAAGAAAATCTATTTATTACAATCCTCAAAGCAAGCAAGTATCTAATATATTTAGTTATAGGTTATGTACTAGGTGAAATTATTAACATAAATATTACTTCACTTATAAACGACATTGTATTTGTAATGTTATTACTTCTTATGCTGATTATTGGTGGTTTATTAAGATTTGAAAATATATCACTTATAAGTCTCTTTAAAAATAAATTAGCTATGTCCGTGGTTGTTATAGTAATTGCAACATCGATAATTTCAGCTATTTTGATCAGTTATATGATTAATATACCAGTCAAACAAAGTATCATGATCAGCTCAGGCTTAGGCTGGTACTCTTTATCAGTTGTCTTAAATACTGACTTCATTGGTGAATATTATGGAATGATAACATTTATGGTTGATTTCTTACGAGAAATACTAGTAATCGCGATGGTACCATTACTCAAACAATACTTTTCTGTAGAGATGGTCGGATATGCTGCTAATACAGCTATGGATTTCTGCTTACCAATCCTTAGAAATAATTATGGTAATAAAATAGTTCCATTAGCTATAACTATTGGCCTAACGATGACAATCATAACCCCTATTCTTCTAGTATTAGAGAATATGGTCTTATAATTTCTATAAAGCTTATGAGTGACTAGATTAAATAAAGAGGATTATTTACTACGGAACTTAATACGACCTTTAGTTAAGTCATAAGGAGTTATTTCAACTACTACCTTATCTCCAGTTAATATACGAATATAGTTTTTTCTCATTTTACCCGAGATATGGGCTGTTACAACATGCCCATTCTCAAGTTCTACCCTAAACATTGTGTTTGGAAGAGCTTCTAAAACAACTCCTTCCATTTCTATACAATCTTCTTTTGCCATATTGGCCTCATCTCCGGTTAAATTACTTTTTAATAGTTACACAAAACAGCATCTATTTTAAAAGGAATTATTTAAAAACTCAAATCTTTTGAAAAAATAGTTATTAAAAGGTTATAATTTATTATCAAAATTCCAATATTTAAGCATTCCATAGTGGAAAAATTCTTTTTCTTTGAGCTAGTAATATTTGTAGTAGCTGTCTTAGGAGGCGGCATAGGTGCTATCATCGGTATTGGAGGAGCTTTGGTAATAACTCCTCTACTATCAACTGTATTAGATGTACCTCTTCATTATGCTATAGGAGCATCTTTAGTAGCTATAATCTGTACATCAACTGCAACATCTCTTGTCTCTTTAAAATCTCATGGATTAACCAAAGAAAAGCTAGGGTTATTTTTAGCATTAGCAACTGCTATAGGAGCTATTTTTGGTGCTAAACTAGCCCTAACACTAAAATCACAAGCATTATTTCTTATATTCGGTGGAATTTTATTTGTAGTGG
Source organism: Francisella salimarina (assembly GCF_007923265.1). Taxonomy (NCBI): domain Bacteria; kingdom Pseudomonadati; phylum Pseudomonadota; class Gammaproteobacteria; order Thiotrichales; family Francisellaceae; genus Francisella; species Francisella salimarina. The sequence goes on from NZ_VOJA01000003.1 coordinate 548,239, forward strand.
CGGTTTTGAGTTTTATAAAAAAGAAACAAAATAATAATTTTATTCAAAAGACTACCAAAGTATCGATCATTGCTGAAAAACTTCAACTTAATGACTCGTTTGCTGTAGATAAAATAAAGCATCAATATAGTGTCCAACATCCTATACTTGGTTTTATATTTATGTCTGGAGCTGGGTTTATTGGGGGGTTGCTGGGCATTGGTGCTGGTATTTTTAAAGTAATTGCTATGGATAAAGTTATGAAAATACCTTTTAAAGTTAGTGCATCTACTAGTAATTTCATTATGGGTATTACTGCATTTGCGGCAACTTCAACGTATTATTTTGCAGGATATATTGATAGTTCTATAACGGCTCCTGTTGCTTTAGGTACTTTATTAGGGGCTACTATAGGCTCTAAAATTATGCCTCATATTTCAACAAGAGTTTTAAGACTTACATTTTTTATAGTTTTATTTATTTCAGCATTACAAATGATAATTAAAGGATTTATATGATCAAAGATAATGTCGTATATCGTGTTATAAAATTAAATCTATCATTAGCTGTTTTTATAATCTGTCTAGGTGCTATAGATGCTATTTTTGGAAGTAGCGAAATTGCAAAAAATATCGTTAATTTTGGAATCTTTTTGATAATAGTAACGCCAGTTTTAAGGATTCTTTTAGAACTTATCTTTTTTATCAAAGCAAAAAATTACACTTACATACTTATATGTTTAATATTATTCCTAATAATAGCTGTTAGTATAGTCTGTTAGATAGTATATTTATTCTAAAAATGTTAATATTTTCTCTATTGTGATAATTGTGCTCATAAGAGCTGAAAACTTATTGAAATATGTTTACTAGTTTATCAGATAAATTACAGTCTTCATTTAAGAAGATAAAAGGACAAACTTCTTTAACAGAAGAAAATATACAGTCAGCCTTGCGTGACATCAGGGTTTCTCTTTTGGAGGCAGATGTTGCGTTACCAGTGGTCAAAAAATTTATAGAAAATATAAAAGAAAGAGCCATAGGTGAAGAAGTTAAAAAAAGCCTTACACCAGACCAAACATTCATTTCATTTGTAAAGAAAGAAATAGAAAAAGCATTAGGTGAAGAAGCTGTACCCATTAACTTAAAAACACAGCCTCCTGCTGTGATACTAATGGCTGGTTTACAAGGTGCTGGTAAAACAACATCTACAGCTAAGCTTGCTAAATATTTAAAAGAGCAACACAAGAAAAAAGTAATGGTAGTCAGTGCCGATATTTACCGCCCTGCTGCTATTGATCAATTAAGAACTCTTGCAAATAGTTTAAACATAGATTTTTTTGAATCTGATGTATCTCAGAAACCTGACTATATTGTTACAGAAGCTATTAAAACTGCTAAAACAAAATTAATAGATGTTCTGATAATAGATACTGCTGGTAGATTGCATATTGATAGTAATATGATGGATGAAATAAAACAAATCCATAAAATTGCAAACCCAATAGAGACATTCTTCACTGTAGATAGTATGACAGGTCAAGATGCTGCTGTTACTGCCAAAGCATTCAATGATGCTTTAGAGTTAACAGGTGTTATTCTTACAAAGACTGATGGTGATGCTAGAGGTGGTGCTGCTCTTTCAATTAGAGAAATCACAGGTAAGCCAATTAAGTTTTTAGGTACTGGAGAAAAAACAGACGCATTAGAGCCATTCCACCCAGATAGAGTAGCTTCTAAAATACTAGGAATGGGTGATGTTCTTAGTTTGATTGAAAGTATTGAGCAAAAAACAGAAAAAAAATCTGCTGAAAAATTAACTAAGAAGCTTAAAAGTGGTAAAAACTTTGACTTAGAAGACTTTAAAGGCCAAATCCAACAGATGAAAAGTATGGGCGGTGTTGGCTCAATCATGTCTAAATTACCAAATATGCCAGCAAATATGCTAGGTAATGTTGGTGATGAAATGTTCAAAAAAATTGAAGCTATGATAGACTCAATGACTCCACTTGAGCGTAAGAAACCTGAATTAATTAAACACAGTAGAAAACAAAGAATTATTAAAGGATCTGGAACAACAATACAAGACCTTAACAAACTTCTACAACAACATACACAAATGAAAAAAATGATGAAAAGTGTAGTTGGTAAAAAAGGAGGTATGGCTAATATGATGAAACGTATGTCTGCTATGCAAGGTATGGGAAATATGCCAGGTCTTTTTGGTAAAAGAAAATAAGAATAAAAATTATAAGGAAATCTCTAAATGATAGGTGATAAAAACTTTGATAAAGTCTCAAATATAAATATTAAAAAGGAAAAAGTATTGATTCCAGCGGAAGTTCTAATCCAAGATATGCCTCTTTTAAAGACTTCTTATGAAACTGTCAAAAAGTCTCGTAAAGAAATGGCAGAAATTATTCATGGTAAGGATGATAGAGTTGCTGTTATAGTCGGACCTTGCTCTATTCATGACACAGAAGCTGCCGTAGAATATGCTAAAAAGCTAAAAGAACAAGTCAAAAAATTTCAAAAAGAAATCCTTATCATTATGCGAGTATACTTTGAAAAACCTCGTACAACTATAGGTTGGAAAGGACTAGTTAATGATCCAGATCTTGATAACTCTTATAATATCAATAAAGGTCTTCGCATGGCACGTACTTTGCTGTCCGAAATTACAAATATGGGCTTACCTTGTGGGACGGAGTTCTTAGATGTAATTACTCCTCAATATTTTGCAGAACTTATCACTTGGGGAGCTATTGGGGCTAGAACTGTTGAGAGCCAAGTTCATAGAGAACTTGCTTCAGGTCTTTCTGCTTCTATTGGTTTCAAGAATGCTACAAACGGAGATATTCAGGTAGCTGTAGATGCAATTAAATCAGCTACTTACCCTCATCATTTCTTGAGTACCACAAAATCAGGCTCTACAGCTATCTTTGCTACTAAAGGCAATCAAAACGGTCATATAATTCTTCGTGGTGGAGCATCAGGACCTAACTTCAGCAAAGAGCATGTTGATGACTGTATTGAAAAGTTGAAAAAGTCTGAAATTGATACTAAAGTTATGATTGACTGTAGTCATGGTAACAGTAAAAAAGATCATACTAAGCAAATCGCAGTATTAGAAGATATTTGTGAGCAAATTAAGACTAGTAATGATGTGTTTGGTATTATGATTGAAAGTAATCTTGTTGCAGGTAATCAGGATATTAATAATAAGCCTCTAACTTACGGACAAAGTGTAACAGATAAGTGTGTTGATTTTGATGAAACAATCAAAATGCTTGAAATGTTAGCCGATGCAGTTAAAGCTAGACGTAACTCACAAGAGAAAAAAGAAACTAAGGAAGAGTCTCAATTTTCCTTATTATAAATACTTTTATTGATACAAATGAGACACTGTATTCTACAATATTTTCGGATATTTCTGATAGGATTCAGTATTTTATTACTTTCTAATTGTGCCGATCAGAGCGTTACTTTCAAAAATCTTCCTCGAGATAGGCAACCAATTATTGGTAAAGTTCCTAATATCTATATACTAGGTGGATTGGGACAAACATCAAAGGTAACTCCTGCTGACATTTGTGATGGGCATCAAGAGAAAGTTGCAAAAGTTACTTTTACAAAACCTTTTCTGTGGGATGGACTAATATCATTGATAACCTTAGGTATAATAACTCCTCGACATACTTATGTTTACTGTGGGTAGCCCTTATGAAGAAGATTATAACTTTTAACATATATATAATACTAGCTGGTTGTGCAACACAAACTGTAAATTTTGAAAAGTCTAAACAGGTATTAGAAAAGCCTACTTATTATAAAAAAGATACCTTCTTGTTAGGTATGGGACCATCAACTAATATAAATGCTAGTAAAATATGTAAAGGTAGCAACAATATTTATAAAGTTGATGCTGAACAGACAACCTCAGATTTGATCATAGCATGGGCCACTTTTGGTATATATACTCCTCGTAGCATAGCAATTTATTGCAAAAAATAAGATATAAGTAAAACTTATAACTACTATAAAATCTATATATTTAACATTAAAAAATCTTTGTCATAATACTCTCAGAAAATAAATCAAATATAAAAATGAAAAAGTTAATTCTATCAGTAGTAGTTATGTTTAGTCTAGCAAACTTAGGTTTTGGTGGTAGTTTACACCCAATAAGTGGTTTTTCTCATAATGTTTCATATGCTGCACCTGTAATGATTCTTGCAGAGTAGTTAGATAAATAGGAAAATTATTAGTTATTAATTAATGTCTGTTTTATCTCTTTACCAAAGTCTGTAGCTGATTGAGGATTTTGCGCAGTAATAATTTTACTATCAGTTTTCACACAAGATTGCCACTCCAAAGCACTACTATATTTAGCACCAGCTTTGACTAAACTATCCTCTAGAGAAAAAGGCATAACATCAGTCAAACCGACGATTTTTTCTTCATTATTACTAAAGCCGGTTACTTCTTTATCTCTAATAATATTTTTCCCATCATTATCTTTAACATTTATCAGAGCTGTTACACCATGACATATTGCACCAACTACTCCATATCTAGAATAAACATCTAGAATCTTATTCTGTACATTAGAATCATTTGGGAAATCCCACATTGCCCCATGTCCACCAGCAAATACTATTGCATCATATTCTTTGATATTTACATCTCTGAGACTAGTGCTATTTTTCATAATATTTTTCAAACTATCATCGGCTAAAAACCTATCATTTAGAAGATCTTTTTCAGCAACACTATTAGGATCAATAGGGATTTCTCCACCAGTAATTGACACAATATCAATTATGATGTTTTCATCAAGAATACTGTAATATGGGTGAGTAAGCTCTGATAGCCATAATCCAGTTTTTTCATCCAAATCACCCATTTTGCTATGACTAGTTGTAACCATTAATACTTTTTTCATGACGTTTTCCTATTTGTTAAAAACTTTATCTAAATGGTTTTTATAATTCTCAGTATACTCCTCAATTTTAGGATCTTTAATAACATCGTTTGCAATAAATGTTGGTAATCCTTTCATACCTATGAATTCATGAGCTTTATGAAAGTGTAGATATACCCCATCAACTCCAACACCTTCAAAAAGCTGATCTTTCTCCACAAAAGCCTCTAATGGAGCATTCCATGTTAATGAGAACATATATGTTTTACCCTGAAGTAAACCACCAGAACCATATTTTTTGCTAGCATCATGTCTAGATCGACCATCACTAGCATACATAACACCATGACCTGTGGTGAATACTTCATCAATATATTTTTTGACAATCCAAGGTGGACCCATCCACCAACCTGGCATTTGATAAATCACTGTATCAGCCCAAAGCCACTTTTGAATTTCCTCATCTATATCATAACCATCGTCAATAACTGTAACTTTGACATCATGACCAAAGCTTTTAAGATGCTTTTCAGCGATATCATTTAGATATTGATTCAAAGCACCTTTTGAATGCCCAAATTCCTTTTTACCATTAATTAATAATATTTTTTTCATATATTTTGCCAGTAATAATTAGATAATAGCCAAGTTAATCAATTGGCTTCCTTGACAGACTGCACCAGTATTATGAATACTAATTACAACACCACCATAAGGTAGAATTAAGTCTTTCTTTTGCATGGTAGATGTCTGAATATATTGACCAATTACATCTCCAGCTTTGAATATATCACCTGGCTTTATAAACCATTCATATAATCCACCTTCAATTGCTTTTAGGTGTTTATAGTTAGCTCCATAGACATGATGTCTAATATCAGTATTCAATAAATTTGTATCAAAAGGTGAATCGATAATATCTTTATGTTTCAGGTAATTAAGGATGCCTTGAGTTTGCATTTTAGCATTAGCAAAATTTATATATTCCTCAGAACCTAATTCAAGTGTATAGCCCTCTTTTAGTATTTGTTCATCTCTACCTTGTTTTTTAAACTCTTGAGATAAGTGCCACCATGGACAAAATGTGGCTTCATCAAGAGCACCACCAGCTTTATCATTATCTATAATCAACATATCCTTATAGCCAAATTTTTCTGCGATTTCTTTTGCAAAATCTGCAGTATATAAATAAGTAGTAGCATCTGTATCAGTATGTAAATCAAGGACATAATCTGCCTTTTGGGCTTCTCTTTGGACTAGAAGATTTAATCTTTTTGCTCTAGATAGCTCCCACTCATTTGCTAGTTCTTTATCTAAGTGTTGCTGTAAAAGATTTTCAAAAGCTTGCTTATACTCCGCTGTAGTAGAGTTGATATGTTCTTTGACAAATGCTGAGTAATCAATAGATGGGTAAAAATAGTATCTATTAAAATTATCTCCTGTTGCAGAATCAAATCTACCTTGGTGCCCTGCTCCTATAAATACATCTTTACCGATAGGGTTGCATTGAGGGATTAGATAAACATCGCCTTTTGGCTGATGTTTTTTGAAATACTCTAAAAGCTCTATCATTACAGCATTTCCTTGTAATTCTGAAGCGTGCATACTTGCTTGCATATATACACTTGGTGCTGATGAATCAGAACCTTTGATAGTTATTTTCTCTACATGAATATCTTCACCTGTCGATGATTGACTTACTTTGATTTTTTGTTTGGAAATATAGTTAGACATAATGCTAATTCAATTTTTTATGATTACGTAATTATAACAATATAAAACTTGTACTATAAGAATATTTACTATCAAAAACATTTATTGACTCAATAAGTATTTACTATTACACCACTAGTTCTAAAATGCTAAAATGTCTCAATAAATCTTAAAACTTAGTAATAATCTGATGATAAAAGTAATGACATTCAATGCTAATGGTATACGCGCAGCTGCTCGGAAAGGATTTTGGGAGTGGTTTAAAACTCAAGATATTGATTTTTTGTGTATACAAGAAACTAAAGCCCAATTTCATCAGATAGAAAAGGATGAACAGCATTTCCCAGATGGCTATTACTATGATTTTAAAGATGCTGTCAAAAAAGGCTATAGTGGTACAGCTATTTATGCTAAGAAAAAGCCTCTAAAGGTAATCAAAGAGCTTGGATTAGATTGGGCTGATGACGAAGGAAGATATATTCAGTTTGACTATGAAAAATTCAGCATTGCCAGTCTATATCTACCTAGTGGTTCTAGTGGAGATATTCGCCAAGACTACAAAATGCAGTTTCTTGAAAAATATAAAGAAATACTAAAAGAACAAGCAGAATCTGGTAGAGATTTTATAGTTTGTGGTGATTTTAATATTGTGCATAAAGAGATAGATATCAAAAATTGGAAGTCAAATTATGGTAAGACATCTGGGGTATTACCAGAAGAGCAAGCTTGGTTAGATCATATTTTTGATGATCTAGGTTGGGTTGATACTTTCCGAGTGATTAATCATGAGCCGTTACAATATACTTGGTGGTCAAACCGTGGTCAGGCTAGAGCAAATAATGTCGGCTGGAGAATTGACTATCATATTTCAACGTCTGCTCTAAAAAATAAAGTTGTACCAGAATCTGATTATGTTTACAAAGAAAATTGGTTCTCAGATCATGCGCCACTAACTATTAGTTATGATTATGAGGTTTAATCTATCAAGGAGCTCTCAAAATGCTTAATAGAACTGTTTTAATCACAGGTGCCACAAAAGGAATTGGATTAGCTACAAGCTTATATTTAAATAATCAAGGGTGGCAAGTTATTGGAATAGCGAGATCATATATTGATAATTTTCCCGGAGAGTTGTTTTTATGTGACTTGGCTAATGAAGAACAAACTGCCTCTACACTCATTCAAATAAATGAGATTCACGGATGTCCGGATGCAATTATTAATAATGTTGGAATAGCTATTCCAGAACCATTTGGAAAAATTTCTATTTCAGCACTTAATGACGTCTATAATTTAAATGTTAGAAGTGCTGTACAAGTATCACAGTTTTTTATTGAAAAAATGAAATTAAAAGAACAATGCAAAATTGTTAATATTGCAAGTAGAGCTATCTTTGGAGTTAAAAATCGTACAAGTTATTCCGCTGCAAAATCTGCTTTAGTTGGATGTACTAAAACCTGGGCTCTAGAGCTTGCTAAGTATGGGATATGTGTAAATGCTATAGCTCCGGGTCCAGTAGATACTGAATTATTTAGAAAAACTAGACCTATTGGTAGTAGTGAAGAAAAAGAAGTTTTAGATTCTATTCCTATGATGCGCATAGGGAAGCCTGAAGAAATAGCTGCAACAATAGCTTTCTTATTATCAAATGAAGCATCTTTTATCACAGGACAAGTTATTTGTGTTGACGGTGGTGGAAGTTTATAACAATGTACTATATTTATATATTCTCAGGTTTGCCAGGAGTAGGCAAAACAACTTTAGCTAAGCAACTAGCTCAGGCTCTGACTAATGTAGCCTACTTCAGAGTAGATACTGTTGAGTACTATCTCAAAAAAGCATATTCGCAAGAGCTAAATAAACAAGGCTATGAAATAGTTTATTATCAAGCTAAGGAAAACCTTGAGCTTGGTAAAAGTGTAATTATAGATTGTTGCAATCCTATTTTAGAGTCTCGAGAATTATGGAACTCATTATCAGAGATAAATGATACAAAAGTTATAAATATAGAAATTATCTGTAGCGATATACAAGCTCATCAAAATAGAATAGAAACTAGATATAAATCAAACCCAAACAAGTACCCTACTTGGCAAGATGTTGTAAATAGAGATTATCAATCATGGAAAGAAGACATTATTAGAATTGATACCGGAGAAACTGATATTATAGAATCGTTTAATATACTTATAAATCAACTCGAGGAATATTAATGAAAGATAAATTATTTTATAAGTTATTTATTTTATTTGCATTTCTGTTTATCACACTAGATAGCTTTGCAGAGAGTTTCAAACAGTATAATGTTTATCTAATCCCAGATACTACAGCTGATAAATATGTTAAAGAATTTGATGATTCTTTAGCTAAAACAAATGTACTAGAAAAATACAAGACTACTCCGTTTATCAAAAATCATCCAGTACATTTGACATTGTATTTAACAAGTTTTCAAAGCAAATATCTTAATGATATTGAGATTCAATTAGCTGATCTTGCTAAGAATACAAAATCATTTTTTATAATAGCTACTGGTTTTAGTGCTGGTAAAAGTGGCTTTGTAATGCTCGATATCAAAAATTCTCAATCATTACAGCAATTATCCAACACTGTAATAAGTAACTTAGCAAAATATAGAGATAAAGACTATCCTGCCCCAAGTTGGGTTAAATTCTATCCGAGCAAATTAGTATCTTTTGAAAAATATGGTTCACCAAATGCTTTTGCAGAATTTAATCCTCATATAAGTATATTAGCTGCTAATTTACAAACAGATCAAGAAAGAGATAGCTTTGACAAAGATTTTAATGCGATTATCAAAGATACGAAACTAGAACCAATTAGCTTTAAGATTAAAGCAATCGGTTTTGGTGAAGTAGATGAAAATGGACAAGTAACTAAAACTCTACATATTTACAAACTAAATAAGTAAAATTGTATTCATAAAATAAATAGTAAGGAAATAGAATGAGTAATAATCATTTTGATGTAATAAGTTTAGGTGGTGGTTCTGGTGGTATAGCATCTGCTGTACAGGCTGCTAAGTTTGGTAAAAAAGTTGCAATTATCGAAAAACGTGAACTCGGTGGTACATGTGTAAATAGAGGTTGTGTACCTAAAAAAGCTATGTGGTATGGAGCTAATCTAGCAGAAGCTTTAAAACACGATGTCGCAGGCTATGGTTTTGATGTTGAAGTTAAAGGATTTAACTGGGCAAAGCTCAAAGAAAAAAGAGCTACTTACATAGGTAATATTCATGGTTTCTATGACAGACTATTAGATAAATGGAACATCACTCATTTTAATAACTGGGGTAAGTTTAAAGATAATAAGACTATCATTCTAGATGATGGTACAGAGCTGACAGCAGATCATATCTTTATTTCTCCAGGTGCTTACCCTATTGTGCCAAAAAATATCGAAGGTTCTGAACTTGGTATCACATCTGATGAGTTTTTTGAATTAAAAGAAACTCCAAAAAAAGCTGTGATCGTTGGTGGTGGCTACATAGGTGTTGAGATTGCTGGAGTACTAAATGCTCACGGTACAAATACAACTGTTATGGTGCGTAGAGATAAGCCATTGATGGAGTTTGATAATTGTATTAGTGATGCTCTGGTTGAATGTATGGAAATGACAAACCTAAATATCATGAACCATACAAATATCATTAAAGTTGAAAAAGCTGGTAGTACTTTAAAAATCACTACTGATACAGGTAAGGTTTTAGAAAATGTTGATACTCTAATATGGGCAACTGGTCGCGCGCCAAATACTCATAATTTAGGTATAGAAAACACCGATATAGAAATTACTGATAAAGGTATAATTCCTGCTAATGAATGGTCTGAAACAAATGTTAAAGGGGTGTACTCTTTAGGTGATGCTTCAGGCGTGCCACAACTTACACCTGTAGCTATCAAAACAGGTAGATATCTAGCTCGTAGACTATTTAATGGTGAAACTAATCTAAAAGCTAATCTAGAATATATCCCAACAGTAATCTTCTCGCACCCTGCTATTGGTACTGTAGGATTAACTGAAAAAGAAGCTAGAGATAAGTATGGTGATGGTAATGTAAAGATATACAAATCTCGCTTTACAGCTCTATATTGTGCTATCTCTGGTCATAGAATGCCAACCGTTATGAAGCTTGTTGTAACAGGTGATAATGAAAGAGTTGTTGGATGTCATATGATTGGTATAAATGTTGATGAGATGCTACAAGGATTTGCAGTAGCTATCAATATGGGCGCTACAAAGCGTGACTTTGATGATACTATAGCTATCCACCCTACTAGCTCCGAAGAGCTTGTAACTATGTAAGGAAATCTTATGATATTGACTACAGCTGATACTCTTGGTAAAAGAGAAATTATAGAACACAAAGGTCTAGTTACAGGGATAATTGTGCGAACTCCAACTATAACTCAAGGAATACTAGGTGGACTAAAAAATATAATAGGTGGCAAAAATACCTCTTATACTAATGTCTGTAAAGAGGCTAGATTGCATGCTGAGCAAGAGATGATAAACCAAGCTCAAGAGTTAGGTGCTAATGCTATAGTAGCTATACGATATGATTCAAGCAGTTTAGGTGGAACTACTAGTGGTACAGAAGTTTTTTGTTATGGGACTGCTATAATTGTTAGATAGTTGATATTAAACGTATATTAATACATATTGAATAAAAATATAATCCTCCCTGTTATTTATCATTGTTTTTACAGCTTAAATACTCTATGATGAATTTTTGGCCTTTTTTAAAAGGTTATTTTGTATTGTTCAAAATAGGAGAATAATTGTGACTATTAGTGATGTAAATCATTCAAAAAAAAGTAATCTTACCCCTTTCTGGGTATTGTGGACATTAGAGTTATGGGAGAGATTTGGTTATTATGGTCTGCAAGCTATATTAGCCATATACTTTGCTAAAAAATTAGGCTTCAGTGAATCTGAGGCAATGTTGATTTTTGGTTCATTTTCGGCACTATTATATGGTGGTCCATTAATTGGTGGTTGGATTGGTGATAACTATTTGGGTGCTAAGCGTACGATATTTATCGGAGCAGGAATTTTATTTTTATCTTACCTATCTCTTAGTTTTAGTGCGGTTATAGCAGATTCATTCGGTAGTACAGAAAAAACTGTCGTAATGTACTCATTAGCAGGTGTTGCGATAGGTGGAGGTCTATTTAAAGCTAATCCTACTTCTTTAATTTCAAAATTATTTGAAAAAGGTGACCCAGCTCTAGATGGTGCTATGACTTTATACTATATGGCTGTTAATATTGGTTCATTTGTATCTATGCTTATAACCCCTATATTAGCTGCAAAGTATGGCTATTTACATGCTTTTTTATGCTCTGCATTTGGTATGTTTCTTGGTTTGATTAGTTATACTGTTTTCTATCCAAAAATCCAGAGAATTGCTACAGAGGCTGGTAAGCAAAAAATGTCTTGGATGAAAGTCTTAGTAGTGATTATAGGAGCTTGTATAGCTATATTTATTACAGGTAATATTTTAGAAGATACTACTTTATGTACTAGTATAGTGGTTGTAATTGCGATACTAGCACTAATATACTTCTTTATGCAAATGTTCAAACAATCTGACCATGAAAGAAAAAGAATGTTAGTAGCTCTAATATTGATTGTTCAAGGAATTATCTTCTTTGTACTATATCAACAAATGCCTACTTCACTTAATTTCTTTGCAGTTAATAATGTTGATCCTCACTTCTTAGGTATGACTGTTCATGGTGAGCAATGGCAGGTACTTAATCCATTAGTGATTGTACTAATGTCACCTTTATTATCTGTAATATATAAGAAGATACCTGGTACGCATGTAACAAAATTCTGCTTTGGTATGACACTATGTGCTATGGCATTTTTAGTACTATACTTCCCACAGTTTACAGCTACTGATGGTATTGTATCTGGATGGTGGTTAGTTGCTAGCTATTTCTTCCAATCTACTGGAGAGCTTTTAATCTCAGCATTAGGCTTATCTATGGTTGCTGAGCTATTCCCACGCAAAATGAGTGGTTTTGCTCTAGGAATGTGGGCTCTAACAACAATGGTTGCTGGTCCAATTGGTGGTTATGTAGGTGCTTTGACAGCTCCAGAAGCAGGTACTGTATTTACAAAAGTAGAAGGTCTAGCTGTATATGGACATGTATTTTTAACTATAGGAATATTTGTAGCAGTAATCGCAGCTATTATGTGGGTTGCTCGCGGATGGTTAAACTCTATCATTGAAAGTACGAGAGTACATTTCGTATCTGAGAACACTCATGGAATGCATGAAGAGAATGCTGTATTACCTACAAAATAATTAATCTTGAGCCTTTGGCTTTCTGACACTTTTATTCTGATGAATTTTTTGTTTTATCTTTTTTGCAAAATCTTTATTATGATTTGAGCTTTTCTTTTGATTAGTGTTTTTATTATTTTTATTAGCTCTTTTGGCTGCTATTATTTTGACTTCATCAATTTTTTTAGCCTTAGTTTTACGTGACATACTTGTAATAGGTACATTATGAGTAGCCTCAAAACCTTCTAACTCTTCTCGTGGTAACAGATGCCCAATTAAATGTTCTATATTTGATAGTGATTCAACTTCATCTGCGCTTACTAAAGAAATAGCTAGACCATCTTGCCCTGCTCTACCAGTTCTGCCTATTCTATGGACATAATCTTCAGCTACATTTGGTAGATCAAGATTGATTACACATGGTAGTTGGGCAATATCAATTCCTCGTGCTGCGATATCGGTTGCAACTAAGACGTTTATATCTTTGGATTTAAAATCTGCTAATGCCTTTGTTCTAGCTGTTTGGCTTTTATTACCATGTATTGCACTACTTGTTATACTAGCTTTATTTAGCTTCTCTGATATCTTATTAGCGCCATGCTTTGTACGCGAAAAAACCAAAACCTGATGTAGATCTTGATCTTTTATTAGTGAAATCAGAGCATTAATCTTAGTTGATTTATCTAGTGTATAAATTTTCTGCGTAATCTTTTTGACTGTTGTATTTACAACATCAGCCGATACTGATTGAGGATTATCAAGAAACTCACATGCAAGATTTTTTATCTCTGGTGAAAATGTAGCTGAGAACATTAATGTTTGTAACTTTTTTGGTAAAAGCTTATGAATTCTTTTTAAATCATTAATAAAACCCATATCTAACATTCTGTCTGCTTCGTCTAAAACAAATGTATTTAAACTATCAAATTTAAGAGCATTTTGACTATATAAATCAAGTAACCTACCTGGAGTCGCTATCAAAATCTCAACTCCTTTGCGTAACTTCATCATTTGAGGATTGATACTAACACCACCAAAAACCACTGCTGAACGAATATGAGTATTCGCTGCATATATTTGAATTTGTTCTTGTATTTGTGCTGCCAACTCTCTTGTTGGAGTTAGGATTAGAGTTTTGACTCGATTTGCTTGAGCTTTTGGTTGATCAAGAAGTCTTTGGATAATTGGTAATGTGAAGCCTGCTGTCTTGCCTGTTCCTGTTTGGGCAGATGCCATGACATCATTACCTTTTAGAACTAATGGAATCGCTTTGGCTTGAATTGGAGTTGGTTTTGTATAGCCTTTTTTTTCTAAAGCGCTACATATTAAAGGATTTAAACCTAAATCTGAGAATTGCATGAATTTTTTATTTCCGGTATTTTTTAGCATAGCTATATTAACACTAATAGCCTCTATTTACTCTATAAAGATGAGTTATTAAATAATATAATACCTAAAGCCCATTTAATTAAATTGAAAGCTAATAAAACATGAATGATAAATACTGTTCTAAGCTAGGTAGAGATGTACAACAACATCTCATAAAATTAGGTCTAGAACAAGCGAGAAATTTTGAACTTGATAACGATGCTAAAATTGCTAAGATCTCAAAAGCATATCGTGAAATATTAGATGCTCTAGGATTACAGACACATGAATTTGAAAAAACACCTTTTAGAGTAGCTAGGATGTTTACTCAGGAAATATTCAATGGCTTAGATTATGCTAATTTTCCAGCTTGTGCATTATATGAGAATGAATTCAAATATGAAGGAATACTTACACAAAAAAATATAACTATAATGTCATTTTGTGAGCATCATTTTGTGCCATTTGAAGGTATTGCTGAAGTTTCATTTATTCCTAAAAATAATAATATTATAGGCTTATGTCGTATCAATAGTATTTGCAACTTCTTTGCAAGACGTCCACAAATACAAGAAAGAATGACTGCTCAAATATTTGAAACTCTAAAATTCATCCTCTCAACAGATGATGTAAGTGTAAAGATAAAAGCAAAACATACCTGTGTATCATTTAGAGGTACAAATAATCAAAACTCTGAAACATATACCGAAATGCTTGGTGGTCTCTTTGCTAAAAAAGAATGATTCTAAAATGAGTAGTTTATTAGATATTGGATTTTTATTTTTTATTATCCTAATACTTATTTGTATATTTGCAACAGGCTATCTTAGATATTTTGTTATCATTGTAACAATTATCTACTATCTCGTGGGTAATGGCGTTATTGGTAATATCTTGGCTAAACCTATTAAATTAGAATCCACAGATATTGAACAATGTGCGAATACCAAAGCAATTATTCTATTAGGAGCTGGTATCAATCAAGCATTTGATAAATTAGAACCTAGCATTAGTGCTTATGATCGTATCCTTAAGACTGCTGAAGTCTATAACGAATATCCTCAAGATATTATAATAAGTGGTGGTTCTCCATCTGGTTATAAGTTATCAGAAGCTGAAGTTTATGCTGATATTCTCTATAAGTTAGGAATTCCTAAATCAAAAATAAGATTAGAAAAACAATCTAAAAACACTTACGAGAATGCTCAATTTACCAAAAAGATTTTAAGCGATCACAATAATACATATTGCTTAATTACAGGAGGTATTCACTATCAAAGAGCTAAGTTAATCTTTGATAGCTTTAATATAAATACAATAAACATAGCTTCATCTAAAGTAACTCCTGAAATAGGTTTTCTACCTAGTGCATATAATTTTTATATAACGCAGGCTATAGTCCATGAGTATTTGGGAATAGCTAAATTTTACTTAAAAAGATATTTTTAGTTTATTAAAAGATTGAGCCGAGATTGAAGAAAGATTTTAAAACTATATAATGGTATAAATGTTATAATTTTATATTGTGGAATAATATGTTCAAAGAAATGTTATTGAAAGTCGCAATTATATTCGGTCTCACGATTGGTATGCTTTTTTTGCTTTTAGATACATCTGATGCTCATGCAGTAAGCAATCCACCTATTTTAGAGATAGTCTCTTTTAAAACATCGGAAGATACATCTACTAAACAAGTGCTCGATTTGTCTAGTAAAGTGACACAAGAGCTAAAAGGATATCAGGGTTTTATAAAAAGGACTCTAACGCAAAATACTGTTAATCCAAATCAATGGGTTGATATCATTGAGTGGAAATCAATAGATGATGCTCATGCTGCTATGAATCAAGCTCTTAAAAATAAAGATGTAGAAGCATTTCTTAAACTAATGAAGAATGGCTCTAAAGTTTATCAAACTAAATCAGAATATCTAAGTATACAGTCTCAGGCATCTTAAGATCTAAAAAGTAAATTACTAATCACTTTCCTAGATAGGAGAATAACTAGAATGGTTAAACACCTAAAATATTTAATAATTATCATCATATTTATTAGCAGTTATGGATATAGCCAAACAATTAATATTGCTGCTGCGCAGATGCTAATCAAACAACAGTCTTTTGATGAGTTTGCCAAAGATATGAATAGACTAACTAAGCAAGCTAAAGACCAAGGAGCTGAAATTGTAGTTTTTCCTGAAGATAACACGGTAAACTTAATTGATGGTTTACCATGGGGCAAGGATAGTATTATTAAACTTAGTGAATACTATAGTAAAACTAAAAATTTGGTTACCGACTTAGCTAAAAAATACCAGATGATTGTTATAGGTGGAACTATTGCCAAAAATAATGATGGTAAAATATCCAATACTGTTTTGGTAGGTTTGCCCAACGGGCAAGTAATAGAAAATGATAAAATTTATCTAACTCCAGAAGAAAGAAATGTTGGCTATAATAAGTTTGGTAAAAATATATTAGTACTAGATTATAAAGGCACTAAAATTGCTGTTGTAATATGTTATACAAGTGAATTTCCGAATGTCTCTGAACAACTCTCAAAAGTTAAGCCAGATATTATAATCGCACCATCTTACACCAATGATTTGTATGGTTTAAATAGAGTTCATACTGCAATGAAAATGCTATCTATTCAAAATTTTGCATATGGTATGGTAGTAGGTATGGCTTCAGGCTTAGATAAACAAAATACCCAAGGAGTTGATGGTGTAAGTCAAATAATTTTTACATCTCCTCAGAATAAAGCTTTTAAACTCAATCATTTAAATATGGGTAATTTCAATAAAGAAGATGTAGTTGTCGAAAAACTAGATATTACAAAATTACACCAAGCTCGTAAAAATTATGATGCATTCCCTAATGCAGATATTAAATATAATCCAACAATATCGACTAAATTAGTATCTATAACCCAATAAAAATATTTAAATAGAATAACTTCAATTTTAAGATATAATTTCTACACAGATTTAAATTTAAAAATTAGCTATGAAATATACTAAACTTGGTAAAACTGATATTGATGTTAGTAGAATATGTCTTGGTACTATGACTTGGGGACGTCAAAATACTCAAGATGAAGGCTTTGAGCAGATGGATTATGCTCTTGCTCAAGGTATTAACTTTTGGGATACTGCCGAAATGTATGCAATCCCCCCTACTGCTAAGACTTATGGCAAAACTGAAGAAATAATCGGTAACTGGTTTAAAACAAGGCAGAAACGAAATGATGTAGTATTAGCGACTAAGTTTTCGCCTATGACATGGGCTAGAAATGAGCAAAACCCTATCACTGATAAGACAAATATTATTGATGCTGTAAATAATAGTCTAAAGCGCTTACAAACTGATTATATTGATTTATACCAATTCCACTGGCCGACAAATAGACCTCACTATCATTTTGGCAATTGGTGGGATTTTGAACCTTTAGTAGGTCAACAAAATAAACAGCGCATAGTTGATAATATCTATGAAATTCTAATTACTTGTGATGAGTTAGTTAAAGCTGGAAAGATTAGACATATTGGGCTGTCAAATGATTCAGCTTGGGGGATAAATCAATTTATTAACTTAGCAGAAAAACATAATCTACCACGTCTTGCAAGTATTCAGCATGAATATAATCTAAATCGCCGTAGAGATGAAACGGATATCATGGAGACATGTGCTCTTGAAGAGATATCATATCTTGCATGGTCACCACTTGAACAAGGAGTTTTAACGGGTAAATATCGCAATGGTGCTCGCCCTGCTGGTACTAGAATGTCTGCTGAAATTCTAGATGGGCAAGAAGATCGCTATGCTTTTAGATTTGCTACTAATGATGATGCTGTCACTGAATATATCAAAGTCGCTGAAAAACATAATCTTGATATATGTCAAATGGCTATAGCTTTTACAATTAGAAAAGCCTATATGAGTTGTAGCATAATTGGTGCTACATCTATGGAACAACTAAAAACAAATATTGAATCTATTAATCTAAATCTCTCTGATGAGGTTTTAGCTGATATTGAAAAAGTTAGAAGAAAATATCCTGTTCCATTTTAGAAAAAAATACAAATCAAATTTTGGCCATTATTTGCTATAATTTTTACAGTTTTAAATAATTAAAGATAAATATGAAATATACAAAACTAGGTAAAACTAACATTGATATAAGTAGAATCTGCCTTGGAACTATGACTTGGGGGGCACAAAATACTCAAGATCAAGGTTTTGAACAAATGGATTATGCTCTTTCTCAAGGAGTTAATTTTTGGGATACTGCTGAGCTATATGCTGTTCCACCAACACCTGATACTTATGGTAAGACAGAAGAAATAATTGGTAACTGGTTTGCTTCTAGACAAAAAAGACAGGATGTTATATTAGCTACGAAATTCTCGCCTATTCCTTGGGCTAGAAATGAGGAAAATCCTCAGATAAATCGTGAAAATATTATTTCAGCTGTTGATAATAGCCTTAGAAGATTAAAGACAGACTATATCGATTTATATCAATTTCACTGGACTGTAAATCGACCGAACTATCATTTTGCAGATTGGTGGTCATTTGAACCAGCTCAGGGTGCTAATGCTAAACAACAAATACAAGATAATATTCTTGAAACACTTAAAGCATGTGATGAACTTATTAAAGCTGGGAAAATTAGACATATTGGATTATCAAATGATTCAGCTTGGGGTCTAAATCAGTTTATTAACTTAGCAGAAAAACATAATCTACCAAGAATAGTTAGTTTACAAAATGAGTATAACTTACTTAGAAGAAGAGATGAAACTGATGTAATGGAGACTTGTGCTATTGAAGATATATCTTATCTAGCATGGTCACCACTACAAATGGGAATTTTAAGTGGTAAGTACTTAGATGGTAATATCCCCGCTGGAAGTAGAATGTCTGATGAGGTTATGGGATCACCTGAGCAGAAAGCTCGATTTGCAACTAGACAAAATGCTACAGTTGACTTGGCTGTTAAAGAATATTTAGAAATCGCTATGAAACATAATTTAGATGTTTGCCAAATGGCGATAGCTTTCACAATTAGAAAAGAATATATGAGCTCTAGTATAATTGGGGCAACTACTATGCAACAACTAAAGACTAATATTGATGCTATAAATCTTGAGTTGTCAGCTGAAGTATTAGCAGATATCGAAAAAGTTAGAAGAAAATATCCAATACCGTTCTAATACAGGTTCAAAACATTGTCCAAAAAAATCTTCCTAATCTTAATATGGTTAAGTGCAGTAGCATTTTATATGTATACTCGCATGATAAATACTTCACTTTCAGCATTTTCTATACCATTGGTAAATCAATATGGATTTTCTAGTATTGACATTGCTTTTGCGATATCAATATATAGTGTCGCAATGCTAATTATGAAGATACCTGTTGGAATTATAGTTGATAGATATGGTATTGATATCCCTGTAATGGTTGCGATGACAGTAGTTCTAATTGGAACTATAATTTTTGCTTTCCCTATTAACTCAGCTACTCTACTAGCTTCACGATTTATTATAGGTGTCGGTACAGCTTTTGCTATGTTGAGTGCTTATAGACTAACAAGTATTATTCTTAGTAAGCGTCTATTTGCAATTGCGACAGGTTTTATTTATTTCTTTGGCTCGTTAGCAGTTTCTATTTCAGGAGCGCCACTAAATTATGCTGTTAAGCAATACAGCTATACTTATATAGTTTTAACATTAGCAGGTATTATGCTTGTTATATTGATGCTCTACTCTATTAGCAGATTTAAATATGGTAGGATTCCTAGAAGCGATGATATCAAATCATTTAGTGATTATTTTGCTGGTATTAAAGATATTTTCAAAGATAGACAAATAATCTTTACGATACTTTATGCTAGTCTTTTTACCTGTGTCTTTTTCAACACTATTGGCTATTGGGGAAATACTATCTTATTAAATACTAAGCTAGCTAGCCAACAAGCTGGTTTAATAGGTAATAGTATTGCATCACTTGCTTCTGGTATTGCTTCAATCGTTGTTGGTCTAATTATTGCTACTCAATTTCTTAAAAGAAGTCATATTTTTATTTTTACATCACTAGCTAGTATTTCGGTTATTATGATCTTTTATACCAACATCAGTAATATTTATATACTTAGTTTGGCTGCATTGTTTTTTGGTATTGGTTTTGGTTTTACAGGTATAGTTTTTGATACTGCAAATAAACGTAAGCAAAGTTATCTTGTTAGTATATTATCACTACTATTTTTGGTTGAATATATCTTAAATAGCATTATTAATCCACTAGCTGCGTATATCCAAAAAGCTATCGTAGATTGTGGTTTTGCTACTTTTTTGAGTTATAAAATAGCTTATGGTTTATTCTTGGGATTATTGATTATTGCTAATATTTTAAGCTTTTATATAAAACCTCAAAAAATATAATCAAAGAGCTAAAAAATTCTTTAAAGTTAATAAACCGTATTCGGTCAAATATGCTTCTGGATGATATTGAACACCAAAAATATTTGCATTTCGATGAGCAAAAGACATAATTTCATCATTCTCGGTTGAGGCTAAAGTAATCAAAGGCTCTTTAATATCATTAACAATTAAAGAATGATAACGTGTTACAGCAAATTTCAGTGGATGATCTTTATATAATGCTGATGATTGAAGCTGTTTAATCTCTGAGAGTTTGCCATGGCATATTTGTTTAGCTTTTATGATTTTTGCTCCATAATATTGAGCAATAAGCTGATGACCTAAACATATTCCTAACAAAGGCAAATTATTTTGCTGACAATACTCAATGATTGGATAGATATTTTTAATCTCATCTGGATGACCTGGTCCTGGGCCAATAATAATATGTGAATATTGCTCAATATTATCAATTTGCTCATCAGTTTTTACCATTGATACTTGATAGCCAAGATAAGTTATATAATCAACAATCGTACTACTAAATGAATCATAATGATCAATATATAAAACCATCTTAAATCTCCAAATACGCTGGTATCAAACCTCTGACACTATTAATAAGATATATTTTATCAGCTGTTTTTAGATCATTTAAATTTAGGCTTTTGGATTGCAGTTTGCCTTGAGAAATTAAAGATTTTCTTGCAACACCTGCTAAGACACCATCTTCTAATTTTGGTGTGTAAAGTTTATCATTTTTCTCAATAACTATATTATGAAACCTAGTTTCAGTAATATTATCTTTTTCATTTAAATAGATAAGCTCACAATTTTTATCTTGAATATATTTATGATGTATTTGAGTATAAAAGCCTCGTGTCGAACTATGTGTAGTTTTGTGCTGAAATAATTTATTAGCTGAATTTATTTTCTCAGGGCAGATTTTTAGTTTAATAGCTTGTTGATCTGTAGTATTAATTTCAGTATGCTCGATATTTATAGACTTATCATAATGATATTCTAGTCGGATTTTATATTCTTTATCATCAGTTAATTGCTCTACATAATCATATAGTTGATCTTTAATCTTGCAAATATCAACATCAAAAAATAACTGCCTAGCAGAGTCCTCAAGCCTATCTAAATGTAACTCTAAATTTCTAAATTTATTATGGTAATAAAGGCTCTCAATTAAGCAAAAATCTGGTTGGTAAATTTGGCGTATAAAATTTATCTTGGTATTCATTTCTTGCCATTCTGACTGTGCATCTGAATAAACAGTAATACCACCACCTACACCAATTTGTAAGTTATCATGATATTGTTGAATCGTGCGAATAGCAACATTAAAGCACATATCATTATTTGGCATAATATATCCAATACTTCCAGTATAAACTCCCCTTTTACCTTTTTCTATTTGTTTGATTAGTTCCATAGTTCGTTTTTTAGGTGCTCCTGTAATCGAACCACATGGAAATAAGCCATCTAAAAGCTTTCGAAAAGATATCTGTTTATCTACTTTTGCTGAAATTTGTGAAGTCATTTGTAGTAGATTCTTGTATTTCTCTATTGAGAAAAGTTTATCTACCTTAACAGTATGAGTTTTTGCAATAGCGGATAAATCATTACGCAAAAGATCGACAATTATTAAGTTCTCCGCCCTATTCTTATCACATGATAATAATTCCTTGTATATCTTTTGATCTTCTAAGTCATTACCTGTCAACTTTGCTGTGCCTTTCATTGGATTAACAAGTAAATTATCAGCTTCTTTTTTAAAGAAAAGCTCAGGCGAAATTGATATTATATCTGGGTTTAAAAATGGTAAATATGCAGCATATTTAACTGATTGTTGTTGTTTGAGCTTATTGTACAACTCATAGCTAGTAAGCTTTGTAGTAGCTAAGATGTTTTTAGTTAAATTAATCTGATAGCTTTCACCATTAATAAGTGCTTGTTGAACTTCATCAAAGCTTTTTTGATAATCTGCAAAATGAAGACTATCTATCATTAGATCTATATTTTTATCTGAAACTATATTCTTGGGGATTTCATTTGAATAATTACTAAAAGCGACAAAATGAAGTAATTTACCATCATCAAAATCGCATAAATCATAAAGATTATTATTAAGATAATAACTAGCTTCATAACTTAAATACCCAACTAGATATGAGCCTTGTTGCTGCAGTTCTTCCAATTGCCTAAAAGCTAACTCAAGTGATTCTTTATCGTTAGCTATAACTTCTGCAACTGGATTGTAAAAATAGTAGCTTTGCTTATTCGTTAAAGTATCTTCAAGAATTGCAAATTGTGGTAATTGGATATTACTCATGATTAATCATTTCTTTTAGTTTTTTTCTATCAGTTTTACCAGTTGTCGTTGTTGGAATTTCATCAATATAAATAATTCCAGCTAATTTTTTGTATTCAGCTACATAATTGCCTAGCTTATTATTTATAAACTCTAATGAGTACTGCTCAGATGCTACCAAATATGCCCAAATAGTTTCCCCCCATATTTTATCTTTTTTAGATGTAACTATGCAATTATCTATATTTGGTATTTTCAAAATCGCTGCTTCTAACTCAATTGGAGATATATTTGAACCACCTTTAATTATTATATCTTTATAACGTCCATAAAAACTAAGCTCATGGCTTTGAGCATCGAAACTACCTATATCTCCTGTTTCTAACCACTCAGTTTTGATATTTAGAGGTAGCATATTATTTTTGATGAAGATTTTACCATAGTCACTATTTTCAAATTTAACTATTTTTACTTGAGTATCTGCAAAAACTTTAACTTTATTAACTGTATTGGCAGATATATTTTGACCATATCCAAAAACCTCTGTCATACCTAAACCATTTAGCAATGGTATACCAAGTTTATTTTCAACTTGATTTGCTAAACTTTCACTAACTATATCACCAGCAACACTTAGATAGCATAAATTATTATTACTATAAATATTTTGCTCTAACAAAAAATGATACATTGTCGGTAACAGTGCTAAAGCAGTTACATTATTTTGGTTAATAATCTCTGCTATTAATCTTGCATCAAATTCACGGATAATTGTTATATTTAATCCAATAGCTAATGCTGGTAAGATTTGATAAGAAAAAGCAAAAGCATGATTTATTGATAATGCTACTAATAAGTGGTCATTTTGTTTAAGACCTAAATCATTAATTCTATCATTAGCATATTTGATTATTTGATTAATATCATGAAGATGCTTTTGATAAAATCCTGTTGTTCCAGAGCTTACATGCGCTGTTAGAGATCTAGCATAAATCGAATAATCTTGCGTATATTCAAGACTTTCAAAAAACGATATCGGATTTTCTATATACAATTTATTTACTTCAAGACTAGATATTTTATCTGTAATAAATAAACTATCATCTTCAATTATCGCTGCTAGCTCATTATCAACCAATCTTGGATTCATTGGCACAAAAATATCTATATCTGCTATCCAACTAGCTATATATAAGCTTACAGATAATGGCGAGTTTTTTAGATTTGAGTATGTTTTCCTATAACCACAAGACTCTAAGAATCTAGCTAAACTATATGATTTTTGCAAAATTTCATAATAGCTATATCTTATGTTATCAAAATATATATAAGTATCTTTACCATATTTTTCTATATTTGCTAAAAAATCTCTAAGTTGATGCATATTTGCGGGCAATAAGTTATATAAGCATTTGCCAATATGATATATTAAATAACAAAATTTACTCTAATTTATCTAACAAAATGAAACAATCTCTGTTTTTATCTAATATGGAAATATATGTAAGTCTTGGCTGCTCTGAAGAGGAAAGATCTCACAAGCAAATGATAACTCTAGACTTAGAACTTGAGTTTAGCCAAAACTATAGCGCAAGTAATTCTGATAATCTTGAAGAAACTATTTGCTATTATACTCTGAGAAATAACACTCAACACTTTTGTGATAACATTAGCTGTAATCTTATAGAGTACTTAGCTAAGCAAATTTATCTGTTTATTGGAGAAAAACATAGAGATATAACAATCAAATACTTGAAACTTAACAAAAAGCCCCCAGTTTCACAGATAGGCTCTGCTTCTTTTATTATTAGGAATTAATGTGCAATATATTATAGGGATTGGAACAAATATTGGTTTCACTATCGAGAATATTCATCTTGCGTTAGATGCTCTAGCATCATACCAGAACATAAGAATTATTAGAAAAGCTAGCTTATATAGTAGTAAAGCATTACTCAAAGAAAATGCCCCAAAAGAATGGGATATTACATTTTTAAATACCGCTGTAAAAATTAGTACGTCTCTCAAACCTCAAGATTTGTTGATAGTTTTAAAAGATATAGAAGAAAAAATTGGTAGAGATCTAGATGCTCCAATTTGGTCTCCTAGGCTTATTGATTTAGATATACTATCAGCTGAGGATTTAGTAGTAGATACAGCTAAACTTACAATTCCTCACAAAGAATTAATAAACCGTAGCTTTGCTCTAGCTCCATTACTAGAATTATCCAAAGGTTGGCACCATCCAAAATATGTTGAATGGAATCTAAGCCTAAGACTAAAAGAGCTAGAACCAATTGAAAAACTTAATCAAACACTATCAAATACAATGCGCATGGGTATAGTTAACTTATCAGATCAGTCTTTTTCAGACGGAGATTTTGATGATACTAAGCGTAAATCAAATTTTATTGAGCTAATAAATAATGGTGCTGAAATTATTGATATTGGTGCTGAATCGACCAAGCCTAATGCTACTGCTACTAGTGTAGATGAAGAGTTTAATAAATTAGATGAATTCTTTGAATATCTTAAAACACAACTTAATGATTTAAATTATAAACCTCTTGTAAGTATTGATACACGTAGATTTGAAGTCATGAGTAAAATCTTAGAAAAACATCATGATATCATCTGGATGATAAATGATGTTGAATGTAATGATATTGAGAAAAAAGCTCAACTTATAGCTAAATATAAAAAGAAATATGTAATAACTCATAATTTAGGCATCACAGATAGAAATCAATATTTAGATAAAGAAAACGCTATAGATAATGTATATGAGTTTATTGAGAACAAAAAACAAGTTCTCCTAAACCATGGTGTAGAGCAACAAAATATATATTTTGATGTAGGCTTTGGTTTTGGTAAAAAAGCAGATACTGCAAAATACTTATTAGAAAATATTGTTAATATAAAACAAAAACTAAATCTAAAAGCATTAGTTGGACATTCACGTAAACCATCTGTATTAGGTATTCCTAAAGATAGTCACATCAGTACTTTAGATAGTGCTACAAGAGAACTTTCAAGAAAGTTAGAAAAACTCAATATTGATATTATAAGAGTACATAAAATTTAGTAAGGAAAAATTATGCCATACCATCCAGCATTAGAGTCGCTATTAGATACTCCTGAAATAAGAAGAATAAAAAAATTAGATTTAAGAGATCAGCGTAAGATATTTGCAGATCTTTCAATAGCACAAATCAAGCGCCTACCTCGCCCTGATATTATCGAAGAAGATATTAAGTTAGAAAATGATACTATATTAAGGCATTATAAACCTAAAAAAGCATCTGATAAAGCTGTACTTTTTATTCATGGTGGTGGTTGGTGTTTAGGATCAATAAATACTTATGATAATGTATGTAGATACTTATGTAATCAGGGAAATTTAAATATTTTCTCATTAGAGTACGGTCTGGGTCCTGAACATAAATATCCTGTTGCTGTTAATCATGCGCTATATGCTTATGATTGGCTTTATGAAAATATTTCTAAGTTTAATTTATCTACTAAAAATATTTTTGTAATGGGAGATAGTGCTGGTGGAAATCTTGTAACTATAATATGCCATGAACGTCAAGAAAATATGCCAAAAGCACAAATCTTGGTTTATCCTGCAGTTGATATGTATACTAAATATGACAGCAATACTAAATTTGATGAGTATAAATATCATCTCACTACCGAATGGTCAGAGCTATTTCTAAAAGCATATATAGACGAAGATATAATGTCAGAGCCTAAAAAGCTTAGACAACCAAGAATCTCTCCACTATTTTATAAAGATACAAAGCAGCCTGATACACTAATTGTAGCGGCTACTCATGATATCCTTATAGATGGTATCTATGCTTATGAAGAAAAGCTAAAACAACAAGGTACTTATGTCGAAACTCACTATGATGATGAAATGTATCATGGTTTTATGGGGGGGCTTGGAGTAGTTCCATTTGAAAACCCTAAAATAGCTTTAGATAAAGTAATTGAGTTTATAAATAAACGATAGATATTGGTTAGATATATGATTCCAATTTTTAAAACTGATAAAAAATCTGGCGAGAAATCAGAAGAACTTATTAGAAAATTTAATGACTTACCTGCTTTTGTTGCAACTGGTGGTGAGATAGTTTTTGTATCAAATGACTTTTTGGAAGTACATCTAAGGTTTAATTTGACAGATAATACCAAAAACTATCATGGTACTGGTTTTGGTGGAGCTATATACTCATCATTAGATCCAATTTATCCATTACAGTTATGTAATATTCTTGGTGATGATTATGTGGTTTGGGATTTATCAGCTAATATAGATTATCTTAGACCAATTACACATCATGTTTATGCAAGATTTCTACTATCACAAGAGATTATCAATAAAATAAAGCAAGATGTTATAACCAAAAATAAATCTGTAATTAGTTTACCTGTCTGCTATGAAGATACTGATAATAATATTTATGCTGAAGCAACCAAAACTATATATATTGCCGATCGAGAGTATTTCAATAATCGTAAAAAGTAGTTTAAATAAATGTATTTAATATAGATTGTATTGTTGCGTTCTTTAACAACTCAATTTCTTGTTGTGTACTATTTAGTGGTGGTAGCCAGTAGATAGTATTTCCTAGTGGTCTTAATAATACGCCTAATTTTATAGCTTCTCGATAGACATCTAAGCCAGCTCTTTTTTTATCAATATTTAAATCTGTCGCTATAACAGCTCCAATACCTCTGATATTTTTTATAATCGGTAATTGTTCTTGTAGTTCTAAAAATGATTCACAAAATTGTTTTTCAAGATCTTTAACATTGTTAAGTATATGTTCTTCTTCAAATATATCCAATACTGCATTTGCTACTACAGCTCCTAAAACATTACCACTATGAGTATGTGAATGTAAAAAGGCTTTAGTTAACTGATCATCATAAAACATCTCATAATACTGATTTTTTGTCAAAACAATACTAAAAGGTATAATTCCAGAGGTTAATCCTTTTGATACACACAAAAAATCAGGCTTAATATCAAGATATTCATAAGCAAAAAATTTACCCAGTCGCCCTACTCCGGTCATTATCTCATCAAAAATAATATAAACATCATTTTCCTTACACCAACTGCAAAGTCTATTTAAGTAATCTTTGCTATAAATCAACATACCTCCTGCACCTTGACAAATTGGCTCTACTATTAAGGCATTAATAAATTCTTTGTGTTGCTCAAGATATTCCTGCGATTTATTCCAATACCCTTCAGCATCTGACCAGAGTGGATCACTTTTGCCACTAACATACGGAATATTTTTCAGTTTAAAACTATCAAATAATAATGGCTTATACGGATCAGAGTATAAACCACAATCACTAACACTCATAGTTGCCAATGTCTCACCATGATATGAGTTTTCAAGACAAATAAACTTAGTTTTTTTAGTTTGATTTTGAAAGCTTCTAAGGTGTGTCGTCATTTTTAGAGCTATCTCTACAGCACAAGA
Organism: Francisella salimarina; assembly: GCF_007923265.1. NCBI lineage: Bacteria > Pseudomonadati > Pseudomonadota > Gammaproteobacteria > Thiotrichales > Francisellaceae > Francisella > Francisella salimarina. The sequence continues at coordinate 576,793 of NZ_VOJA01000003.1, forward strand.
TCCATCACTTGCGTATAAAGTTTTATCCATACCTGTCAAATTACAAATTCTTTGACTAAACCTATCTATTTCATCATTTGTAGTATTTGCAAATATTGTATGCTCATATTTATCCAGTTGTGTCTTAAGCTTATCTATTATGTATGGGTGTCTATGTCCAAGAGACTTACACCACCAACTTGATGTAGCATCAAAAAGCTTTCTATTATCTTTAGTGTAGATATATCTCCCTTCAGTTCTATAAACATTCATAGGAGGTGATTTTTCAAAGTCTTTCATTTGCGTACATGGATGCCATATATTTGAACTATACATATTGTAAACCTTTTATAGAATATTAAGTTGACATAAATTGTACACAAGATATAAAATACTTTACAACTTTAAAACAATTTTTTATAAAAAATGACATTAGAACAAATCAAAGAAATTTACTCAAGACCATTAACAGAATTAATTTTACAAGCCTTAGAAATTCACAACAAAAACTTTGGTAATGATATTGAGTTATGCTCACTAAAAAGTATCAAAACTGGTACTTGCCCAGAAGACTGTAAATATTGTCCTCAAAGTGGCCATTACAATACTAGTATCGAAAAGCATAAACTATTAGATAAAGATAGTATATTGGCAGAAGCGAAAAATGCGAAAGATGCTGGATCCAAAAGATTCTGTATGGGTGCTGCTTGGAAGCACATTCCCAAAAAAGACTTTGATCAAGTAGCTGAGATCATCACTGAAGTCAAAAATCTTGGCTTAGAAACATGTGTAACTCTAGGAAGTATCAACGCTGAGGAAGCTACTAAATTAAAAGAAGCAGGATTAGATTATTATAATCATAATCTTGATACTTCAAGAGAATTTTATCCTGAAATAATTACCACACGCAAATTTGAAGAAAGAATTGAAACTATAAGAAACGTTGCTAACGCCGATATAAATGTCTGTTGTGGTGGTATATTAGGTATGGGCGAATCTCTAGATGATAGATTTAATTTATTACTTGAGCTATTACAATTACCCGCTGCTCCAAAAAGTATTCCTATCAATACATTAATACCTGTTAAAGGAACGCCTTTAGGAGATAAGTATACAGATGCTCAAATTGATAGTTTTGAATTAGTAAGATTTATAGCAACTACAAGAATACTATTTCCACAAGCACGCTTGAGATTATCAGCAGGTAGAGAGAATATGTCTTTAGAGACTCAGACTCTATGTTTTCTTGCTGGCATTAACTCAATATTTTATGGTAATAAGCTATTAACAGAGAATAATGCTACTGTTAATTCTGATAATTTTTTATTAGCTAAGCTTGGTTTGGAATCAAATGTCGAATTATGTTAAACCTACAAGACAAATATACTCAATATCAAAAGGATAATTTATTAAGAGAGTTAACTCCTTTTGTAAAGGATGATTCTACTATTGATTTTACAACTAGCGATTATTTAGATCTATCATCAGCACACAATCTCAAAGATGCCATAGTAACTGGCTTTGATAAGTATGGTTTTGGAAGTAAGGGATCTAATATAGTCTGTGGTTACACCGATGAGACACAGCAATTTGAATATGAGTTTGCAAAGTTTGCTAACTATCCTAGAGCTATATTTTTTAGTTCAGGGTTTATGGCAAATCTTGCAATTTATTCAACACTATTTAGTAAGCATGATAGTATCTTTGCAGATAAGTATATACATGCGTCTATTATTGATGGAATCAAACTTTCACAAGCTAAACTAAAAAGATATAAACATCAACAATTAGGTCACCTTCAAGATATATATGATGGCAGAAGCTTCACTACTACAGAAGGAGTCTTTAGTACCTCAGGTTCAATTACTCAACTTGATAAATTAGCTAAAATCACACCAGAAAAGCTTATAGTTGATGAGGCTCATAGTTTTGGAGTTTTAGGTAAAAATGGTCGTGGTGCGATCAACAGCTTTCAAATAGGTTATAAAAATTGTCCTATCTGTATTTTTCCTCTTGGTAAAGCATTTGGTGGAGTCGGTGCTGTAGTTTGTACTACAGAAGCAATTGCAGAATACCTAATACAATTTGCACGTAACTATATCTATACAACAGCATTACCACCAATGATATTAAAAGCTGCTTTGATACAACTAAAAAACCTTGAAAAGGCTAATGATAATCGAGCAAAACTTCAACAAAATATCATTTTTTTTAATGAACTTTGTGATGATAAAGATCTTGAACTAGTGTCTAAAGATTTATCACCTATTAGAAGTATCCAACTAAATGATGCTAATCTAGCGATTAGATTAAAGGATAAGCTCTTTGAAAATAAAATAATAGTGTCTTGTTTTAGATATCCTACAGTACCTAGAGATCAAGCTATATTGAGATTTTCACTGCATAGTAATAATACCTTTGACCAAATTCATCAGGCTTTAGAAATTATCTCAAAAGAGGTCAAATATGAACATATATGATCAAGTTAAAAGTAACTTTGCAAAAGCTACAGATTACTCTAAAAACTCAACTATCCAAAATCAAGTACGCCAATTACTTTTAGAGCAGACACTAAACTACTCAAGACTAGTCAGCTATAATCATACTAATAATATTCTAAATTTAGGAGTACGCGACTTATCAGAGCCATTAGAACTTAATAGGATATTTTCAGCAAAGCAAATAGATGCTTGCGATATTGCTTTAACAAAAAACTCAAAATATACAAATATAAACACACTAAAACTTAATTTTGATACAGATCTACGTCTGCTTAAAAATAGCTATGATTTAATATTTTCAAATATGTCATTTCAATGGAGTCAAGATATAGAAACATTAATTAAAAATCTAGCAAAAAAATTAAATAATCGTGCAATTTTAGCCTTTAGCACTGTTTTGGATAACAATTTTCATCAGGTAAAAGACATACTAAGAATAAATAAAATGCACAGTAGTTCTAGCATTTTAGAATTTATCAGAAAATCTGACTTAAATTGTCTACATCATGAAGATTTATATTTAGATATTAAATTCAATAACTTTAAAGAACTAACAAATCACCTAAAATCTACGGGAGTTAATACTTATACAGGAAGCAATAATAAACCTAGCTTTTCAAATATCAAAAAGTTTCTTACAAATACTGACCGTATAAACCTTAGTTATCATATTGGTTTATTTATATGTTTTAAGGAATAGTTTATGAAAAAGTTTTTTATAATTGGTACTGATACTGAAGTAGGCAAAACATATATCTCGACCAAACTCATTGAAGCTTGTGAGTATGAAAATATTAAATCACTTTGTTTGAAACCTGTAGCGTCTGGACAAAGTCAATTTTCAGATCTGTGTGAAGATGTAGAGAATATTCTAAATGCTTATAAGAACAAATTTACAGCAGATGAAGTAAACCTAATTTCATTCAGTGAAGCTGTAGCTCCACACATAGTAGCAGCAAAATCAAAAGTAGATATTTCAATTGAAAATCTCAAACAATTTATTGAAGATAAGTATACTCGTCGAGATTTAGATATTCTTTTTATCGAAGGAGCTGGTGGATTATTAACTCCATACTCAAATCATGCTACCCAGTTTGATCTAATAAAGGCTCTGCAAATACCAGTACTACTAGTATCCGCTATAAAAGTTGGTTGCATAAACCATACCTTACTAACTATAAATGAGTTAAATCGTCATAATATTAAATTAGCTGGTTGGATTGCTAATTGTAATAACTCAAATATCAAATACATTGATGAACAAATAAATACTATGGAAGAGCTATCAGGATATAAGTGTAGTGCAAAAATTTCTCAAAATGCTGATTATTTAGATTTTATAGATTTATCCAAGATACTAATATCGCCAGAAGAAAATGAATAATTCCCTTCACTACTCTTAATAAGAATTTCGCCATTATTTGCTAGGCCAACATAGTTACAGTTATTATAAGTTTTATCAACTAAAGCCAATGAAAACTCTTTATCTCTTAGATAATTAAGTGATTCAAATTCATTTTTAAAATATGTAAAACCTTTATTAATAAAAACTGCTAAATCTTCTTTAATAGCCTTGATAATTTGTATAGTTAGGTTAGTTCGATTAGCATGGCGTTGAGATTGTAACTTTATTGATGTCCAATCTTTAGAAATTTCTTCATTATATTGCATATTAACATTTATACCAAAACCTATAAATAGCTTCGCTCTACCATTAATTTCGGCACTAACATTTATAATAATACCAGCTATCTTTTTATCATCTACATAGATATCATTAGGCCATTTTAATTTAGCATCTAAATTAATATTTTTTAGAACTCTTGCAATACTGATTCCAACAACTAGGGATAATCCATTAAGTTTCGATATGTCTAACTCAACTATTTCAAGCATAGTACAGTAGATATTTTTGCCAAATGGTGAAATCCATTTACGTTTAAATCGCCCAAATCCATCTGTTTGGAATTCTGAGATGAAAATTGCATTCTCACTATACTTAGCTTGATTTTCTATTGCATATTTTGAAGTGGAGTCTATAGAATAAAAATAGTTTATATCTTTAAAAACTTTGATTAATTCATCAACTTTGATTAGATCTAATTTTTCTTGGAGTCGATATCCAACCCTGGAGTTAGAAGATACTATTATTTGATAGTTATCCTTAAGTGCTTTGATATTTTTTGAAATTGCTGCTCTTGATATACATAACTTTTGGGCAATATCTTCACCACTTACATATTTTTTATCATCTAAAAAGGTTAATATTTGCTGTTGAGTTTTGTTCATTTAACCTTGCTCTTTTAACAAAATCATAAATTGCTACTTCTATCCAAATAAACAGCTGCAGCACCAAAAACTTGGAAGTCACCTTCCGTTTCTGACCATTCTATTTTAATTTTTTTAGCTGACTGAGTAAAGGCAAATGTTTTAATCTCATCCCACATTGCTTTTTCAAAATACTCTCTAGCTGACATTATTGATCCTGCAATTATTATCACCTCTGGATCTAAAGTATACATTATAGACTTTATTGCTACTCCAAGATGTTTACCAAATTGCTTATAGATGTCTATAGCATCGCTATCATTATTTCTTGCTCGTTTAAGGATCTCAACACCTTCAATACCTATCTTTTTTATAAAGAATTGGCCACTACAATAATCCTCCAAGATTCCATCTAAATATGGCAACATGCCAAACTCTCCTGCTCCGCAATTAGAGTCTTTTAGTAAAGAGCCTTTATTGATAATACCGCCACCAATACCCGTGCCTATTGTAATACCAACAAAATTTTCATGCTCTTTGCCCTTGCCATATAGTCTTTGACCTATAGCAAAACAATTAGCATCATTATCTATAAAAACTGGTACTTTAAACTTTGCCTCTAGTATTTCTTTTAGATGAATCTCTTGCCATGATTTGATATTTTGCACATCGTATACAATTCCCTTTTCTCGATCTGCAACACTAGGAATACCAACGCCTATGCCCTCTACTTCAGAAGTGATAACTTTTGCTATAGTATCTATGACAACATCAATAACAGATTGAGCATTATGTTCTGCATCTGGCGGAATTTTGCTCAAGTAAGAGTCTAATAAATTTTCTCCACATACCCTACCAGCATTGACTTTAGTGCCACCGATATCAACACCAACCACAGTTCTATTCTTAATTTGAATTTCTTTACTCATATCACTTCAACTTATTTTTTAAATAATTCTGTTAGCTTTATAGTTTTATTGTCAATTAATGGCTTAGCTGTTATGGCTACATATAAAATATATATTATAGTTAGATATACAAAACACATTCCTATTCTTAAGCCTAAGATATCTCCAATATTACCAACCACTAATGGCACTATAGCACCACCAATTATCCCCGTACAGAATATTCCTGATACTGTTCCATGATGTGATTTTAGAGAATTCATTCCTAATGAGAAAACCCCTCCGTACATTATCGATGTTAAGAAACCACAAACAGGGAAAAATATCAAAGCCATAGTAGCCGTTCCAAATAATGCTAGAGACAATGATATTAGTTGTAAGATTAGAAATACTTTCAAAATATTTTTGACATTATATAGTTTCAATAAAACTATACCTAAAATACCGCCAACACATTGCATGATCCAGAATAATGCTACAGTAGTATTGCCTACAGTTTCGGTATTAAAGCCATGATAGTCACTCAAGAATTTAGAAATCCAGACACTAATTCCTTGTTCTTGACCAACATAAGCAAAGATCGCTAAAAAATATATTATTACGACTTTATTTTTTAGAAGATGTAATACAGTAGCAAAACCTTCTAATTTCTCATCTTCCTTCAACTGAACTTTTGGAAACTTAATTAAAGCAATAAATATTACTAGCAAAAACATTACAATTGCATTGAACCAATAAATAGCAACCCAACTAAAGTTTGTCCCTGTTAGCTTATTAAAAAATAGTAAAAAATAATTACTATCTCCAGAATATGGAAGATTCATAACTAAATAAGAAAGTACAAATGGACTAACAAATGATGCCCCACCAAAAAATACTTGCTGTAATACAGAGAAAAATGAGTAATTCTCCTCTCCACCAGCAACTCTTAATAAAGGCCAAAATGCTACCTGTAAAATAGTAGCCGCTGTCCCAACAGTAAATAAACTTACGATATAAGTAAGATAGCTAACTTTTAGACAGAATAAAATTGAACCCAGAGAGCCCAATAAAAAAGCAAATAAGATCATCTTTTTAGATCCATATTTCTCTAGCGCATAACCTGCAGGAATAGAAATAATATATGCTATAAAAAATGCAAAAGGTAATACCCCAGCTTGCGAAAGTGTCAAATGCAGATCGTTAGTTGCATCTGGGATTATAGGTCCTAAAATATTAGTCACAAATGATACAGCAAAAAAGCCAATCATCACCACAGATACTATTAAATAGTTTTTTTTCATAAAATTTGCCTCAAAAAATTTCTAAGTATGAACCCGTTGCCTTAAATTACCACTTAATAAAATTATAAGATAATCAAAAGCTTACTTTTAACAAATATAATACATAATTCAAGTTTATACTATTAAATAGATATTTTTATAGAGTATTTTTAATTCAAAAAATGGTAAATATACTTTTTAATCAAACATCTTTGAGTTATTACTATTACTAAAAAAAATATTAAAGCTTATAATATTAACTGGAACAAAAACAATTCTGGAGATCTAAATGAAAATAGAAGATGTTAAAAAAAATGTTTTTTCGATGCCGCTAGTATCACCTACAGCAAATAGAATAGCTTATAAATTCACTAATAGAGAATATTTCATAATCGACTATATGGCTGATATAGAAATCCTAAAAAAATATGTACCAGAGCCTCTTAAGCCAACTGGTCTTGTAAAATTTGAATTCATGAAAATGCATGATGCTAATGGTTTTGGTAGTTTTAATGAAGCTGGACAACTTATCGAAGTTGAATTTGAGGGTAAGAAAGGCTTATATTCTCACATCATGCTATTAGATAATTTACCATCAATTGCAGCTGGTCGTGAAATATGGGGCTTTCCAAAAAAATATGCTCACCCTACCCTTACAGTAGATTCTGATACATTATTAGGGACAGTAAAATATAATAGTGTTGATGTGGCTTTTGGAACAATGGGATATAAATATCAAGAGCTTAATAAAGATGCTATCAAAAAATCGCTAGAAGAAACCCCTAACTTCTTACTTAAAACCATACCTCATGTTAATGGTAGAGATGTAAGTATTTGTGAACTTGTTAAATACCATGTTAAAGATGTAACTGTAAAAGGTGCATGGACTGGGCCTGTAGATTTACAAGTATTTAACCATGTTCAAGCGGCTCTTCATCATTTACCAGTTTTAGAAATTGTCAAAGGCTCTCACTTTATCGCTGATGTTACATTAGGTTTTGGTGAAGTAGTTTTTGATTATCTTAAGTAGTACTTTCCTAGATTCTTTTTAAAATTGTTCTTATATTTTTTGATAGTATTATTATTGTAGCTACTATGACTATACCTATGACAGTATAAATTAATCTAGATAAGCTTATCTCATACCCGGATAAATGTGCTAATTTTAAGAGCATCGCAATAAATATTGTCAGAAAGAATACATAGCTTCCATAATGCTTAATAATACAACATATAGTAAAAAATGTTGTTATAAACAAAATCATCCAAATGGTATAAGCATTTGATAGATATATAGCTAAAGGTATAGCAAATAATGATCCTATTATAGTACCTATCAAACGATGTTTAATAGCTGTAGATGATCTAATTACATCCGGTTTAAATATTAATAAAACTGTCATAGGTACCCAGTATCCTATTTCAATGTCAAAGTAAATCGATATAAAGTTACCTATAATTAAACCAAGTGATAAACTAACCGCATAAATAGTAGAATCTATATCAGGCAGTATTCTTATACTTCTATAATTATCATCAAAAGTATCTTTTATACTTATTTTTTTTAGAATAAATACCAAAACTATTATAAATACTAATGCTCCTATTAGTGTAAATAATCCTATGAGTATTGAATCTTTAACATTAGCATTAAATCCAGTTCCTATGACATACATATCAGCAATAAAGAGAATGCCATTAGCAAAAACCAAATCTGATTTTGCAGTATAGCCAATCAAAAAAGAAAATCCTAATAGTATAAGTGAACTTGTAATTAAATCATGTGAATAATAACTACCTAAAGATATTGCTATACTCATACAAAATATAAATAATACTCCTGCATATAGCCTAAATTTAATACTATGATTGCGTATTGAAACTTGATGAAGTGCTACTACAAAACATCCTAATGCTGCAAATAAGCCGTAAATATTTTGTAGGTCTAAGACAACTTGTAAAACTGTAAAAAAACCTATTACCAAAGAGGCAGTAATGCCTAAGATAATACTGTTCTTTTTAAGACATATATATTTTGACATAAAGCATCGTTGATCTAAAATAATATAAATTATATATATGATTACTACTATTAATCTATTATTTTTTATTTATATGTCATATATCTGATGATTAGTGATATATAATAACATTATGTAATTAAAATATTTTTGTTAGGAGATTTTTATTATGTCAGTTAAAAATAAAGTGACTTTAATTACCGGAGCTGCATCAGGTCTTGGACTAGGTATGGCGACAGAATTTGCAAAACAAGGAGCTAAAGTTGTAATTGCAGATTTGGATTTAGAAAAGTCGCAAGAAGTAGCTATAAATTTATCATCAAAATATGATGTAGAAACTATGGCTGTACAAATGGATGTAACAAATGAAGACCAAGTAAAATCAGGTGTAGATCAAACTGTTAAAAAATTTGGTCGTATTGATACTGTGATTAATAACGCAGGTATTCAAATAATATCACCTATAGTAGATTTTAGTGTATCAGCTTGGAAAAAATTATTTGATATTCATATGACTGGTACATTACTTGTAACTCAAGCAGCTATGAGGCATATGATTGAACTAAAAACTGGTGGTAGAATTATAGTTGTAGGTTCTGTTCACTCAGTTCTTGCATCAAAAAATAAAGCTGCGTATGTAGCAGCAAAGCATGCTCAAGTTGGCTTTGTCAGAGCTCTTGCTAAAGAAGGTGCTGAGCATAATATATCTTCAAACCTAATTGGCCCTGGGTTTGTGCTAACTCCATTAGTAGAAAAACAAATACCAGAACAGGCAAAAGAGCTAAACATCAGTGAAGAAGAAGTGGTCAAAAATGTTATGCTTGGTGGTACTGTTGATGGTGAATTTACAACTGTTCAAGATATTGCTGATACAGCTATATTCTTAGCTGGATTTAAGACTAATGCTCTAACAGGTCAGAAGATTTTGGTAAGTCATGGTTGGGGAATGTAAACAAAGCTAATACTTCTGTGATATATTTATTATCATATTAATTATTATTCTAAAACTGTAGATGCCTACAAATTCAAATATAAGACAAAAACTAGGTCAACTAATTATGTTGGATTTTCGCTATTGGGGTGAAGATTCAAATAATCAAAGTATACCTTTTACAAAAACCAATGATATCGTCAATAAGATCTTTAAAAATTATAATCTAGGTGGTTTTATCCTTTTTAGAGAGAATATTCAAAATAATGAGCAAGTCATCTCTCTATTAAGAAATCTTCAAGCTAACACTAATACACCAATATTTTTCGCTACAGATCAAGAAGGTGGTAGAGTTAATCGCTTACAACAAGGTACTAGTGGCTGCGGTAATATGGCACTAGCTGCGACAGATAATCCTAGTAATGCTTACACTATGGCTAAAATAATTGGTGATGAATTATATTCTTTAGGTATCAATATTAATTTTGCTCCAGCTGTAGATGTCAACTCTAACAAAAATAATCCTATTATTGGTGTAAGGTCTTACTCAGATAATCCCAATGTAGTTACTGACTATGCCAAAAATGCGATAAAAGGTTATCATGATGCTAAAATCATAGACTGCATTAAGCACTTCCCTGGTCATGGTGATACTGCAACAGATAGTCATTTAGGTAATGTAATCTTAGATAAAACTTTGAAAGAATTACAGACAACAGAGCTACTACCATTTAGTAAACTTGCTAGAGATTGTAGTATGATAATGACAGCACATATTAGTGTACCAGCCCTAGATGATACCCAGTACCAATCAGTTTCAACAAGTGAAAATATTTATGTGCCAACTACTCTTTCTTATAAGATAATAACTAAATTACTAAAACAACAAATGAAATTTGATGGTCTAGTAGTATCTGATGCTATGGATATGCATGCTATTGCTAAACACTTTGGAACTATTGAAGCTTCAAAATTAGCTATCTTAGCTGGTATTGATATTTTATTAATGCCTGTTCGAGTATGGTCAGAAAGTGATCTTTATAAGTTAGAAGAGCTTTTTTGTGAACTAGAAAAAGAATATAATCAAAATCCTAATTTTGCTAATGCAGTTGATAATGCCTACACGAATATTACTGATTTCAAAGCAAAACATAAACTCGATGAAAGTTTAATATTCAAACTCTCATATGATGAGCAATTAAAATATGCTAATCAAATAGTTAATTGTAGTAAACATCAACAGGTATCTTTAGATATAGCTAAGCAAAGTACAACTGTAGTTAAAAATTCAGGTATTATTCCATACGATCTCAATATGCTAAAAAATATTTTGATTGTAGATAGTGATAACCAACGCTTAGCGGATTTTCATAGCGAGTTGCAGAAAATAGTGTTAAAAAACAACTCAACTACTATCATAAACATTGAAAATATTAATAATCAAGATATTGAAACTAGTTTTGAAAATGCTGATATAATTTTGCTAATTTCGGCAAATCTTCGTGAATATAATAATGCTTATAGTTATGTAACTTCTATAAAGCCAGAGCAAACTATAAATATCGCAGCACTTACTCCTTATGATATTAACTATATCGATAATATTATTAATTATGTTTGTATTTATGGTGCGACTTCTATGGATCAAACAAATTATACAAAGACTTCTTTGAAAATTAATATTCAAGCAGCATTAGAAAATATTTTTAGCGATAATATCCCAACAGGAAAATTACCTGTTCAGATTTAATATCTTAAACTGTTTTTGAACCAAAGAATTCATAATGAATATTTTTTTCTCTAACGCCATTTTTTAATAACTTTTCATGTATAGAAAGCATAAATTCTTTAGGTCCACAAAAGAAGTATTGAGCATCATTTTTACCTTCACTAATGTGTTGTTGGACAGTATCTATACACACTAGTCCTTGCTTTGCATCAGATCCAGAATTATCTTCATAGAAAAAAATAGTTTTAAGTCTTGGGTTCTCACTTGATAGTTTTTCTAACAGCTTAGCAAAGGGATGTTCATTTTTGTTTTTCTTACCACAAACAAAAAGTACTTGTCTTCGATTTTGTGTTTTTAGCTCCGATAAAAGCATACTCATTAAAGGTGTAATACCGATTCCTGCTGAAATTAAAACTATCGGTTTATCAAGATTTTTATTTACTTCCAAGAAAAATTCGCCACAAGGAGGTGCTATTTCTATTTTGTCACCAACTTTTATCTCATGCGATAGGTATTGAGATACATAACCTTGCCCCTCTTGTTTAACTGTTATTCTTAGATAATCCTCACCAGTAGCTGAAGAAATACTATAATTTCTCATAGTAGTCATTCCATTATATGGAACTCTAACAGTAATATATTGTCCTGGTTTGAAATCATATCTTCTAAAAAGATCATTTTTAAAATAGAAAGAATATGTGTTTATACTCTCATTTTCTTTTTTGATTACCTCAAACTCTTTAAAATTATCCCAACCATACTGCTCTAAATTCTCTTTGTATATACTCTTTTCACGATTAATCAAAATTTCAGCTAATAAATTGTAGGCTGCTGTCCAAGCTATAACTATGTCATCATTATCATTTAAGTTTAGAACCTCTTTGATTGATTCGATTAAGTTAGACCCTACTATTGGATAATGCTCCGCTTTGATTTGTAATGATGCATGTTTTTGGGCTATTAGCTCTACTGCATTGCCTAAAACTTCAAGATTCTCAATATTTTTTGCATAAGCCAAAATTGCTGCAGCTAAAGCTTCTGGTTGAGATGAGTTTTTTTGTCTTGAGGTATTAAAAAACTTTTTAACTTCGGGATTATGCCTAAACATTCTATCATAGAAATGTTTTGTTAAAGCAACTCCATTTTCTTCTAAAACAGGAATTGTTGCTTTTATAGTATCTATATTCTTTTGGCTTAACATAAGATATTTCCATATACTCAAATTATAATATGCATTATATATGCATATTATAATTTATGCAAATTTATCCTATACTTTGGAAACATCTTTTCTAAAATATTTTGTATGAATTTAACTTCTTTTACTGATTACTCTCTTAGAATATTAATAATTTTAGGATCAAATCCCAAACAAAAATATAAAACTAAGGATCTTATAGAGTTATTAGATATTAAACTTAATCATGCTACTAAAATCATTAATAAACTATCCAATCTCAACTATATAGAATCATATAAAGGTAGATTTGGTGGTGTATCAATTTCTAATGCTACATACAATATCAAATTATCAACTATTGTCAAAGAATTAGAACCAATGAACATTGTAGAATGTTTTGATAAGGATAAAGCAACCTGTCCATTAATACCAAACTGTAAACTCAAATTTATACTAAATCAAGCAAGCAATGATTTTATAGCACGATTAAATGACTATAGATTTATTGATATATGCAATATCGTGCCTTCAAATCAAAATAATGATTAAATCTTTAGACTATATTTTTATATCTTCACTAGCAACTATCGTCGCATTATCTTGACTAGAGATTACATGAAATTTACTTGGATTAAGTTGTTTTTTATAGTCAACAAAAGCTAGAGGACTATGCTCTTTAGGTTTATTTTTTACAACAAGAATATTTAATTGGTTTGAGTTGTTCCAATATTTAATAAATTTATCAAATTTCATTAAATATTTATCTACATTCGATTTAGGGAACTGTCTAACATCATCTAACTCTCCCTCATCATTTATAATAATTACATTACGTTTAGTGTAGAAGATAATATCATAAAAGCGATCACTCTCAAAAACTTGAGCATTTGGATATTTCTGATATATTTTAGATATTTCTTGAGCTGTCTTATATTTAGAGCTTGTATCAAAATAATCTCCCAATAAATAACCTAAATTTGCAACAACCATCATCATCATACAAATATAAGCAACTAATTTATTTACTGAAAAAATATTTAATTCTTTGATTAATTTAATCGTGATTATAATAGCTATTATTGCAATTGCTAATAAAATTAAGATATATCTAGAGCCAAAACTCCAATACTGAGGAAAGCATAAAAGAACTAAGGCCACAGCAGGTAGCAAAGCAAAAATAAGGATAATAAATTTAAAGCTTATACTATCCCACTTATCAAACTTTTGTAAGTCTATACTCTTAAGGTGCATAGCTACAAGTATTGACAATGGTAATATTAATGGTGCTAGATAACCAAATAGAAAAGATTTAGAAATCCCAAAAAATATAAATATAAATGTTGCCCAAATAAATAAAAACCACTTATCTGAATTTTGCTTACGATTTTTAAAAGCTTGTTTTGAGAAGAAACTCTTAAGAATTTTAGGTAAAAACAGAGTCCAAGGAAAAAAAGCTCCCATAATTGCTAACAAATAAATAATTTTAGAAACTTCTCTATTTTGCTCATCTGTTGAAAATCTGAGTATTTGTTGAACTACTATGTAGTAATAAGCAAAATTAGGATGATACTGTTCAACTGCAAATATCCATGGTAACGAAATGACTGCTACAATTACCAAACCTAAGTAAAGTCTAATATCAAGTAGCCTTTTACACTGTCCCATAATAAGAGAATATATACCTACTATAGCCATAGGAAAAACTATTCCTATCAATCCCTTGGTCATAACCGCTAACCCAGCAAATACAAAGGCTAAAGTAAGCCAATATGTACTTTTCTTGTAATCATCATATTTAAGGCTTACCCAATAGCTAAGCATAGTCATATTTAAAAATACAGCTATAGCCAAGTCCATGTTCAGATATCTACCAACAAATAGAAATAAAACTGTACTTAAACTTACTCCTACTGATAATAGTGCTGTTTGACGACAATCTAATACTTTACGTACTGTTATATATGTAAAAATTAAACATATACCTAGTAATACAGGGTTTACAAGTCTTGCGCCCCATGTATTCTCGCCAAAGATGCTCATAAATATACAAGTAATCCAATATACTAGTGGCGGCTTGTGAAAAAATATCATTCCATCAATATATGGAACTATAAAGTTATGGTTAGCGAGCATCTCTCTTGCTACTTCAGAATACCTAGTTTCATCAGGAGCATAAAAATTAGCTACACCATACATACAAAAAGCTACAATAATCGTAGCTAAAATTAGCAAAATATCTTTAAATTTATTATTCATGGAGATTAATTAGTTCTGATTTTCCTGGAAGAATTTTTTAGTAAGACAAATAGTTTTTTCGATATCTTCATCACTATGTGCAATTGATATAAAGCCTGCTTCATAAGCAGATGGCGCTAGATATACACCATTATCAAGCATATATGCAAAATATTTATTAAACATTTTAAGATTAGTTTTACCTAAATCTGTAAATGTATTGACAGCAACTTTTTCATTACAGAAAAATAGTCCAAACATTCCACCTAAATATTTCGCATGGAAATTAAAGCCATAGGCTCCAGCAGCTTCATTCAACCCATCAACTAACTGTTTAGCTTTAGCTTCCAATCTAACAAAGAAGCCCTCTTGTGAAACTTTTTCTAATGTTTTGATACCAGCTGCCATAGCAATTGGATTCCCTGATAAAGTACCTGCTTGATATACTGGTCCAGCGGGAGATACTTTTTGCATAATTTCTTTACGACCTCCAAAAGCGCCTACTGGCATACCACCACCAATCACTTTACCTAATGTTGTTAAATCAGGCTTCACATTATAAATACTTTGAGCACCACCCAAAGCAACTCTAAAACCAGTCATCACTTCATCAAAGATAAGTAAGCTATTATTTTCATCACATACTGCTCTAAGCTTAGCTAGGAAATCATCTTGTGGGAAAATCATATTCATATTGCCAGCTATTGGCTCAACTATGATACAAGCAATTTCATCTTTATACTTTTCAAAGAGCGCTTGTATTGAGTCTATATCATTGAAGCTAGCAACTAAAGTATCCTTAACTACATCTTCTGGTACACCTGGTGAATTTGGCTGACCTAATGATAGTGCTCCAGATCCAGCAGCTACAAGAAACTCATCAGCATGTCCATGATAGCAGCCTTCAAATTTTATAATTTTATTTCTACCTGTATATGCTCTTGCTAATCTAATAGCACTCATTGTCGCTTCAGTACCGGAATTTACGAATCTAACTTGTTCAATATTTGGCATAAGCTCTACTATTTTTTTAGCAAGTCCAATCTCTTGTTTACAAGGAGCGCCATAACTTAGACCATTTTTTAGCTGACATTGTATAGCTTCAAGGACATCATCATCACCATGACCTAAAATCATTGGCCCCCACGATCCGATATAATCTATATATTTGTTCCAATCAACATCGTATAAATAAGCACCTTTCGCTGATTTTATGAATCTTGGGAATTCTTGTCCAACACTTCTAAATGCTCTAACTGGAGAGTTGACTCCGCCAGGAATATATTGCTGTGCTTCTTGGAATAAACTTTGAGAGTTAATTTTATTCTCCATGTTCTTGTTCCTGCCTCATTTTATTTATTTTTTTCTCGACTGCTTGCATTAATAAGCTTGCAGCATTAACTTTTGTAGCTTTATAAATTTCTTGAATGCCTGTTGGGCTAGTAATATTTACTTCTGTTAGTTTATCTCCTATCACATCTAAACCAGCAAAGATTACACCCTCTTTCTTTAATTTCTTGGCAACTTTTTTAGCTATTTTATAGTCTTGTTCCTGAAGTTCTCTTACTTCAGCTCTAGCTCCAACTGCTAAGTTACCGCGATTATCGCTATCACTAGGAACCCTAGCTAAGAGATACTTAATAGGTTCTCCATTTACTATCAAAATTCTTTTATCACCATCTTTGATTGCTTCTTGATAATCTTGTACCATTATATATCTAGTTTCATGATGAGTTAGCGTTTCAAGTATGACATTTTTGTTTTTGTCGCCATCTTTGATCCTAAAAATAGAGCTGCCACCCATTCCATCAAGAGGTTTAACAATAATATCTTTATGCTCTGCGTAAAATTGATTAATCTGCTTATAGCTTCTAGTTATCAGAGTGTTTGGTGCAAATTTAGGATAATTTGAAATAGCTACTTTCTCATTAAAATCTCTAAGTGCTTGTGGATTATTTACTATTAACACCCCATGTTTTTTTGCCAAATCAAGCATATATGTCACATATATATACTCCATATTAAATGGTGGATCTTTGCGCATAAAAATACAATCAAGATCTAATAGTGATAAATCATGATGTTGAGATAATATTTCATACCAAGACTCTTTTGCTTTATGGATTTTTATCTTAAGCGCATCGCCTTTTGGCTTACCATTGATTATAGATAAATCATTTAAATAAAAAGTATAAATTTCCCAGCCTTTATCTTGAGCTGCTTGTAGCATCATATACGTGCTATCTTTTGAAATATTAAAAGAGTTTAAGTTATCTATTATAAATCCTACTTTCATTATTTATCCTATTTTATACCCAATATATTTATCTAAATCTTTACCATTCAAAATATCTGCAATATTTAACATTTTCTTGTTGGGAAATTGTAATTGCTTAAATCTGATTATCCTGTCATTTGTAGCAATATCAAAACCATTTTTAGTTATATCTGTAATTGCTGTAACTTCATCATTTGCCGATTTCTCAAGTATCTCAAAATCACCTACTTTGACTTGCTTGCCCTCTAGCATAAAAAATGCTGATGGCCATGGAGTAAATGCTCTAATATGACAACTAATTTCTTTGGCAGATTTTGTGAAATCTATAAGACCTTCTTGCTTAGTAATCTTATGTGCATAAGTAGGCTCACCTTGCTGAGGTTGCGACTTAATCATATCAATATTTTCTAGAGTTTCTAATAATGGTTTTATTGATAGTTTAGCGAATTTATCATGTAGTGATTGTGATGTATCTGTATCTTGTATATCAATCTCTAGAGTATTCAATATATCTCCAGTATCAAGTCCAGCATCCATTTGCATTATACAGATTCCAGTTTTAGAGTCTCCTGCTTGAATTGCTCTCTGGATAGGTGCTGCGCCACGCCATTTAGGAAGTAATGAAACATGAATATTTAAACAACCATATTTAGGAATATCCAAAAACTCCTGAGGCACTATAATTCCGTAGGCTATCACAACTATGACATCTGGTTTTAGTTCTCTAATTTGCTCAAGTACTTGAGGATCTTTCTTAAAAGACAATGGTTGAAGTACTGGTGTGTTGTTGGCTATAGCGACTTCTTTAACAGGTGAGAATTGTATTTTCTTACCACGCCCTTTTGCTCTATCAGGCTGAGTAAGCACCGCTTGAATATTGTGCTGTGATTGATATAGGTCTTTTAAAACTTGTGCTGAAATATCAGGAGTTCCAGCAAAAATTATATTTAATTTTTTCATTTGATTAGTCTCTAAAAGCGTATGCTCTCAGCTGAACACTACTTAATTCAGTAATTTGCCCCTCTGGGAACAGACAAACATATCTTATCTCATGCGCTCCATTTTGAGCAGCTAATTTTGCAGCTTCTCTTATATTTTCATTACACAGTTTTTGGAAATCTCTCTCTTTATCTATACCTATTACTACTCTTATTTCACCTATACTATCTTGTGTATCTGTCTGATAGCGTAAATTGAAAATCTTGACTTGGCTTGGGTCTGTTGCAGGTAGCTTTGCACTATATTTTGATAAATAGATACCTTTTGGTTCAGGGGTATTCTTAGAAACAAAAAAATATATACAAGATATAAAAACTATAACCAATATACCAACATACATCAAATTTTGACTGAATCGACTCATTAAAATTAAATATTACTCTAAACTAGCTAGATTTTAACACATCTAGTCTAGATTGGCTAAATATTAAGTTATTCAGATAAGTATTAGAAACAAATTGAAAATCACAACTAAAACAATTATTATATTTATATATTTAAATATATATTTATTTCAATATGTCATCCATCACAAGTTTTTTAAAAGTAATTTCTGATAAAAATAGATTAATTATTTTGTATGTATTAAACAAAAATACTCTTTGCGTATGTGATATCCAAAAACTTATCTCATTAACTCAAGGAGCGCTATCAATACAGCTAAAAAATCTTATAACTGCTGGATTGCTAGAGTCTTTTAAACAAGGCAAATGGGTGTTTTATAAACTAGATAAAAATATTCCAGGATATCAGTTAAATATTTTAAATGAGCTTTTCAAACAAATAGATAAAGACGAAGAAGTTCAACAAATAATATCTAAACTAGAAATTTCTGAAATTTGTAAAATTTAAGGAGTAATAAATGAAATTAAAGTTTCTTGATAGATTTCTGACCTTATGGATTTTTTTAGCTATGATTGTGGGTATCATTATTGGATATACTCTGCCCGAAGCTAAAAATTTTATATCAAAATTTGATATCGGATCAGGTAATTGGTTAATAGGATTAGGCTTAGTTGTGATGATGTATCCACCACTAGCAAAAGTTAAATACTCAACAATGCCTAAAATATTTAAAGATACTAAAATTTTGCTTTTATCTTTAATTCAAAACTGGCTGATTGGTCCTATCCTGATGTTTATTTTAGCAGTTGTTTTTTTCCATGATCAACCTAGCTTTATGATAGGACTAATTTTAATAGGGTTAGCAAGATGTATTGCCATGGTAATTGTGTGGAATGATCTGGCAAAAGGATCTAGAGAATATTGTGCTGGACTAGTTGCATTTAATTCTATTTTTCAAATAATATTTTATGCTGCTTACGCATATATATTTATTACAGTTATTCCAAAACTACTGGGATTTGATGCGAACATCAATATAAATATATCAATGTTAGATATAGCAAAAAGTGTCGGAATATATCTAGGAATACCTTTTGTAGCTGGAATATTAACTAGAGCTATCTTAATCTCTAAAAAAGGTGAACAATGGTATATAGATAAATTCACTACAGCGATATCACCTCTGACATTGATCGCTCTACTATCTACTATAGTGCTGATGTTTACTACAAAAGGAAATGAAATAATTAACCTACCATTTCAAGCAATCAAGGTTGCTATTCCGCTTTTGATATATTTTTTGATAATGTTTAGCATATCATTTTTTATGTCATATAAAGCTAAAGCAACTTATGAGCAAGCCGTATCTTTGAGTTTTACAGCAGCTTCAAATAATTTTGAGTTAGCTATAGCAGTTGCAATCTCAGTATTTGGCATAAACTCTACTGAAGCTTTTGTCGGTGTAATTGGTCCTCTAGTTGAGGTGCCAGTTTTGATTGGGCTAGTAAATGTGGCTTTGTGGCTGAATAAAAGATATTTTAATTAAGCCAGTTCTGCAATATTATTAAGAATATAATACCTAAATTATACATCTTCTATGCCATACGTATATCTAGTTATAGCTATAATCACTGAAGTCCTTGGGACAGTTTCATTACCATTATGCAATGGTTTTACAAGGATTGTTCCTTCACTATTTGTTTTGATATTTTATGGACTTTCATTTTACTTTTTATCATTAACATTAAAATATATGAATATTGCTTTTGCGTATTCTGTATGGTCAGCATTTGGAATTATTCTAATAGGAATTATAGGATATCTATTTTTTAGGCAAAAGTTAGATTTACCATTTGTCTTAGGAACATCGTTTATACTTATTGGAACTATTATTATTTGTGCATACTCAAAGACTATTATGCATTAAGTTTATAATTTTTATTTCTTGTATTTAATTTCCCAACAATTATGGATATTTTTGTTAGATAAAAAGTCTCTTGATAAACATTTTTTATCAATATTTTCACAGTCAAATTTAGCAATTATCTCTGATGACATTTTGAAGCGACGATAATTATTAGAGAAATATAAGACTCCATCTTTTTTGAGAGAGTCCATAGCTAAATTTATAAGTAACTCATGATCTCTTTGAATATCAAGAATATCATCCATACGTTTAGAATTTGAAAATGTTGGTGGATCTAAAAATATCACATCAAACTTCTCACTGTTGGATTTTAACCAGCTAATACAATCTGCCTGAATAAAATTATGCTTTTTAATATCTAAATTATTTAATTCAAAATTATTCTTACCCCACTCAAGATAAGTATTAGACATATCTACACTTGTAGTTTTTGCTCCTTTTAAAGCAGCATGAACACTAGCTGTGCATGTATAACTAAATAAATTCAATAAAGTCTTATTTTTTGAAGCTTTTGCCACAAGCTGTCTAATTTTACGGTGGTCTAAGAAAATACCAGTATCTAAATAGTCATCAAAATTCACATAAAATTTAGCATCAAATTCATTAATAACGTGAAAGTTATTTTTGTCATTATTTTTTTGATACTGTTCTTTGCCTTTTTGACGTTGACGAACTCTTGTATGTATATTCTCGTATTGAATATCTAGAGTTTTATGTATCTGATATATAGCTTGATAGAATCTTTGTTTAGCCATATTTTGATCAATAGTAGCATCGGCACGATACTCTTGTAAAAACACATGCTCGCCATATATATCAACAGCTACAGCAAAAGTTGGAATATCAGCATCATACAAACGATAACATTCTACTCCTGACTGCTTTAACCATGGTTTTAGGTTTTTAAGATTCTTCTTTAACTTGTTAGAAAAATCTACGTGCTCATCTGACTTTTGTGCACTTGCTTCAGCTATACGAATATTTTTCTCAAGCTGGCTTTCATGTTTAAATCTTGCATGCTCATTTATATCAAACTGATACAATACTGTTTCAATAGCACCATTATAGAATTTATTCTTCTTAGTAGTACGTAGCTGCATTTCTTTAATTGATTCATCAAAACTTGTCAAAATCGCAACTTTCCAACCATAAAAATCTTGAGATAATCTATCACCGAAACCATTAAATATGTCTAAAAGTTCATCAAGCTGATCACCATATAAACGCTCACCATAAGGAGGATTTGTAACTATCAAACCTTCACTTTCAAACTCATTTTCAAGATCACGGATATCTTGTCGTTTGATATTAACAACATCTTCAACACCTGCTTGATAAATGTTTCTATCAGCCTTATCTAAAACATTGTTATCAATATCATAGCCTTGAATAATTGCATTTGTTGGCTTTTGAGCTTTTTTTGCTATTTCTAATAAGTTACTCCATAAGTCTTGATCATGAAGCTTTGAATTGAATAGTTTAAATTCTTTATTCAACAAGACAGGAGCTATATTTTTTGCCATAAGAGCAGCTTCAATAAGAATAGTCCCAGAGCCACACATTGGATCAATGAATATAGGCTGTTCTTTTTTAAGCTCATCTAACCACCCTGCTTTGATAAGTATCGCTGCTGCTAAAGACTCTTTTAGAGGTGCTTGACCCTGAAACTGTCTATAACTACGCTTATGTAGGCTCTCTATATTTAAGCATAAAAACACATTCACATACTGCTTATGTAAATGTAATTTTATTATATTATCGGGATTATCAGTATCAATATTTGGTCGTTCATTAGTTTCTCTACGAAACTGATCGACTATAGCATCTTTTGTTTTTTGAGAAACAAACATAGTATTATTAAAATCATAATGCTTACCTGAGATTATGATCTTAAAAGCTGTGTTAACATCAAAGTAATCTAACCAATTTATTGATGATATAAAATCATATAAAGCTTGCTGATCTGTAGCTTTTTGAGTAGCTATTTTTAGCATAACTTGGCTTGCTAGATGAGAGTAAATACAAACTTTGTAGGCATCTTCAAAAGATCCCTCAAACTCAACTCCAGCAAGTTTTTCAGATGATGATATGCCTAACGCATCTAGCTCATCTTTTAATAAAAGCTCGATACCCTTTGCACAGCTAGCGAAAAATGTAAAATTTTGCATAAGAAATTATAAAATATAAAATATGTGTTAAATAATATATTAATTCCAATAAATAACAATTAATAAGCGAAAATCTATTGATTTTATAAGATATAAAATTATAATATCTATTCTAAATACTCGCATAGCTCAGTTGGTTAGAGTACTACCTTGACATGGTAGGGGTCACTGGTTCGAATCCAGTTGCGAGTACCATACTTAGATTAACTCTCTATATGGTTCTAAATACTTAAAGTTCTCTACATATACATATTATAATTGACAGTATTAATATCGATAAGATACTATAAAGCAGATTATTGAATCTAGAAATTTTTATTAAAAAATAATGTTCAAACAGATTAAAAAATTAAAATTACTTATCCTATACATATTTATTATAACAATATTTTCCTCATGTGTTGTTTATAAAGATGGTTACGATAACCTTATTTCAAGCACAATCACTTATCAGGAGATGGAAGAACCTTCTTTCGGAAAATTTAGCATAAAATTTCCCAATTCTGAAATTACTCTAGATTCAAAAGATACCTCAATAGAATGGACTTGTCCAGCTCCAACGGTAGTACCATCAGCACTTATATCTAATATACCTTATAATAGAGAAAAAGAGACTTTAAGATGTATCGCTGTTGGTGGTTGCGATACTTATTCAGCCACTGCAATACGTCAGAAATCTTCTAATAAATGGTCTATAGAAGATGATAAAGTTGCTGTTACATATACACAAAATGCAACTGTACCAATATACAATAATACAATTAATAGTTCAGGAGATACTAAACTTAGTATCATTTGCGTACCAAAATCTCAAGTTGACTATTGGGAATAGGCAAACTTTGATAAATATAAAATAAGGAATGATAGATTATGAAAAAAGTTACAATTAAAGGCTTACTTACATTAACAGCAATGATGCCATCAATATTATTTGCTTCTTTTGAAAGTGTAAGTGATAGCTTTAATACAGTATCCAACTCAGCCCAAAAGACAGCTGAGATATCAAATCAAACTCAAGCAAATATAGATAAAGCAAAAAATTTACCTAATAGTTATGATTCTGATGCGAAGCAATATGCGACACAAGAACTTGATAAGCATACAAATAATAGTATATCCAAGACTCAACAAGCATCTAATAATATAACCCAAACTAGAGATACTATAGCTAAAACAAGCAAATCATTAAATAATCTTTTTTCATAAGATTTAAATATTAATAAACCCAATACTCTAAAAAAATACTTTGGCTCAATTTGCTTACTTGCTATACTAAAATTATTAGATTTATTTATACTAGTAACCAATAATGTCTACCCCACTAACGATAGAGTTATTCAATGAGTCTACAACTTTAGATTTACAAGTTAATGAACTAACCATCAAATCAGCTATTAATGAACTCTTTGAAGTTAGCCTTAGCTGTGGTGTTCCAGTTAGTGATGATTTACTTGCAAAGTTAGATAACTATGCAGATTTTATCCTAAGCATAAATGGCGATTTCGGTAATCCTAAATTTGAATTAGAATTACAATCTTACGATATTAATTATCAACCTAATACCGATATTCAAATCTTAGAACTTAAACTAACAGATAGATATGCTAAGTTTAGAAAACTAGACTATAAAGGAGCTTTTTATTATCATAATCTCAATGATATTTGGTTAAAGTTTTATGATGGGTTTAAAGATAGACTTAATAGAAAAATATCAGATAATATATTATTTGACTCTAATAATACTGACAAATACCCTACCCATCCTATTTATGTACAATATAATGAAACACATTGGAATTTCTTAACTAGAACTCTGCTAGAGCACGGTGTTAATTATAACTTTGTTGCTAGTCAAGATGGTTTTAATTTTGTTATGTATAATACTAATGAAGATATAACTAAATTTATCCAAAGTGACAAATCTAATAGCATAGATGAACTTTATAGTTACAATCTCAAACTCGATGCTAATATCAAAAATAAAGATGATACGGTTCTAGCTTACAATATTATCCCAGCAAAATCTGGGTATGTGGCAAATAAAGATATTAAAGACTTTTGTAATTATCATAATAAAGAAAAACAACGACTTACTCTTCGTCCCAAGAAATTCATAAAAAATATTAACTTTATTCATCATAATCCATATACTCCTGAAAGTTTTTTGATTAGTAAAGCGACTTTGGATTCTAAATTCCCTATAACTCAAGACTTTAAATCTAGATTTAATACTCTTACTCAATCACAATTAGATGAATGCTTAGATACACAAAAGAATGTATTAAGTAGCTTAGATGCTGAACAGCTTATTTGTAATATTAGTAAGGTATTTTTATTGGCTGGGGCTAAACTAGATATATCTGGCAATAACAAACTTGAATCTAGAGAACATATTGTAACTTCAAGTTTAGTTAAGTTATCAGCTAGTACATCAACCGATAAAGTTATTGGAGCTACTCCTAAAAAGAACTACAATGTTATAACTACACTAATATCTCAAGATATTCATATAGACTATCATCAAGAAGCTCCCGAACAACCGCAGATTAGTAGTTTAGTGGGAGTATTTCCATATCTTGCCGAGTCTAGTACAAATCATGATGTAGTTGATCCTGATGATATAGGTAATGTTAGAGTTAAATTACCTCTAGATTACGAAGTTTGCCCTAATAATGAAAAAGATATTCGTTATTATGTACCCCGTATATCAGATTATGGAGATACTAACTCTAGTCATAGTGTACAGTTATATCGAGAAAGTGAGCTACTATTGATGTTTATAGATGGTAATCCTAACAAACCGATTATTTATGGTGCTTTATCACATGGTCAAACATCTGACCAATCAATGAAAGATCATCATAATAGACATGTTAAAGAATGGGGACAAGGCTCTGGTTTTGGATATTCATCTGATGCTAAAGGTACTAATGATATATTTATCAAATCTCAACATAATGATGGTATAGCTTGGGTAGCTCAAAGTAATCATGGTTCTAAGAATGAATTATCTTTAGATCAGCTATTTGCTAGTACTTCAAATAGAAGCGATTCAGCTATTGGAGAATATCAACACTTCTACGGCTATGATGACAATACAAACTTTGCTGCCAATCATCATAAATCAATCAAGCCAAAAACTGCGGTTGAAGATATGCTCAAAACAAAGCAAGAAACTTTACAAAATAAAAAATAGCTCTTCTAAAAACTATCTTTTATAAATTTATAAACAACAAGTTTAGCTTAACTTTAAAATATTAAATATACTAGCCTAACTTTAATTTAATACAAAAACCTTGATATTTAATTCCCAAAAGCATCACATTTTATATTATTTTTTGCTATGATGTAACTATATTGTAAGTTTTTCTTTTAAATTATGGCTGGAATCATTAATACAGTAGGAAGTGGTATATACTTTAGTTTAGAGCCTGTGATGTATGGTCCTTTTTTGGGAATTGGGACGTCGACAGCTACTCAAATAGGAGCTCAATCGCAAAGTACCGTTTTTTTTGAGAACGCTCCAGTAGATGCATCAGATACTATACACCCTGTTACGTTGTCTTTACCAATGCTGCCAGGAGCCATTACTGGAACAACATGCATGCCTGCTCAAAAAGTAACAGATGCTAGCAATATTTTTTCAATAAATAATCAAGCTGTAACAAATAGTGGTACACACAAAGTCCAAAACATCGGCAATTGTCCTACTGCTCCAATGATTTTATCAACAAGCCATCAGGCTAGATTCTACATATCCAAATAAAAGGAGAAATAATGTCTGTTTTAGTAGAACTCAAAACTTTAGTAAAGCAATTAAATAAAAAACTAACAGTTTCATTAGAATCTGCAGTTGGCTTGTGTATGTCACAAGGTAATTATGAGATTACTTTAGAGCATTGGTTAATAAAAATTTTATCAGATGAACAACCAAATGATTTTACTCAAATCTTAGAACATTATGATATATCAATTCCAGATGTAGTTAGAGAGTTACAAATTAATTTAAGAGACTTTGAAACTGGAAACTCTGGCAAGCCTTTATTTTCACCTCTTCTTTTAGAAATTATTCAAGATGCTTGGACTATAGGATCACTGCAATTTCATGCGGAAAACATTAGGTCTGGCTATGTTTTTTTAGCTTTATTAAATAAAAAAGCTCTTTTATCACAAATGAATCTGCTTGAGTCACTTAAGATAATATCTAAAAATAAGCTTATCGAAGATTTTGATAACTTTGTTGCTACTAGTTCAGAAAAAGATCAAGTTAAAAAAACTACTAAAGTAGAATCTTCTAAAGATAGTGACTCAGCAATAGAAAAATACTGTGAAGATTTAACTCAAAAAGCATTAGATGGTAAAATTGATCCAGTATTTGGTAGAGAAACAGAATTAGATCAAATGCTTGATATATTTTGTCGTCGCCGAAAAAATAATCCTATATTAGTTGGAGAACCCGGAGTAGGTAAAACAGCCGTTGTTGAAGGTCTGGCTCTGAGAATAGCTGAAAATGATGTTCCTGATGTTCTTAAGAATACAAAAATTTTATCATTAGATATCACCCTTCTTGAAGCTGGTGCAAGTGTCAAAGGAGAGTTTGAAAAACGTTTAACTGCTGTAATAGATGAAATAAAATCATCTGAAGTTCCACTTATTGTATTTATCGATGAAGCTCATCGATTAATTGGAGCTGGTGGTCAAGCAGGTAATGATGCTGCTAATATTTTAAAACCAGCACTTTCAAGAGGTGAGTTAAGAACTGTTGCTGCAACCACATGGAAAGAGTACAAACAATATTTTGAAAAAGACCCTGCTTTGACACGTAGATTCCAATTAGTCAAACTAGATGCTCCAAATGATGATATGACTGTGACTATACTTAGAGGTCTAAAATCAAGATATACTCAAAATCATGGTGTAGTTATTCGAGATGATGCCTTGAGAATGGCTGTGAATCTTTCTTCTAAATATATAACAGGTAAAAATCAACCAGATAAAGCTATTGATTTGATTGATACTTGCGCTGCTAGAGTTAAAGTTTCAATGAGTTCTAGCCCTAGTATCATTAATCATGCTATTAAAGATATTGGAGCATATGAAAGAGAGCTTGAAGGTCTACTAGAAGATGAGGCTAGAGGCGTAGATACAGACAAGAATAGTATAGAAGCTCTAAAAAATAAAATTGATAACCTAAACCAGCAAATTAAAATCAATCAAGAGCAATGGCTAAAAGAAAAGGAAATAATACAAGAATTACAAAGTGTTCATGATTTGATATTAGAAACTGATGATGAAACAATCTTGTCTGAACTAATCGAACAGCGTAGCTCCTTGACTAATCAATTAGAGCAAGCTCAAGATGATGCTCCTATGGTATTTTTTGAAGTATCTCCTGATACTGTTGCTAAAGTTGTTTCTGACTGGACAGGCGTCCCCCTTGGTAAAGTCCTAAGAGATGAGTCTCAGAGTTTGCTGACGTTGGATGAGACATTATGCAAACGAATAAAGGGTCAAGATCAAGCAATGCTTCAAGTTGCTCAACACTTGAAAATGTCTAAAGCAGGTCTTAAAACACCAGAGCAACCTATGGGAGTGTTTCTCTTAGTTGGACCAAGTGGTGCTGGTAAAACTGAGACAGCACTAACTGTAGCTGATACTTTATTCGGTGGAGAAAGCTCCATGTGTACGATTAACATGGGAGAGTATCAAGAAAGGCATACAATTAGTAGATTGATAGGATCTCCTCCAGGATATGTAGGTTTTGGTGAAGGTGGCGTGCTTACAGAAGCTGTTCGTCAAAGACCATATAGTGTTGTTTTATTAGATGAAGTTGAGAAAGCTTCTTTAGATGTTATGAATCTTTTTTATCAGGTATTTGATAAGGGCTCTTTAACAGATGGAGAAGGCAAAGAAATTGATTTTAGCAATACTGTTATTTTTCTAACAAGTAATCTTGCAACTCATGAAATTACTGAACTAACATTACAAGATCCTAATATTTCTATGCAAGATTTAGTTGCAAAGATCAGGCCAGTCTTAAGTAATTGGTTTAAACCAGCACTCCTAGCTAGAACAACAATTATTCCATATTTCATATTGACTAATGAAGCACTAAAGGAGATAGCTACACTTAAATTAAACAAATTTGCAAAACAACTAAGAAAAACAAATAAAATAGAACTTACATATAGTAATAGTGTCTTAGAAAATATTGCAGATAGATGCAAAGAAGTAGAAACAGGCGCAAGAAATATCGATATGATTCTAAAAGCTAATGTAATGCCAAAACTTTCTGAAAAGCTACTTTTGGCCATGTGTGATGACGCACAAATAAAATCAATCCATATTGATATTGATGAAAATAGTGAATTTATATATGAAATCAAATTTAATTAATATAGGACACGGGTAAATGGCTGAAGAAAATAATAATCAAGAAGAAAATAAAAAAACAACTACAGCTAAGCGTAGTACTACAAAAAAGCCTACTTCGGCAACTACTAAAAAAACAACAAGTACTACAAAAGCTAAAACCACAACAGCTAGAGCAAAATCAAGTACTACAAAGACCACAGCTACTAAAAAAGCTACGGGGACCACAAAAACTAAAAGCGCTGCAACTAGAGCAAAATCAAGTGCTACTAAAACTACAGCTGCTAAAGCTAAAGGGAGTACAAAAACCACACCTGAATCAAGCACCACTACAGTCAAATCTATAACTGAAGATAAGATTTCTAAACCTGAACGAAATGCTTCTGGGTTAGCGAGTGATTTTTTGAAAAAGCAAGCTACAGGCAAAGTAGCAAATATTACTAGTAATAAAGCTGATTCAAATTTAACGAAAGAATCTTCTACTCAAGTCAAAGATGAAAAAGAAGAACCAAAAGATAAATCTAAAATAGTCAAAGCAGACACCGATAAAACCATTACTATCATTGAACAGCCATCCAAAAGTAAACCTAAAATTCAACAAAAAGAATCAAAAATTATTAGCATTGATAGCGATGCTACTTTAACTGCTGGAACAAGCACAAACCTTTCAATAGGTAATAAAGATAAAAAACTTGCCTATCAAATGCTTGATGAGAAAAGAGTTTTGAATGATAGATTTCAACTAGAGGATATCATTGGTATTGGTGGTATGGGGATAGTATATCGAGCTACAGATATTATCCGTCAGCAGGTAAAACCAAACAACTGCTCTGTTGCTATCAAGGTACTTAGCCAAGATGTCAAAAAATATAAACAAGCATTTTTAGCTCTACAAAGAGAAGCTTACAAAGAACAACAATTATCTCATCCTAATGTTATTAAAGTATATGATTTCAATAGATGCGATGATGCTGTATATAAGGTTATGGAGCTAATCGATGGTATTCACCTTAAAGAATGGATGAAAGAAGCTCGCAATAGCGGAAAAGCAAAACCTAATTGTGAAAACTACATCAAACAAGTCAAACATATTATAAATGAGGTGGCTAAGGGACTAGAGTATGTACATAATCAAGGTATTGTACACTCTGATCTTAAACCATCTAATATTTTTGTGCTAGAAAATGGCGATATTAAGATTTTTGATTTTGGTATTGCAAGAACAATAAAAACAACAAATTTTAATCAAAAAGATCCTGATGCTTCTATTTTTGATCCAACAACATTTGCCGCATTCACTCCTAAATATGCTAGTTATGAAATGCTAACTAGACAAGCACCCTCTCCTGCTGATGATGTGTATGCACTAGGGTGTATCATGTATGAAATGCTTACAGGACATCACCCGTATAATGGCAAAAATGCCAAAGATGCTTTAGAACTAGAGATGTCCCCAGAGAAGCCGAATGATATAGATAGTGATCTACAAGATTTAGTTATGTCTATGCTTGAACTCAAAAAAGAAGATCGTATACAGAGTATGACAGAAATTTTGGATAAATTAAATCAACAATATTTGCCTAGCCTTGAAAATCAAAATCATTATGATACCTCATATACTGTTGATACGAATTCTCTGATTATAAATAAGCCTTTTATCTTAACTATTTCACTATTACTAGGGGTCGCTAACTTATATGGATTAAGCACATGGTTTAAACCTAAGAGTGAAACTTATGTTATTACTGATCCAGTAGAAGTAAAAGAAGCAGTTGCTGAAAATACTACTGAAAGTAGGCAAATAATAGGTACAACACCTGGGTGTGAAAGTATAATTTCCTCAGTAGACCCTAATGGTGAAAAATGTCTGTTATCTCTAAAGACTGATAATGGTAACGTTTATAGACTTAATATGTTAGTTTTTAGTGGAGAGGATGGGAACTATGCAATATCAAAAGATCCATTGAATAATATTAGTGTATCGTCTTTAGGAGAGCATCTAACAACTGAGGAGCAAGAAAATCCTCTAGCTGTACATAAATTCACAAAACAAAGCTTACAAACATTCTATATACGTACAGTTTCTTTATATGGTAATTTAGGTTTAGCGACACCTAAGCAAATTGTATCACTTTCTAATAATGGTCAAAAAATATGTGATAACTCAGCATCTTCTCCTAATAGTTTAGACTTTTTGGGTAGGGACTATGGAGAGGCTGTTATCAAGGGAGGGAGTAGCTTTGATGTATTATCTGTTACTAAAGACTGTAATATCAAGTCAACTCCTCTAACAGATTATAATGGTAAAAATATTATTACAAGACTGGTTTGGAAGCCAACAAGATAAAAGGTAAAATTATGACAACGAAACAAAGAATGAAAATGACTTATCTGTTATATATTTTTAGTGTGTTTTTTATCCCTTTAATGGCTTTTGTACTATTTTTTGCAAATAAAGAAAGAAAACAGCAACCAAAAAAATGGTTAAAAACTCACTGTAATACTCTAATAAGATATACATTACTAAATCTTGCTTGGATAGTTACAACCATACTAATTGTTTATATCGCTAGTTTAATCGGGGGCAAAATATACACATTCTTCTTATTACTTAGTTGGGTTGGTATGATATGGTTATGGGCTTTTAATCTAGACCAGTACTTCACACTTGTTGTGGCATTTTTAGTTGAAAGAGAACTTGGTACTCCTAGATATTTCACTGAAATGAAAGTTCTTGCAAAGCTTATGTACAAATCAATAGTAGAGAAATTTCAAAGAAGAAAAATTAAAAGATTATAACTTTACTTTTTGAATATAGTATATAAAAGGTTGTAAAAATCATGAGTATCCAAAGACATTTAACTTTAAGTATAGATGATCAAAAACTAGAGCTAGAAGTAGCTAGCTTTGAGTATCTAGGTAAAATCAATAATGGCTATGATGTAGAGTTTATAGCATATACTGACGAAAATATTCAGAGCTTCATAGGTTGTCGCTTTGATTTTAGTTACTCAGGTGTTGCTATCACCGGTGGCTCTATACGAGGATATGTTAAAGAGGCTATTTTGGGCTATGACTCAAAACAAGCTCGTCAGATGTATAGAATTATCTGTAGAAGTGTTGTTGGTTTTCTTAAAGATTACTATCTAAAGAAAATGTTTAGTGACTCTTCAAATCAAGCAATAATTACAAATATGTTAGAAACTTTATGTAGTACTCAAGCTGACTTCATAGGGTTATTTGATTCTCTAGAAATACAACAAAATAGTAGCCAACTATTAAATGGTAATGCTTTTGAATTTTTTAATTATCAATTTAATAACTATGGTTTTTATATAGCTAATGACAAATTTTTAGATAGAGATGTTGTTGATATATATAGCCAGCCTAATGATTTGATAGGAATGAGTGGTAGCTATAATGTAACTAAATCAGCTAATCAAACTGCTATAAATCAAGTCAAAAGCTTCAAAAAACATACATATAAACATTTACCAGATCTAGATATACTTGGTTATGATATAGATCTTGGACAAGATGCAACAATCGCAGATTCTCCTTTTGCAATCACTGAAGAAAATGCTGCTAGAATTTTTTATGATAATAATTTCAAACAAAACGATGCCAAAGAACTAACCAAACGTATTAATCTTAGTATTAATAGTTTGAATGGACTAAGTCAGCTAACTCTTGAAAATATAGTGCATCGTGAAGGAGATATTATTGAACTAACTAGTGGTGTCGAAACTAAAAAATATTGGGTATATAGCTCTCATATCAGAGCAAATGTTGAAGAAACCAAACATTGGGCTATAGAGACTCATCTAAATATTTTGGAATTAACAGATAATCCTTGGTACCCTCCTCTAGCAGCTAAACCACTAACTAAGGTTGTGGAAGGGTTTAAATATAATAGTCAACAAGGACTAGGAAAATATAATAAATTACCCATAAAATCCGATATACCTTTTAATCAAGATAAAGATCTTAGCTATACTAGAAATGTAAGCTTGAGTAGTTCAAAAACTGGTGGTGTATATAGTAGTCCACAAAGTGATAGTAGACTGGTATTAGCAACTAGTGATAATAATCGTGAATATGTAAGTTTAGGATTTAGTAGTGATGCTACAGCAGATGAGCATGTAAGTAGCAAGAACATCCAAGATAGTGGTATATATAGTGCAGGTAATGTTGGACTAGGTTTCACACGGACTAGAGCTGGGCAAGATTACTCCAAAGTTAGTTTATATGGTCAAAGCTCAGAGGGCAAAGTTAGTGAGTTAGGTTTAGGTGGTGAGAATACTACTAGTCATAATGATGACTTTACTCGAAATACTTTCTCAAATGATTACCCTAACCTTGAAGGAATTATCAAGCGTAGTATAAATAGTGCTATAGATATAGCAGCTGGAGATATAGCCCTAAACTATGGCGATATAGAGAATATAACTGTAGATAAGAGAACTACTTCAGATAAAGCTACAGATCATTATAGACATACTATAAATAGTGATAATTATCTACATAGATATTTCATCAAAAATTTCAGTGAAAATAAATCAGCTACTAATGCTGTAGATACTAATTTTATTACAGATTTTAAGCTTAATACTGCAAAGATTAATGATAATTATCAAACTACAGTTATTTGGGCTACCGAGAGACCAACTGCAAACAAGATAGAGCTAGATGGTCAACAAGAAAAATTAACAAAACAATACTATAGCTTTGAAAAAAAGCAGAATAACTATAATTTTAAGATTACACTTGATAATCAAACTCAGCTAATAGCACAAGGAACGAATCTTGATGAAAATATCAAAAGTATAAGTATCCAAGCAGAACCTCTTAGCAAAACAAAAACTTATGGTTTAGTAGTTGGTTGGAGTATATTTGGCAAAGGTAGTTTAGAGATATCTGGAAATAGTGTTGAGATATCCAAGCAGCGAGTTTTTGTTGAGTTAAAAGATGCCGAACCTTTGGTATTTAAATTCGACATAAATGGTAATACTAGCACACTGACTGTACAACTATGTCAGCTCAAAGCTATCAAATCTGACTTGGCTCCCCTACCCGATGCTGATGAAATCATAACTGCTGATGATAGTGGTATCAATTATCAATCAAATCTAGAACAACATATAGTCTATACAGACAAGCTAGTAGCTAGTGATGATAATCCTGAGACAGATATCCTAACATGGCATGATAACTACACATCGCAGAACTATAATAATACCAATTCTTCAAAGCTAGTAGGTCAATATCAAGCTAATAAATTAGCTCAAGCTAAAAGCTACCATACAGATAGTTTAGCTAAAGCCGAAGATATATCTACCGATGCGATCTACAAGCGAGATCATCAAGGTAATCTAAGTGTCATTCATAATGCTAAGTTTGAAGAAACTAAAAAATTAAGTGACCGCTATGAAACTAAAAACATAGCCGAGAATGAAATAAAAAAACATACAGAAACCGTACAACTAGAAGACTATACCAAAAAAGCAGAGACGAATATCAAAGGCGATATAACTATGCAGTCAAACAAAGCAACTAGAGGTTATGCTGAATATAGTTTGACTGGGCTACAAGGTATGAATTGGGAAATAGAAAAACTAGAGTTAAATGCAAAAGAATCTAAGATAATTGCTAAAGAATATAATATTGGTGAGCAAGACGATGGGCAATAGTAAATTTACTGATATATCAGATAAGAAATTTTTGACATCAACTATGAATTTTTACAATAACTGTAAAAGTTCAGATGTAAAAAAAATGGATGATTTGGATGATCTTGTTAATAGTCTAGTAGCAGATGCTGAAGCAGGAGCTGATGGAGGTCTTAGAAAATCAGACTTAAAAGATGGTTTACAACATCTACTAGTAACACCAAGATGGCGTAAGAACACTCCCAATAATACACCAAAAGCAGATACTACAAGCAATATAGCGGTATTAAGTAGACTATCTACAGGGCAACAAGAATATATACTAAGAGAGATAACTAATCTATATATACCTGATTCTGCAGATCAAGATAAGTTAATAGAGCTACCAACAGACTATAGTAATTTGGATCAGTTAATTGATAATGGAGTTAAAAATTACGTTGTAAAAAAACAAGCTGCAATAGCTGAGGTTGAAAAACAAAAAGCTTCCTTACAAACTCAAAAATCAAAACTTGAAAGAGATCAAAGGAATACTCAATTTGCTATTGGAATGTGCAAAAGCTCAGGCGTTAGTGAATCAGATATCCAACTACGTGAACAAGCTTTAGCAGACATTAATAGTAATATTGCTAAACTTGAAATAGAGATAAACAAACTTAATAGCAAAAAAAATGCTCTAGAAGAAGATAAAAAATCTAATCAAACCAAAGTATCTACAATAAAAAAATATTTACAAGGTCAGATTATAGAAGACTTACAACCTATAAATGCTGAAACTATGGCAGAGGGATATGTTTATATCTTCCTGCAAGATAGCAAAGTTGAGGGTTATGCGGAATTATCTTTGTACAAAGAATATAAATCTAGTATTACTAATGATAATACATTCTATGCAGAGGTTGATATATCAGAGTATAAAGACTGTGACTATCGTGTAGCAGATGCAGATAGTGCCAAAGCTCAGATTCCCCTACCAGCGTGTTATGCAAAAGATCAAGCAACTTATAAGCTACAAAAAGTAGTTGTACTATTTAGTACTGTACAATTATCATCTGCTAGATTATCTAAGATAGAGACAGATTCTGACCTACAAAATCTTCATGCACAGAGTTTAAAAGTAGCTAATCTCAAAGATAGCTTTGATATGAGTCTAGTAGAGAATATCTCTCATGCCAAAGCTAAAGCTCGTGATATCAAATATAACTATCAAGATAATGGTGCAACTCAAACACAGTGGACAAAGCTAGAAGCCTACCCTATCTATAACTATAACCATAAAACTATAGGTTGGAATCTGCTATTAGACAATCCTCTTGGAGTCATGAATAATAATAACTTCGCTATAGACTGGTTACAAACTCAACTAAGTAATGTTTGTGTCCAAATTCAAGCTAATAACTATGGCAAAAGCTCTATTTTGATAGCAAACTTCCTATTTAATCCGCAAGCTAGTGGTTTGTTGGATGTTGACTTTGGAGGTATGGATACTGATAGTCTTTTAAATAAAATATTCGTAAACCCTTATTTCTCAGATGATAATGTAAAAAAGACCTATAAAGAAAAATTAACAACTTGGAAAGCAAAAAAAGATAAACTAGATGAGGTAGATCGTACCAAAGGTACTATTGATTTAGATCGCCTAAAATATAACCTTAGATCCAAAGTACGTGAGCTGATGCGTAATCTAATGGAAGCATTTCAAAAGCAAGGATTAAAATGGGTGGATCCTAATGATAGCCTGATAGAGTGCTGGCGAGATATATTCAGTCAAGGAGCGTATGGCTATAGTAGTAGCTTTGAAAAATGGTTTGATACTGTCAATCATCTTAGCTTAGATCCCAAAGATACTGATAGCTTGTATGATGTAATTAGTAATAGACCTGTAGATAAGCTAGAGGTACAAGTAGATATCCCGACACCAACTATTTATGACGCTATGTCTACAACAGATAGTGACTTTACTAGGCAGGATGCTACTTTAAAAGGCTATACACTGACAACTTATGAGTATCATATCTATTATTATAAAAAAACTGTCAAAACTTATGATGAGAAACTCAATCTCAAAGGAGATCCTGAAGTTACTTATGTACAAAAGGATAATCCTAAGACAGTAATTACAGATATAGGTGCTTATGCAAAAGGCAAAGCTCCTGATGGTTTGAAATATATTACTAGAGCATTGAAGCCTGCTAACAGCGACCCTGATGATATAATTCGCACATGGATAGCCAACAGCCTAACACAAATTACAGGTAAAAATTTAAACACCTTCTTAGAGGGAGGTAAACCAGAGGTATCTGAACTACTAATACCAAGTGATACTGTACCAGCTGATAAATCACAAGGTCTTTATGATGCTAAGAAACTAGCTCTAAGTAATAGTGTTGAGCTAATACTATCTCAAGCTAAAGATACTCCTGTACCTAGAAACCAGTTTAATGAAGCTGTGATGAAATACTCTGAAGAGTATATGAAAAAAGGTGCTAAAAAAATAGCTGGGGAAACTAGTGTTACTACTTATGAACTAGTTGATAGTATTATCAAGGGTAAGGATATCCCTTCTGCTACTATTAGCCTTATCACAGATGAAAAAGTAGAAACTGCTATAACTAGCTTTATAAACAAAGTACATATCAGATATGCTAATAATGAATTTACAAGGAATATCCTTAGTGACAAAGCACTAAAAGATAAGTTCACACAGATGGTAGAAGATAGCTTTGAGGTTAAGAACTTCTTTGGTGCACCGAATGGTAAATCTATCACTAGAATATTACTAAGTAGTAAATTTGATACAAATGTTAGTATAGCTCAAGAAGTTAGCCCACTATTAGCTAAAGCTGCTAGTGAGAGAAATATAGCTGTAGAGACTAGATATTATAAAGGAGAGACTCACTACTTCGTAGAGGAAAACTCTTATAGAGAGTTTCAACAGCAAGTACATACTGAGACTAATGATTATCTCAAGAAGCTAGATGAACAGAATAAACTAAAAACTAAAAATCTAATAGATAAAGCACAATATGAAGAGCTGAAAACTACATCTATTGGTAGTTTAAGATTTAAGTTTGTAAAAGGAATTATGGAGAGTTGTTATGGTACATATAGTGCTATTGATGAGCTAAATGAAAAGTTACAAAAACTACAGCAAACAGAAGGTGTAGATAATGCTATAGTATGTTTGGGATTGTATAAGCAGGTATTTGATATACAAAAGAACTGTGTTGAGATAGTTAACAAATGGAATAATCACAAGCTGAGTATGATGCTAAAAGTAGTACCATGCACAGAGCTATTTGGCAGTATAGAGACAGAGACTACCAAAAAGATAGATAACTTAATGACTAAGAAAAAAGATATTAGTCAACTACTCAAGATGAATGATGTAGTAACTGGTACATTAGGGCTAGGTATAAGTACCCTACAGCTGATACAAAGTGTTCGAAGCCTTGCTGAGAGTATGAACCAAAATGATGAGCATATTATACGTGCTGATATGGCTAACTTTATAAATGCTGGTGCTACTACTGTGTCTTCTGCTAAAGCTATCGCTGATACGCTTAAAGGCGCTGAGAAAGCCGCTGAAACTGGAGCTAAGGATGGAGCAGAAAAAACAGCTTCAATTTTTGCTAAAAAAGCTGGTACTCGTACTGCTCTTGCTGAAGCTGGAGAATCAAGATTACTATATATGATCGAAAGACTTGGAATAAGAGCAGCTGGATTTTTAAGTATTCCATATTTAGGAGAGATACTATTAGTTATAGACATCGCTACCACTTTATGGGCTGCTTGGGAAGAAGCCCATAAAGATAATATATATCAACAATGGGTGAAGTTATCAAACTTATATCCATAATTAAAATACAAAAATATAAATGTCATACTAAGGCTTGACCGTAGTATCCAAAAAAAGGAAAATACAAAATGAAAAAAACATTATTTATTACATCACTGCTAGCAATTTCAACTTACTCATTTGCGAGTATGGAAGATTGTACAATTGCTTCTTTAAAAAAAGATTACAATAAAGCTATTGAAGAGTGTCTACCATATGCAGAAAAAGATAATATAGATGCTCAAGTTTTAATAACAAATGCGTATGCTCAAATTGAAGATTACAAAGATGCTTTAAAACATGGGTTAAAAGTAGATAATTACTATAGTAAAAAAACAGTTCCAACAAATAAAAATGAATTGAAATCATATACTGGAACATTAACAGGTATAGGCAATATCTACTACTTTGGACAAGCTGGCAAAGCAGATAAAACTAAAGGGCTAGAATATATAACTAAAGCCGCTAATTTGGGTAATGATTATGCTCAGTATCAATTAGGCACGTTTTATGTAGTTGATGAAAGCGACCCAAGCCAAAATATAGCTACAGCTTATAAGTGGTTTAAAATATCAGATATAAATAAAAATCAAGAAAGTAAAAGCGATAGCTATACAAATCAGCTAATGCAGTTTGCAAAAGATAAGCCAATGTCATACTGTATAGCTATGGGCGAACAATTAGTAGCACAGGCATATATAGATGGTTCTGCTGGACTACCAAAAGATAACTCAAAAGCTAAAGAATATCTAAATCAAGCTATAGTACTATACCAAGATAACAAACCTACAGCTGAAAACACTAAATACTGCCCTACTGGTGCTGACAAACTAAACCTAGAATCTGCTAAGAAAGAGTTGGATAGTTTGTAACCAATTCCCCTTCAAGTGTTGAAGGGGTGGATTGCGTAGCAAGACGGGGTAGTACTTTAAAATAACCACACCCCGCCAACAAGTTGGCACCCCTCTCAAGAGGGGAATTTGTACTAAAGTAATGTTTTATGAAGGTGAATCATGGGCCAGCTAATATCTGAAATAAACTCTTTAATTGAGCTAACAAATAATATTAAAACACAATCTATTATTGTCATAGTAATAGTCATAATATCAGTATTTTTATATAAACACTTTAGAAACCCTTTTTCAAAAGAAAATAGAATATATAAAAAACTTGAAAGATTAAATAACCTATCTACAAACATAGCTAATAACCCTAATACTTTTTTCAAAAAAACAATTGAATTAAAATTATTGCTTTCAGCTGGTCAGCTATTATATTCAAATTTCAAAATCACTATATATAATCACTATGAAACTAATTTGCTATTTAAAGCCCTTGAGGTTTTAAAACCTTTTGAAATCAAAATACTTGGTTCGTCCGGAATACTCCATTTTGAAAAAGATAAAATTCTTATCAAGAAAGGGCAAGCTTCTAAGTACAACAAGTTTTTGAAAAAAATTAGACTTTTATACGCTTTTTTAATGATACTTTTTTTATTTATTGGTTATTTACTTTTAATGTTTTTTGAAAAAAATTACTTTATGATATTTTTTAGTATCTTTTTAATGATAATAGGAATTCTTTTTGAGGTTCTTGCTCTGAATATAGCAGATAAAATTGTAAGAAAAAGAGCCTATAAAAATATATTAAAAAAGATCAAAAAAAGTGAATATATCTTTTTAAAATAATTAGCTAATATTAATATTCAAAAATTGATTAATCATTTCTATCAGTATAAATTAAAACTATGAACATTTATTTGTAGTGAAAGATTTTTTATGACTGAAAAACACTACTTGGGCTACATTAAATTTATTCAACAAGTTATTTTTCTTTATTATTTAAACACCTTCTTAGAGGGAGGTAAACCAAAGGTATCTGAACTACTAATACCAAGTGATACTGTACCAGCTGATAAATCTCAAGGTCTTTATGATGCTAAGAAACTAGCTCTAAGTAATAGTGTTGAACTAATACTATCTCAGGCTAAAGATACTCCTGTACCTAGAAACCAGTTTAATGAAGCCGTGATGAAATACTCTGAAGAGTATATGAAAAAAGGTGCTAAAAAAATAGCTGGGGAAACTAGTGTTACTACTTATGAACTAGTTGATAGTATTATCAAGGGTAAGGATATCCCTTCTGCTACTATTAGCCTTATCACAGATGAAAAAGTAGAAACTGCTATAACTAGCTTTATAAACAAAGTACATATCAGATATGCTAATAATGAGTTTACAAGGAATATCCTTAGTGACAAAGCACTAAAAGATAAGTTCACTCAGATGGTAGAAAATAGCTTTGAGGTTAAGAACTTCTTTGGTGCACCGAATGGTAAATCTATCACTAGAATATTACTAAATAGTAAATTTGATACAAATGTTAGAGTAGCTCAAGAAGTTAGCCCACTATTAGCTAAAGCTGCTAGTGAGAGAAATATAGCTGTAGAGACTAGATATTATAGAGGAGAGACTCACTACTTCGTAGAGGAGAACTCTTATAGAGAGTTCCAACAGTAAGTATATACTGAGACTGATGATTATCTCAAGAAGCTAGATGAGCAGAATAAGCTAAAAACTAAGAATCTAATAGATAAAAAGCAATATGAAGAGCTGAAAACTACATCTATTGGTAGTTTAAGATTTAAGTTTGTAAAAGGAATTATGGAGAGTTGTTATGGTACATATAGTGCTATTGATGAGCTAAATGAAGAGTTACAAAAACTACAGCAAACAGAAGGTGTAGATAATGCTATAGTATGTTTGGGATTGTATAAGCAGGTATTTGATATACAAAAGAACTGTGTTGAGATAGTTAACAAATGGAATAATCACAAGCTGAGTATGATGCTAAAAGTAGTACCATGCACAGAGCTATTTGGCAGTATAGAGACAGAGACTACCAAAAAGATAGATAACTTAATGACTAAGAAAAAAGATATTAGTCAACTACTCAAGATGAATGATGTAGTAACTGGGACATTAGGGCTAGGTATAAGTACCCTACAGCTGATACAAAGTGTTCGAAGCCTTGCTGAGAGTATGAACCAAAATGATGAGCATATTATACGTGCTGATATCGCTAACTTTATAAATGCTGGGGCTACTACTGTGTCTTCTGCTAAGGCTATCGCTGATACGCTTAAAGGCGCTGAGAAAAAGACAACTGAGACTATTGCTAAAGGCTTCGCTGAAAACAGATCTAAAACTGTAATAAAATTTGGTGCCGAAGTCGCAGAAGAAGCAGCAGTATCTGGATTAAAGCGATTAGGAATAGAAGCAGTAGCTTTTTTAAGTATTCCATATTTAGGAGAGATATTACTTGTAATAGACATCGCTACTACCTTATGGGCAGCTTGGGAAGAGGCCCATAAAGATAATATCTATCAACAATGGGTAAAACTATCTAATCTATACCCATAGTCAATTCCCCTTCGAGTGTCGAAGGGGTGGCAGTCGTTAGACTGACGGGGTAGTACTTAAAAAATTAAACAAATTGTCATACTACGGCTTGACCGTAGCATCCAAAAAAGGAAAATACAAAATGAAAAAAACATTATTAATAACATCATTACTGGCTATATCAACTTACTCTTTTGCTGATATAGAGGATTGCTATAAAGCTGGTTTAGCATCTGATGAAACTAAAATTGAGAAATGTTCTCCTTATGCAGAAAAAGATCCTATTGCTACTGGTATTTTAATTGGGATATATGCAAAAAATGAAAATAAAGAAAAAACTTTAGAATACTCTAATTGGATTGTTGATTACTACAATAAAAATGGTATTCCTCAGAATAAAAATGAATATGAAGGATATACATATGCTGTCTATTTAATTGGAGATATATACTACTTTGATCAAAATAATAAAGAAAATAAAACTAAAGGATTAGAGTATATAACTAAAGCTGCTAATTTGGGTAATAATTTCGCTCAAAATCAACTAGGGGATTTTTATAATTCAAATGACAAATTTCCTGGTCTTAATGTAGCTCAGTCTTACAAATGGTACACATTAGCATCTGCTAATGGTAATACTCAAGCAGATCAAAGTGGTCTAATGTCTGTAATAGATTCTGTAACCAAACAAGCTCCATACTGTATAGCCATGGGCGAACAGTTAGTAGCCCAAGCATATATAGATGGTTCTGCTGGACTACCTAAAGATAACTCAAAAGCTAAAGAGTATCTAAACCAAGCTATAGCACTATATCAAGATAACAAACCTACAGCTGAAAATACTAAATACTGCCCTACTGGTGCTGATAAACTAAACCTAGAATCCGCTAAAAAAGAATTGGATAGTTTGTAGATTTCAAAAAAGTACTACCCCGTCAGTCTAATGTCTGCCACCCCTTCAACACTTGAAGGGGAATTTGTAGCAATAAAATTT
The DNA here is from genome assembly GCF_007923265.1 of Francisella salimarina. NCBI lineage: Bacteria > Pseudomonadati > Pseudomonadota > Gammaproteobacteria > Thiotrichales > Francisellaceae > Francisella > Francisella salimarina. Next base: position 619,798 of record NZ_VOJA01000003.1, read on the forward strand.
TTTAATATTTATTCTTATTAACTCGAGTAAAAGAATATTAATCAAGGATTTTAAAATTAGTACTAATACGGTAATATTTTATTAGAAAACAAATATAAGTTTGTATTTAGTTCTATTATTTTTAGAATTACATTTAGTCTTAGATAGGAAGTTAATATGGCAAAATTTGACAATTCGGAGCAACAATTAGAAACATGTATGACTATATTTAATCCATTGGATATAAATATAGATATTAACAATGATGCTAAAGTTGATAAGCAAATGAATAAAGCTCCTAATGCTCCTTCTGAGGAAATTTGGGAGTCTGCTATAGATAATGCTCTCTACACAGAAAAAACAACTGAAATAACAGTAAGTCTTGAATGTCCTAAATTTGCTGAAGATCCTAAGAATATAGAAGTTATATTTGATGTGTATGCTGTAGATAGTACAACTATATTAAATTCAAAAGTTGATTTTAGTTATAGAATACCTATAGACACTAAACAAATAGAAAGTTTAGGGGCTGGTGGGGATACTTTACTTAAAAGTATAACAAGAGATAATTTAGTAACTGTATATAGTAAAGTAAATAGCTATTTACAAAATAAGATACAGAGTAAATTTCATTATGATATGACACAAAAGTCATTAAAAAATACTATATCAAAGGAGTTAGGTACTGTAAAACTATACGCCCTCGCCTATATAGTTATTGATAACAAAATCAAGAAAGGCGATGAAGAAGTAACTATCAAATCAACAAGACCTAATATAGCAATGCATAAATATAAACTTGATGAGCAAGCTAAGACTAACTATGATAATTTTATGCTAGAAACTGTAAAAAATAACATAGACAAAGAATTAAAAGATAAGGTTTATTTCTTTAAAGCTTTTAAAGAAATCAAGGGGCTAAAAGTAGAAGATATCTTAAAGGATAACTTAGTAAACTCTAAACCTGTACCTAGACAAGAAGATAAGTTTTTTGTGAAAATTGGGTGATTTTATGCTTGAGTGTGTAAAAAAAGGCATTAAAAGTGAGTTAAAAGATAAAGCTTATTTCTTTAAAAAATATCAAGAAATAACAGAAATAAACCTTATTAAAGAATTTAAAGGTCAAAATATACCTGCTCAAAATATATCTAAAAGCGATAATAGTCTCTTTCAAATTAAAAATACTTAATATACTAGTTATTAGTTAGATCTTTCTCAGTTAGTGGTTTTATTTGAGCTTGAGAAGTCTTTTTAAGCTGATTATCATCAAATCCTTGAGGCAAATTTGCATACGCATATATTAGCTTCTCTAGAGTACAGTTTTGAATAGAGCTATTAACGATAAAGTCAGTTGCTGTAAAATTAGCTTGTGCAAAATCACAATCAACAAGCTTACAGTTCGCAAGTATCCCAGTAGCGAAGTTATCTCCAGCACCCTTAACTCCAACCAAGTCCGTATCATGCATTTCTACTTGACTAAAATCATTATTTAGCATTTGCGAATTTTGAATCTCAACTTCCCTCCACTCACTATCACTGAAGTTACATTGTTGAATATTTTCATTATAAAGTAGAGACTTATATATACTATTACCATTAGCAAAGCCCACTTTTAACCATGAGTTATTATTTAGCTCTGTATTTTGGATCTGGCTTGCAAAAAATGTAACTTTTAAAAAGGAACTATCAGTTAATTTTGAAGAGTCTACCAACATCCCACTAAACTGACTTTTATTAAATACTGTCTTTGATATACTAGTTTTTAGTATATTGCCCTTATACCACATCTCTGAATTAAATTTAGATTGTATAATATTACAATTATGTAAGTCAGTAGTATGAAGCTGTGTACCACTAAAGCTACATTTAGTAAATGTGCAATCTTCAAAGACAATACTCTTAATAGTAGCTTTATCAAAATTAACATTATCAAATGTACAATTAGTAAATGCACTTTGACCTAATTCAGTAGACTCAAATTGACTATTTGTAAAACTACAATTTTTATATTTGCATCCTACTATTTTTGCATTATTAAATTTAGCAGCTGAAAAATTAGCTCCTGTATATTTATTAGATACGATTGCACAGTCTTGAGCATTTAAATTAGTAAAGTCAGTGTCTTGATGATCTATAGTATCTATAGTCTTATCTTGCCAATCTTTATTTAGTTTTTGAACCTTATCTAGTAACAGATCATACGCTGGCTTTGTCCATAATTTATCGTATACAAAATTATTTATACTACATAACTCGACAGGATATTCTAATAGCTCATCGACCATATCAGGACCTAATGATACATTATATAAAGGAGGCTCTGCACCATACTCACCCTTATGATCTATCTCTTGTATAGATGGGATACTATCACAATAATCATCCAATGGTCGTTTTTCTTGTTCATTTGACATTATAGCATCCTCTAAATATTTTCATTTTGCATAGATTTTGGCAACAAATCAGTTTCTTTTAATCCAGTTTCACTAGGATTTGCAATTCTCTCATCTATATATTTTATATTCTCTGAAAGTAAATGCGGATTATTAGCATCATTAAGCTGTATCATAACCGTATCTAGTTCATCAGCTAAAACCATAGAATTTGTTTCAAATACAAATCTTGTAACGATTATCCCAGCTCCTAAATTTGGTAATAAGACCAAAGTATCAGTCTTTCCATCATATTCTTTGTATTTAGCATTATTATCTTTAGCAATGATATTTACCCTATAATCAGGAACCACCCCCACTATTTCCTTATTACCAAAGCCTATAAGCTTGTATTTGGTATCAGGCTCTAAATTATCTAGCCATTGATCTGGAGAACTCATCATAAAATATCTTTGATCCATAGGTTTTGGAAAGGCAGGTATTGCAGCTATAGATTTTTGCTCACTTCTACTATATTTTCCTAAAAATGTTCGTCTAGAAGCACATAATACATGTTTTCCAGACAGTCCGGCCGGTTCAATATTTCTATCTATAGGAGTATTTACTTGATTAGATTTATATTCAAATATTGGTAACTCTTGAGACATTTTTTTGCCAAAATATCCTTGTCCAAATGGGTTTTTAGAATATTCTGGACTTCCATAAGCTTTCGTATAACTCAATGGTACAATTTCTGTTGAGTTTGATTTTTCAATCACATAGCTCATACCACTTTTTTTCCAAATTCTCTTTGGCTGTTGGATGATCTTTTTTGTATTATCGCCTACAGAGACTATTAGCTCTTTAGGAGCTTCTACTGCTGGTAAAACTGCATATACTAAATATTCTGGCTGAGGCTTATCATATCCCTCATCGTAACCTATCTTTTGGCTCTCTAGTAATTTGTTCAGCATTGTACTAAGACTGTTAATAGGTATCAAATTCTCAGAAGCTTCTAAATCAAAACCATAACTTACACTTACAACATGTTTGAATTTACCAGATTTACTATCATAATAAACATTAGGTTGAGCATGAGCATAACTTGATATATATTGTTGCATAATGCTATATTCCTTCTAAATATATTGTTTGAGGCTGCTCTTGGCTGGTAACCATCGTTGTCCAGCCTAAATAAACATTATCTGCAGATAATGTCATTGGGATATTTTTTGGTAAATGTAAAGATATCGAATATAAAATATGATGTGGCAATAAAAATTTTATAAGCTTATTTAAAAGAGCATTCTTACTTCCATTAGGAAGATACTCTTTTGCATCTTGTAAATATATATGAATCATACAGCTATTCTGGATATCAACAGTTTCATTACCGAGCACAAATCCTCCATCAAAATCGCTATTTGCTTTGGATAATCTTGTTAAATTATTAGCCTTTAACTCTATAACTCTAGGTACAAAACTTTCTATATATACTCTGTCAAATTCAAAGAAATTTTCTATTAATTTTGCTGAATTATTAGAAGATATACGATTACCAAATAACAAAGGAGCACTATTCATAATACGATAAAAAACTTGTTTATCATCACTATACACTTGTAGAGCTAATCCAAGAATATTAGGCCAAATATCATTTATAATATTATTTCTAGCAAGTACATTTTTATAAAAACTCTCAGCTAAAAGCTCAACAAGCCTATTATTAAAAAAATTATAAAAATCATTTAACTCGTTACTGTCATTATTAACATCATGCACTATTTGCTCATGAAGATTTAGAGGTAATGGACTATTTACACTTTGTAATCCAAAAAAGTTTATATGAATTATAAGCTCAATAAACTCATCATCAGATACTTTCCAACTAATATCATCTATCTCTCTAGCTGCAAATGCTAAACTAGCATCACACTTATATCCAATTTTAATCTTATTCTCATATTTCGAATTGATTGATAGAACTTTCTTTACAACAACTTCTAATGATTTATCAATATATATCTTTTTAAGTTGTTCTAATTCTATTAGTAATAAGTCATCTATGACAGACATACTTGCCACTCCATGACTGAACCCTTTTCCATACCTATCATTCTCACACGATTATATGTATTCACATCAGCTAGACTACTATATATTTGGTTCAAAATTGATCCAAAAAGATATATATCTCCTTCATTTAAAAAACTTTGTTCGTTAATTATTATCTCAATAACATTTCCTCTAATAACTCGTCCTTTATAATATTCCTGCTCTATTTCTAAATTAATTTTATTAATAGCATTACATACTTTCTGAGTTAGTGATTTTTGCTGAGTTTTCCTATGTAATTGAATATCATTAAATAATATTATCAATTGTCTAAGAGTTTCTACTGTAGTTAATTTACCCAAACGCACAGAGAAGAAATTTATTAGTTGCCAAAGATTCCTATCAGAATAATCAGGAATAATAGGTGCTGTAACATGAGTGATATTTTTATATGTATAAGCTAACTTTTTAGTAGTAGAACTAATATTACCTTCTCCTAGTATCTCATGAGTATTTAAACAGAAGCTCTCCCCCTCTATCGATATATATGAGTTATCCAATACACTACTTTCAAAAGTTAGATTAAATTCGGGCTTACCATTTACAGCATTATTACTAATAAATTGTTTATATAAAGGTTTATCATTGAAACTACTTTCAAAATCATTCCATAAAAATATTTCGTTTTTCTTAGCAGAATTTTTACTAAGACTACTTACTTTTGTAATCTTATTAATAGCTTTATTTTTATTATCATCTAACCTAATTTTATGATTCTTAGTCTTATTATTATAATGTATAGGTGAAATTGATGCTTTTTCTACATTTATAATAGGTGTTGTATACAGAGCAAAGTTTTTCATAGTCATTGGAATATACTCAATTCCATCTAGAGCTACTGTTATTCTCAATTTAAACTTATCAATATTTATTCGAGATCTAGAGATACCTTTCTTGACTAACTCAAGATTTATATAATTGAATAACTCTGGATAACGAAAATAATGAGTAATCAACCTAAAAATATCTGGCTGAGTTGATTCTACCCCTGCTTTTTCTAGTAAATCGACATCTGAGAAACTGGCATTATATCCTCCAATAAGATTATTATTAGAATCAAGTAACTCTAAGTTCATAACTTTTTTCTTCAATAAGTATGCTATTTGCAAACTAGTTGATTGATTGCCTAATATGTATATTGGTAGCTTTATTTCTTCAAAATCGAATAATGACATTTTATAATCAATGTCAAAATGTAACTCTATAATCTCCTTGTTATTATATATATCAGAGCTTACTTTAGTTAAATTAATTGGGTAAATATCAACATCTGCAAAAGTTCTAAAACTTAAATCTATTTCTTTATATTTTCCAGATATTATTTTACTTTTTGGAATCGTAAGTTTTTCTTCTTTGGGTTTATCATTTAATCCAAATTTTAAAACTGTAATTGAGGGATATGGCTGTAAAAATTTTGGCCATATCGTTTGTAAAATGTTTTGAGATAATTCAGGTACTCCATCATCAAGGCGCTTTTGAACTTTTGCAGTTAAAAATGCAAAAGCCTCTATCAACCTTTCAACATCTTGGTCTTGAGAATGATTTTCTAAAAAAGGAGCTATATTAGGAAAACTCTTAGCATACTCCTTTGCTGTATTTCTTATATGAATTAATTCTTTTTCATATACATCTTGAAAGCTCACTAACTACTCCTCACCATCACTCTTCCAGTATCTGTCATCACTGTTTGATATTCTATATAGTGTTTTTTATTTTGATACAGTACATATCCCTCTAATATAAAAAGTATTTGTCCTGGATTCTTTTTAGAATCTATAGTAGTTTTTATACTTTTAACTTGCATTCTTTTTTCATACTTATTAACTATCCTAATTATTTCTTTTTCTAACGCTGATAGCTCTTGATAAATATTATGGGTGATCCCATTAAAATCAGGTATCCCATATTCTAAATCAATTAAAGTAGCTCCCTGCTTTGTATTTAATAGCAACTCTAAATTAGTAGAAATTTGAGATAACAAGTCATTGAATCCAGCTTCGCTGTAAGAAAAATCTTGGGATTTAATACGATTAAATAAGCTCTTAGCATGCATAATCTCATCCCTGTTTTAATAAGTATTACTTTAAAGTTTAAATCAATTAACCCTTTTGTTCATCTAATCGACCAACTAGAGATAAAGTAACATCAGCACCTTGATATTTAAAGTGTGGTCTCACTAGAATCTTCACAGTATACCAACCAGCATTACCAGGAACATCACTAACTGTTACTTTAGCTTCTCTTAGTGGCTTTCTACTACGAATTTCTGCAGTAGGATTATCTTGATTTGCAACATATTGAGATAACCATTCATTTAACTCTCTAGAAAGATCTGTAGCATCTTTCCAACTACCTAGCTGTTCTCTTTGCATTACTTTAATGTAGTGAGCTATTCTAGATATGACAAACATATATGGTAGTTGTGTGCCTAATCTATAGTTTAGTTCCGCAGCTTTACCTTCTTCAGAGATCCCAAAAGTTTTAACTTTCTGAACTGAGTTTGCAGAGAAGAAAGCAGCATTATCACTACCTTTTCTATACGCTAAAGGAATAAAACCAAACTCTGACAATTCATATTCCGTACGATCAGAAATAAGAGTCTCTGTAGGAATCTTTGTTTCTATATCACCCATAGATTCGAAATTATGTATTGGAAGATCTTCTACCGCACCTCCACTTGTCGGACCAATAATATTTGGTGACCAGCGATACTTAGCAAAACTTTCTGTAATTCTACTAGCAAATGCAAAAGCTGTATTACCCCAGCTATAGTCATTATGTTCTTTAACTGTTTCTTTATAGTTAAAAGATTTTATAGGTCTTTCTTCAGGATCATACGGTTCTCTCAATAAAAACTTCGGCATTGTTAAGCCTACATACTTAGAGTCTTCAGTGTCTCTAAATGCATTCCACTTAATATATGCTTTCTGCTCAAATAACGATGTCAAATCTTTTATTGTTGATAACTCAGTAATATCATTTATACCAAACATTTTTGGTGAAACCGCTGCTATAAAAGGTGCATGTGATATAGAACCTACAGCAGCAGCATTCTGCAACAGCTTCACATCAGGAGTTGAATGTGAAAAATCATAATTAGCTATGATAGCCCCATATGGTTCACCACCAAATTGACCATATTCTTGAGTATATACTTTCTTATAAAATCCAGATTCGCTTATTTCAGCAGCATCTTCAAAATCGTCCATCAAATCTTGTTTTGAAAGGTTCATTAACTCAACACGAGTATTCTCTCTAAAATCAGTTCTATTGACTGTGAAATGTAAACCTCTCCAAGCAGATTCTAACTGTTGAAATTTTTCATTATGGACAATCTGATCAACTTGTTTGCTTAATTTTTCATCTATCTCCGCTATGAACTTATCAATTAATGAACGATCGATTTTTTCTTCCGCATCTTGATGTTTAACTATCTCACCTAGTAATGCCGTTAAACCCAATTTTGTTTCATCTATCTGTTCGCTATTGCTCTCATCATAAGAAACATCTTCTAATAAACTCTCTAACAAAGAACCTTCATGGCTATGTTGTGTAGACATTATTCTATCTCTCCTTTAAAAACTATAAAATATTACTTTTCAGTATTAGACTCTATTCCTAGTTCTTGACATAATTTATCTAATGACTCTTTATCTTTAACTAAGCTTTGTAGATTTCTTCTGAATTTTGGCACATTACCAAGAGGGCTCTTAAGAGCAACTAGAGCTTCTCTCAACTGCTTCAATTTTTTTAATTCATCAACTTGCTCAACAATCGAGTCAGGATTAAAATCTTTTATAGAATCGAATTTAAGTTTAATACCAAGTTCTGAATCTTTTTCATCTTCATTTATTTTATTTTCAACAGCCATATCTAGTGATAAATTATAGCTCTTCATAACATCATCAAAATTTAACTTATTTATATTTACAGCCTTTCTATCTTCTACAGGAGTATCATCCTCTTTTAAAGTAAAGTCACCAACAGCAAGAAGCTTTAGTGGAAGTTCTTTTTCTTCGACTTTATCACCATGACTACGGTATTTGATATTTATTCTTTCTTTTGGTGCAACACTACCTTCTTTTGATATCCCTTTTGCCATAAAACACTCCTTTCTAGTTAAAATTTATGTATATATAAATTTGATTATAAGTTAAATAATCATCTTCTAAAAGCTTAGAAACTAATTTTTTTCATTATCTCTTCTTTTCTTTTTATTAAAGATTGATCTGATGTGTCAACTATATATTCTTCGTACAGGTTATTTAAACTCCTGAAGACCTCTCTTAGTTCGATATTATTATCAATACATTGATCTACCAAAGAGTCATCACAAACAAATTTTTCAATAACATTTATTTTAGAATAGTTACTTAAATGTGGATTATCACAAGCATATAACAAGAAACCCATTTTTAAATTCAAGAATTTGGATTTCTTTACATACTCTATAACTTTATTATATTGCATATCCACATCATAACATTCAATGTATTCCTCAAATTTTTCTCTAATAATAGATATATCATCTACTAATTGAGTAAAAACCCAGTCGTAAATATACTCTGGAATACAAACTCTATCTTCATAAGATAACTCAAAAATATTTGGAATTTGGCTTATTAAAAAAGCTAATTCAGCAGAAATAAAATCACTGATTTTTTTAAATACTTTATCATTAGATTTCATGTACATATCATCTAGTATTTGTATCATATACATTTGTATATCCAACAAAAAAGGATTTTTTATAAATAACTTCTCTAACTCACCTAATTTTAAAATAGGATCCGAAATGCATAGTATTTGATTTAATTCTGCTAAATCAGGTGAAGTACTAGTTTCTATGGTTTCCTCATACAAATCATTATAATAAAGAGTATTCCACAAGATTTTTCTGGATTGGATTAGCAATGTAAATAAATCATCTTGATTATCTTTACAAAATGCTAACCTATCAAGTAATTCAGATCTAGCATACTCTTTAACACTAGTAAAATCGTCTATTGCTAACTCTTTAGAACTAAGGTCTTGCTCTTCTATTTCACTCTCAACATATTGTGTCTTGGCTAAATCTCTGTCTTCTTGCTCTTGTCTTTGCCTTTCTAAAGCCTCTTCTTGTTCTTGCTTTAGCTTTTCCTGTTCTTGTCTTTGCCTTTCTAAAGCCTCTTCTTGCTCTTGCTTTAGCCTTTCTTGCTCTTTTTGAGCTAATACAGTTTTTTGTTCTTGAATTCTTTTTTCATTCTCTAAAGTCTTCTTTGCATTAAGAAACCAATCATAAATTTGTAATAATGCTAAATTGTCATCATCTGCATGAAACTCATTAAACCAATTAATCACATCTTGTTTAGCTTGATCTACTCGATCTAAATCTTTTAATTGCAAATCTTGAGGATTTCTATCTCGATAATCTGCTATGAACTTTACCATCCATGTTATCAAGTTTATTCGAGATTTTTTCCTTTTCCCATATGGCATAATAGCATCTTTTTCTTGAGTCAAAATGTTAGAAAACATATATAAACCAGCAAGTAGTCCACCTACTTTATATTTCTGATATAGTGCTACTATTATATAAGTGATAATTTTAAGATGCTTACCTTGTGTAGTTAAAACCACCTTCCCATTTTCAATAATTAATTGCCAATCAGGTGTTTCAGGTACTACATTTTGTAACTTCTGTATCTCATTTTCAATAGCTTCAAATTCTTGACTATATTGAACCTCTGATATATCTAAAGGCTCAATACTATTTGTAACATCGACTATATAATTTTCTAAAAAACCTAACATTTTTCTCTCTTAAAACTTACATTGTAAATTTTCTAAGCTTCCTAAACTATTTATACTACCTTTACCTTTTGTAGATATTTTATATGTTGCGAAACTCTTATTAAACTTGATAGTATAAGTATCATCTTTTTGATTATATTCAAAATGCGATAAGAAGTTTATCAATCCCCAAGGTCCAGTATAAACATTTTTGACATCTTCTTTATTTTTATAATGCCATATTATTTGTACTGTACCACTAGTACTACTATCTTTTGCTGGCCAATAAAAATCTTGCTGATATTGAGGACCATTGAAATAACCATATTTTTTATTATCATATATAATATCGACTCCAGATAAGTCACTTGAAAGGAGTACTGGCGTTAGTCCAACTGTCATATTTAACTTATCTTCTGACGAATTAGTATTGTTATTTTTTGTTAACGCATTTAGCTGTGAAATCACATTAATTTGTTTAAATAAATGCTTATCAAAAGGAAACTTAACATTATTAATTTCTTTAATGGTTAACAAACCAGATTTATCTTTTATAGCAAATGGTAAAACATTATTATTTATATAATTCATCAAATCACTAGACTTAGACATAAGCTGTTTATATTCATTTAGACCTAACTCATCTTTTGAATTTGCAAAAGGATAATTTGATGCTAAATTACTAGAGCAAAACTGTGAAAGTTCATTATTCCATAAATCCGTATCATAGATAGCACCAGCATCAAACATACTATAAGTGAAACTACTCAAATAGCTATCAACTAAGAATGTCATTGATGTAGGTAACTCTTTAACCATTTCCTTAAGTCCTATTAAAGAATCTTGTTTGTTTGTAGCTATTAATTCAGATACAACAAAAGCTTGTTCTTGATTCGTACTTGAATTGCTGCTCATTATCATAACTAACTTTTCGAGTAAACTAATCTTTTCGTTAAGCTGATCAACTCTATATCTATTATTAACAAAGTTAGCCAGAGAAGATATCATTTTCTTATCGCTACCATTTGTTGATGAAACCACATCTGAAGTTAAGTTAGTTTTCAACTGGGTAAATATTTGATCAAAAACAGATATATAGCTATTATTTCTACTATCATTATACTTTTGCTGGAAATTTGTCTTCCTGAATTTGATACTTTTCAAGGCGTCAACCCATACACTCGCATAATCATTCCAGTAAAGATCAAATATTTTTGATTTTGCTTTTGTCGCATCAAATTTGGATTTTTGATCTATTGAATCAAAAACCCACTGGTCTTTCTCAGCTATTTCTAGTTCTTTAACTAAGTTTTCTTTTGAATAATTCTGCCATCCATCTACAGTATAAACATAATTAATACTTATAGGTTTTTCAAATAAATTCACATACTGTAGACCGCCTATTATTACAGGCCTATAGTTTGCTTTTTGCTCTATATTTTTTTGTTTAAACTGTTCATAAGCTCTATAAACATAAATATCACCACCCAACACATTCTTTGCTTTTTCTATCAAAGAGTTATCTAGTTTACTATGTAGAGCATCTGATGGTAGTAAAAGTAAATCATCTAAATAAACCTCTAGTGAATTTAACGTCTCACTATCATTATCATATAAGTTTTTCCAGTAACTATCTAAATTATCTTTTATAAATTTAGTATTCATATGTTGTGTTTTATCAAACATCACATACATCATTAACCAGTTATATAAAGTTTGCATTTTTTGAGCTTTATCAACAGTCTCATTATCACCAGTATTTGAGATTTTATCCATTAAAGATTGAATATTATTCTTGATTTCTTGTAAAATGTATGGCCTAAATACTTCTTTCAACTCTATATTATACTGCTCATTTAATGCCTTGTCTGTTAGCGTAGGAAAACTAAAACCAAAATGATGCCAGCTTGCAAATTTTGTATTTCTTAGTTTTGCTAAATATTCTAACTTTTGCATACGTTCCCAATAGCTTGGAGTATATAAAGGGGCTCCTATTATAGGCTGTAAAGTATTATTGGTATGTTTAACTTCTGCTAAATAGTATGATGCTTGTGTATATCCTGTTATCCAAGACAATACCAAGCCAACAGCAGTAATACCTGAAATAGAATAAACATAGTTTTTATGTTTTGATAGAAAGTGGACAGTATTATCAATAAATGTTGCTTTTCTACCCTCTTTTAATATGACATCTTTCATTATATTTTTTAAGAAATAGATATCAGATCTAGCTTTATCAAAATGATGTATTTTATTTGTACTAACCGCAGTAAAATAAACACCTCTCAAATATAAACTCTTTGTGTAGTTATTTTCATATACAGCATCTGCTAATAAAGAGTTTAACTTTTCACATAGATATGTAAAGTATCTGACAAAATAAAATGCTCTATCATTATCTATATTTGAATTTTTCTTTCTAATACTAGAGAAAACATTTTCATTGATATTATTAATTATATTATTAAACTGATCATCAAGCCAATCAAGTGGTTCTGAAGTATTTGAAGATGGTAATGTTACTCCTAAAATATTATTTGTAACATCAAAACTTTTAGGATCGAAGTATTCTACAAATCCAGGTACTTTATCCATATTAGTTAAAAATATATATATAGGAATATTCCTAATACCACTGTTATATATCTTTTTTAAAATAATTTTATATTTATTAAAATCTCTTTCTAATTCATTAGGTGTCTCAGTAATGAGACGCTCAGCATTTATATTTAAAATTAATCCATCTAATGGCTTAAGACGACGATTTCTTTTGATTAAGTCTATAACACTATCAAATAGACTTGTTTCCTCGACTCTAGAAACTTCTGTTAGTTTAGAATTTATATCTATGAAAGTTACATCTGGTGAACTATACCAATCGAAAGTTGGCTTATTTGATTTTGCGCTAGTTTCACTGTATTTTGAATTAAAATGTATATTGCAGTTTTTAACTATAGTGGTTTTTCCACTATCAGATAATCCAAGTGTCAGAAACCATGGTGATTTGTATAATCCTCGCCCTCTAAAAAATTTAATATTTTTTGTCTGTAAATAAATAAGTTCTCTTAAGGCTTCTGAGAACTTAGATAAATAACCATTATATTCTTGATCTGCAATATTAAAATTAATTTTATAATCTTTATGTGCTTTAATTACATAAAAAGTAATAAAGTATATACAGGTCAAAAATAATTTAACTACCTCACTAGCAAAAAGATCGTAGCTAGATAATTTAAAAAAAGGTAATAATATCCATATAATAATTAAAGCACTAGCATGGCTTATTATCGTTTTTGAAACTAAATCTCGCTTCATTTATTTACCTCATTAGAGTTATCAATGTTATCAAACACATGTAGCTTTTTAAAAGTTTCAAAACTAAACTTGTCATCTAAGCTACTGGTTTTTAATATGTATTCTGCTAAAACAGTTTTGTCATTATAGATTTTAAATATATTAACGCCTTTCTCATCATTGTAGCTAATATTACCTTTTTCCAAAAATTTAAATAGTCCCCATTCACCATCAAAATTTATCATATTTGTTTCATTATCTTTTGATGTATAGCTTATCGTAACAGGAGACTTACTGACATTAGTAGTTGGCCAGTCAATAATAAAATCTTCTTGAGGCCCATTAGCGTAGCTATATGATTTATTTGCATAATTTATAGTCAGCACAGATAAATTTTTAGCCAAAAACTCAGGTGTTAAAAATAATTTAAAACCAACACCATCATTAGAGAAAAACATATTTTCTATCATATTAAATGAATTAATCATTTCCAAAAAGTTCTTATCATAAGCAAATGGTTCGCCATAATATTTTTTCCAAACATAACCGTTAGAATTAGAGCTTTTCTCAATAAGTGATGACATATTTTCTTTTATGAACTTTTGCATGACACCGCCTTTTTTAAAGAACTCTATAAAAGACTTTGTTGAACTCTCTTTATGTGATTCTAATTTTATTGGATATCTATCTTTTAGATAGCTATTGTAATATGTTAATGGCCCTTTCTGCCAACGCATATTTATTTCTTTTATTGCCATATCATTTAAGACTCTCGTTGTAATATTTACAAGTTGAGATGTCCATTTTTTTACAGGCTGTGGAGCATTATTGCCCATCTCCCATAAACTTGCAAGATTTTTAAATATAGCCGAATCCTTTTTGTTTTGCACTAATAAAAATGCATCTAAATCAGGCTGACTAGATAATGATATTACCACAAGAGAATTGCGAATATCTCCCAACTCACCTGCTATCATAGATATGGTTCCTGAGCCTTTAGATGAATCATTTTCACTAGCTTGAGATTTTTTATATTCAGCAAGAGACTTAATAAGTCCTCTATAACTTGTAGTTACTATGTTTCTATTATTACCACTTAGTCCAACTTTACTAGATATATCTTCTACGCTTATAAAATTAGTATTTTGTGTAATCTTCTTAAGCACTGCGATGATCGAATTATTTTCTACAGTTAAACTATTTAAAAGCTTTATAAGTGTGCTAATACTCGTAGTTCTTTGAATATTAATATCATCTAATGCCTTATTCCATACTTCTAAATAATCATTCCAATATAAAATATCCATATTAGATTTTAAAGAAACTAAAGATAATCTATCAAAGCTATCTTCATCTGATAAAACCCACATACTTTTTGCAGCCTGTTTTAAATATTCAACCTGATTTTTAAGATAAATATCATAGTACCCTCTTTTGGTGTATAAAGCTGGCAATTTGACTACTTTATTATCAAATACCAGGCTTGTGTTTAAATCTCCCGAGTCTCCCAATAAAATATATTCATCATTATCTACTAGTGCCTTATCCTTCAACATTTGATATGCTAAAACATAAGTTGAGCTTGATCTTAAAATATTTCTAGCCTCAAATAATAAAGATTTGTTCAATTTAATAGTATCTGGAAAACCAGAAATAATAACTGCTTTTAACAACTCTTCTTTATCAGAAAGATCTTGTGCTGATATTTGTTGCTTTTTCCACATAGTATAAATATTTCTAGTGAAAGAAGTTTCATTAAAATGCTCTTTATTTACTAGCATTAAGTATGTTGCTAGCCATATATTCAAATGCTCAATTTGTTTTGAGTTAGCTGTATTATTTTTAGGTATATCATTTATCGCTTGTCTAAGTTGATTCTCAATATCACTTTGCAAATCTGGTATGAACTTAATTTGCACAAGCCTTTGATATATTTTTAATATATCGGTAATAAGAGTTCTATTATAATATAGTCCATACAATGAAAGATTATGCTCATAGTTTATTTGTTTAGCAAATTCAATTGCAGCATTATTAGGTCCTATATTAGAGTGTAGCGCTTTATTATATTTAGAGTCCACACTGTTAAATAAGTTTATATAAGATAAGGAGCTTTTAATCCAGATAAAAGACAATACAAAGCCACATGATAGTAAAGCAGCAGATTTACTATAGTCTCTATATTTTAACTTTTTGATATAAGTAGTATTTTCACCAAAGTTATAAACTTCTTTTAAGATAATCTTTTTAAATATATTGTCTAAAAAATAAACCCTTTGGTCCATTGATTTTTTCACCTTACTCAAGGTTTGCATGCGCATAAAATCAAAGCATGTATCAGAATTTTTATAACTGACAAAATAAAAACCTCTAACTAATATTTTCTCTTGAATTTTGTTATCAAAGAATCTATCTAGACAAGATTCTATAGTATCCAAACAGAAAAGTACTTGCTTAGAAAAAGTAATTATATTAATTACTTTTTCCGTAGGTTGCGTATTATCACATTTAGTAATAATATTTTCATTTAGACTATCAAAAAACTCTTGAAACTTTTCTCTTATTCTTCTGAAGCTAATAGATTCACTCTCAGATAAAGTAACTCCTAAGGGGTCATATTTAAGCTTATCTGAAGCTACAGAAAAATAATCTTCAAATCCAGATATAACCTCCATACCTGTAAAGGTAACATATACAGGTATTTTGATATGAAATTTCTTATTTATTTTTTCCAAATATTTTCTTAATTCAAAAATTTCTGTTTGGATTTTTTTCTGATACAACGATATAGCATCTTTTGACTCAAATATCTTATCTAAGCTAACAACATAAATGATACCATTAATCGGATAGTGCTTGTCCATTGCATAAATATGTTGAAATAATCCATAGAAGTTTTTGAGATTAAATAAAGCTATTAACGCTTTATCTACAGACATATTCCACGATAACTCTGAACTATTAAACTTATCTACAACAGATATAGAATCATTTGTAACACTACTACTCTTAGAGGTATGTCTCATAAGAGCTTCTATACATTCTTTATTATTTCCAAGAATCGTATATACCGGAGTATTAATCTTACTTATCTTTTTTCTTTTCTTTAATAATAAAGATAGTTTTTTTAACTCTTCTCTTACCTTATAACTTGTTAAATTAAGAGCTTTAGTTTTTTTATTCTTTCTTCTTGCGAGAAATACAACAAAAGATGAAAAGCTTAATAGATTTTTCTTATGTAATACATATATTAATATAACAACTATAAGAAGTAATGTTGTGAATAGCTTAGCATTTGTTGATTTTAAAATAGAAAACCCAAATAATGAAATACCTGGGATAATTAACCAAATAAATAATATTAAAATACAAAATATAGCAAGAAATAAGAACCATCGAGTTCTTACAAACTTACTCAAAGCTAAAGGAACTTTTCTAAAAAGATTAGTCATATAGATCTATCTCCAAATGCCTTGCTACTCGTTGACTGTATCTTTAGAAACAGGCGGAACAGACGGTGATGACTCATATGATGATATAAGCTGATTTTTAGTATTATCAATATCTTTCAAAACAGGTTGCTCTGCTTGATTTATAAAGAATGAGAGGCCTATATATATAACTAAAAGTATAGCTAAAATAACTCCAAAAAAGATAGAAAAAGTATGCTTATATTTTATTGGAGCTTTTGGCTCATAATCTGTCTGCCAGTGTTTTGCAATAGAAGCATCATCATGTAGATCTCTATATTGACATATAACATCGTATGACTCTCTCTTAAGCCTATCTAACATAAGCTTCCCATTCGTCTTACTAGAGAACTGTCCTTTAAACCCAAGGCATAAACATATATAAATAAGCTCAAACACTTCTATATATTCAGATATATTATCTAAACAAAATAATCTGATTTTGAAAAACGTTTCTCCACCCCAAGACTCATTAAAGTTACTACTTAGCATAGATTGCTGAGACCAGTGTATATTTTGCCCATATTCTGTAGCTAAAATTGCCTCATCTATGAAAGCACATAAAATATACTTAGCGCTTTTAAGAAGATTATCACCTATACCATCCTGTTGACATCTAATTGTAAACTTTGTCAATCCATCTGATAGAATCATTTTTAATTTATCAACACTAAAATCTATGGAGTGATTAATTACTTGATAATGTATAGCAAAGATTTCACTTGCATATTTCATAAGGCTATTTGGACCAAACATATACTCCTGTTTCGAAACCTTTTGAAACAAGCTCTCGCTAGTTATTTCTCTAACTTGCTCCTGTTTTACTTCCCCAAAATTACGCTGAGTTATTTCGTCATTATCAGCTAATGGCATGAATATAGTTTTATCATCATCATTATTGGCATACATAATAATACTTACCTCTTTGTTGCCCATAGTTGCATATCAATTTGCGAAAATTTTCTTGTTAGGTATATAGACATTATCTTCGATTCATATATTGATTTCCAAAAATCAGAATTTTTATCTAATTCAAAATAGACATAATCTGACATAAATGGTATTTGTTTTGGTGAAGAAGCCATTGATACTACTTTGATACCCGGTAACTGTTTTGATACAACATTTGATATCTGGCTTTTTGATGCTATCTTTATAATTTTAGGAAATGTAAGAGCAAGTTGATCTTTTGGCATTTCAGTTTTACATGCTATAACAAAGCTCCATTCTGAAATATTTGTTAAATCGATGCTCTCCACATTTGCAATATACAAAGCATATTTCTCAAAATAACTAAGAGGTATTCTAATAGCTCGCTCTTCAAAAACGCATGCAAATGCTTCTTTTAAATCTTCCGATAATATTGAGAAAATTTCTGTAAGATCTTCATGTTTATATTTAATATACTCATTATATCCTTTATCTTCATGAGTAAAGGTTCGTAGCTCTGAACTAAACTGTAATAAAACTTTAAAAAGTTCTTCTGGATGTACTCTACTACTGTTATAAATATGCTCTACAATAGGAATATATCTATTTAATAGTTGTACAAACAGCATCTCGATGAGACCTGCCGTCCCATATTCATCGACATTTTTAAGACGCTGCATGATTTGTTTTTTTCTTTGCTGTGCTAACATAAAAACATTTTTTAAAATATTTTTAAGTCTGTTACTAGCAAAAATATTTAATAATGGTGGAATATAAGCTTTGTCTAATAATACTGTTTTATTAGAACTTACAGAGCTTATTTTAGCTACTGGTAACAGAATAAATTCTTGGAAATTAGAAGTATCTATAATCAAATACATATTTAGTTTTAATATAGATAGCTCTATTGATTTCTCAGCTCCCATCATAGCATCACTAACTGTCTGATTTGACATATAGTATCGCTCTGTAGTAGCGTTCAATTTAGTTTCAGAAAATAAACGTGCATTTTGAGGAATAGGTGATACAGCTAAATATACAGTTTTATTGACACAAGTTTCGTCAAGTTGTAATGAGATTTCATCGCCATCAATTTCTGGGATATTGATTATTGTACCATCTGGTAATATAGCTTCACACTTTGTAATAGAAATAATCCCTTGCTCTAACTTAGCTTCATCCACTTCAATGCTCTTTAGACCGTAATTGTATCTACCACTTCTAACTAACTCTTGCTGAGCCGATTCAAAAAGAGTGTCTTGTAATTGAAAATGCTGTTGAGAAACTGTCAGTCCAGAGAACCATGCTACTCTTTTCATATATAAACTATCCTAATTTTATTCTTTAAGTTTAACCCCGTAGCTTGTTAACTTAAGCTTATACGTTTTTGGCAACCAATGACTTTCTACAGGTACTATTTGTTTCCAATCTAAGTTAATATTTCTATAGCCGGCTGCTATACCTATATACTTAGCATCTTCATCTGTAGATATGTATATTTCCTTTTGCTCACCTGGTTGTAACACATAGGTTTCTCTAGATATAACTGATCCTTTCAAGCCATTCTCACTATTAATTTGAGAAAAATTGGCAGAATCAAATGCCAGTTTATCCTTAAGTTGAAATACATAGATCATTATAGAAGAAGGAGTACCCTGCAAGTTAGGATTTATATCATTAGTTGTATCTGCATCAAGATATACAGTTGAACATGAGCCTAAGAATAGAGATAAAATTAAAGTAGTAGCAACACATAACAAACTTCTTTTTTTCATTATTCCACCTATACAATTAATTTTGGTTATATTTTTCTGATATATATTCTTTTATATTTTTCTTCTTCTGTTTTTCTGATGTGCCAAGCATTTGAGTATATTTAACTTTATGCTTTGACCAGCATTTACTGGCAAGTGTGCCAGGTAAAACTCTTCCTGTTTGTGTAACTTCTTTTTCGATCTGATCAGGGTCAAAAGACTCAACCATAAGCTCAACTACTTCTCGAGTTGAATTATCTATTTTTTTGAAATGAGAAATTACTTCACTAATAGATTCCCCTACTGCTTGTCTTGCTGGCATTATCTGATTATTCATATCAAAAAACACTGTTTCTAAGGCTTGCTTTGCAGACATACTCATTTTGAAAGGGTTTTTGACTTGAGAAGTAAACATTGTTAAGTCGCTATCCAGTTTGTTTTTAGCATTGTTTCTTTCCATCATCAAACGAATTAAACCATCTACTGAATATGAGAGTATATCAATGACATCTGAATAAACTTTATCTCTATTAATCTGTGAAATCACATTATAAGACAGTCCAAGTTTTTGACAGAGCATCTCAAGAAATTTGTCATCTCCTTTAAAGCTTTCTTGTTGTATATTTTTTTGTCGTTGCTGATTTATAACTTGTACATCTACCTCTTTGTCTATTTTTCTAGGCTGTTCTAAGCCCTCAGGCTTGAAGTTTGCTGTTTGTAAAGGTTCTTGTATAGTTTCTTTTATTGCAGAAAAATCAAACTCCTGATCAGATTCCTTTATATCCACTATATGTGAATAATCTTCTAAGTTTTCATCTTCATTATTTTTTTCTATAGCTTGAGGAGCGTCAATACTTTTTTTATTTAGATCATCAATTATAAAATCCGACTCAATTCTTAACTGCTCAAAAGGATCTCTTGACTGATGAATTGCTTGATTTTTAGAGTCTTCAAATGGAAGATGATTGTTATCTGCAAGGTTTAATTCATTTAGAAATGCAAGCGAGTCATTATCATCCTGAACTTTATTGTCATCGATAATATGTTTAATATCAGTGTGAGCATCATTTTTTAAGATATTCGCAACAACTAACTTATATAGACCTAACTCTAATATATCACCCTGTTTTATTTTAGTTGGTAGATTTCTCTCTAACTTTAAACCGTTAAGCTTAGTTCCATTAGTACTAATATCTGTAACAAAGAACTCTCCATATTGAGATTCTAAAAGCATATGCTTGCCTGAAATTTTTCTAGTATGATCATTTAGTGACCACAAACAGTCTTTTGATCTACCTATATAACCCCCAAGTTCAGAAAAAGTCTTTTGATTCTCAACATCTCCATACTCAGCTTTTATATCTTGTAAGTTACCTATTCTTAAAGTTAGCATAATTTACCTTTATTTACATATCTACTAAATAAATACAACATCAATAATACATGCTGTCATATTATCTCTACCCACATTAGCCAAAGCTTCTTTAATCATCATATCACAGGTCACCCCAGGAGCCTCGCTTCTTGATAAAATAGCCTCTAAGTCAGTATCAGTTAACTCTTTATTTATACCATCTGAACAAAGAAGAAACCTTTCGCTTTTTTTGAGGACTAACCTGTGCTCATCAACAACAACATCTTCTTCTCCGCCAACGACTCTAGCAAGAGCTTCCTTATATTGCTCTGCCATAGGATGAAATTCATCAACAAGTCCCTTCTGTTTTAAGGAATTAAAGACTGTATGATCGATAGTAACTTGAGACAACTGGTTAAACTCAGGGTCAAATCGGTATATTCTACTATCTCCAACCCATAATATCGCAACTTTATTGCCTCTCATTATAAGAGCGACAATAGTAGTACCACATTTCACAGAGCTTCCAACTTTTTTTGCATAATAAAAAAGTTCTGTGTTCTTTTTTCTGATAAAAGCTTTTATGAAATCAACGGTTTGATCAAAACCCACTATATTGTCAGGTAACATAATTTTTTGAGTTACAAGTCCACTAGCATACTCACCATTATGATGCCCTCCCATTCCATCGGCAACTATCCATACTCCAATTTCTGGTTGAGCCAAAAAAGCATCTTGATTAACAGCTCGTTTGTTCCCTACATGAGTTTTCGCGTTAGAAATTATTTTAAGAGACTTACCCATAACTATGTTCTCTTCCTAACTTTTTTACATTTAAAACCATTTTTTTTCGTAAAAGCTCTATTTATATAATTAAACAAATGATAACAATTTTATAAATAGTTATCATCAAGAAAAATATAAAATAAAAGATTTAAATTAGCTAGCGTTTGTAGTGTCTAGGTGACCACTAACATTAATCACTTTATCATCGTAAGTGATATCTTGGAACTTCATTTTTACAATAATGTGACCACGACCTTTTTCATCTGGATTTCTTTGATCACCTTGTTCTAATTTAAGATCTGTAACGATACCATCTTTGAAAGTAGACATCATTGTGGTTTTATTTGAACCACCTGTTGCAGCCCTATCGACCTCAACAACATCCATTTCTTTGATGTTATCTTTACCTGCCATTACGTTTAACAATAGCGCTGGGATACTGTGGTACATAGGAACTTTAACCCATACTATTGATTCTAGAGCTGCTTGCGAATGATCTGCAGCACCAAAGCTATCATTATGAGGTTGATGAAACTCATAACCCCAGTCAAAAGTTAAACAATAGTCTTCAGTCAAAGGGCTTGTAGTATTACTATTACGTCCTGCAACATCTTTTGATCCTGTTTTTTGAGTAATTGTACCAAAATTTCCTGAATCAATTTTTACATAAACTGGCATTTTAATTTATCTCCTGGTTTAATTTATTTTTCACATAGCATTAGAGTAAAGATAAAAATCCTCAATGCTATAATTCGATTGTAGACAAATTATTTTTCCTTTTCTAGCCTTTTGAATTTTTT
This sequence comes from Francisella salimarina, assembly GCF_007923265.1. Lineage (NCBI taxonomy): Bacteria > Pseudomonadati > Pseudomonadota > Gammaproteobacteria > Thiotrichales > Francisellaceae > Francisella > Francisella salimarina. The sequence continues at coordinate 642,424 of NZ_VOJA01000003.1, forward strand.
TTACAAGTATTTTCACAGCATCATTTTATCTTTTATAATCAAACCTAAAGATTTACATTATATTTTTGCAGACATACAATTAATCAAAACTAGTGTAGATTATTTTTAAGTATTAAGACTATGTCCTATCAAAAAGAAGAATTTAAAAAAAATGTAATAACTTTGTCTAATGAAAATAATGCCCATAATATATATGAAATAACTAGCATTAAAAATGATATATTCACTCTTAAAGATAAAAAAGAAAATTTCCAAGAAGCTGAGTTAGCTGCTTCTTGTATAATTGTACCTAAAGTTGGTGATATCGTCCTTTGTATAGAGCATGATAGTCAACTATATATAACTTTTGTTATTAAAAGTTATAGTTTAGAGCCTAAAGAATATAATTTAAAAGGTATAGTAAAAGCTGGACTAGATGAAAGTTATATCAAAATTGATCCTCAAAGTATTAATCTACAGACAAATAAAATCAATTTGGTATCTCAAGTTATTTCAACAATGGCTAATATTGGTAAATGGATAATCAACGGAATAAGCATTAAGGCAGAATCAATTCATCAAAAAACCCAAAATCATAATATTGAATGTAATCAAACATTAAATATATCTGCAAAAAACAAGAAAACAATCATAAAAGAGTTAGATTCTCAAATAGCTGATACAACTCTACAAAATAGTAAGCAAATAAACATTACCACAGATAAACTGAATATAAATAGTTAATCTAAAGTTTCTTAGTACGTCAGACTCAATATAAAAAATTAAACTACAATTAACCAAAATATTTGATTAATAATTCAGATAAGTATAAATTAAAACATATATACTTTTAAAAATTATACGCTGATTTCCACGATGATAAACTTCGCCCTCAATGGTCAAGTAGTGCGTCTATTTGATATTAAGTTTAGTCAAGGCTTGTATACCGGTATTTCAGGTAGTGCCTATATTGATAGTAAAGCTAATGTCGGTGATGAAATCGAATTTAAGTTAGATAACATATCTTTTAAAGCTATAGTTACTAGTACGGACATTGATTCTCAGAGTTGGGCTTTTGGTGGTAATAATCCTACATATATAGCTTTTGTATCTAGTGAAGTTTTTCTCAAAGAAGATAAATCTCTAATCAAATATCCTGATGGCAGGATAAATGATGTTTTAGAAAAAGTCTTAAAAAACTATGAAATAACAGCTGATTTTGAGAGTGATAATAGTATCTTTGTTGATAATGTCTTACAAAATAATAATCTATCTACCTTTAATTATCTAACTAATATATGTAACCAGTACGGGATTGTATTCTACAGAGATTTAAGAGAGGATGCTCAACTTAAATTCTGTAATACCTTTGCTAATAAAGATGCTATTAATGTAGATGTTCTTGATAAACAAAAAGCTACTATCGATACTAAACCTGTGGCTTATGTAGCTGAAAATATTGCTATTGATGATAATCATAATGTTTTGGCTCTTGGATTTAATCGTCATCAAGCAGATGGTGGCTATAAGAAATATGTCGAAGTTAAAAATGGTATTATCCAGTCGCCATTTATTGGTAGTACTTCTGATTTAACTAACTTTTATGCAGAAAGTTTAGCTAATCATTTTCAAACTTATAAAAATATCTTGGCTTTAGATGGTGTTGGTATTGTAGCTGTTGGTGATACTATACATATCGATAGTAAAAAATTACCTATAGATACCAAAGACTGGTCAATAGTACAAGCAGATGTAAGTATCACTACAGATAGTCAAGAGTTCAATAAATTAGCTACTTGTGAATATTCTGCTATTGCTGTGGCTAATAATGTCCAAAACTTGGCTACAGGTATATTAGATCAATACAATCTATCTAAATTTGTCAAAGAAGGTTTTGCAGTCAAAGGGTATTCTGATGATACAGAAGATGCTACTACTCTTAACGATACAGGTAAGTATCAACTATCTATACCTGAGTACTATACCCAAATTGATGAGGATGAGGTTATCAATGATGTTGCCAAAATTCATCTAAATCATACTCCCGATCAGAAACATAGCTTCCCTCTTGTGCAGAACTCCCCTACTCTAATCATGGAGTTACAAGACCCTACTATTCTTGGTACACGTAATACCGAAGCTAGACCAGCTCATAACAGAAAAGGATACGAGCAAGATTATCGCTTAGCTGATAATAAGCATAACTCGCTTAACTTTATTAATACTGGTGCCTTCAAGCATAATATTGCTAATCCTAAAGCTACCAACTCTGTGGTATTAGAATCTCAAGGCTATCGTGGTGCTAGTCGCTCTGCTGCTCTACGACTGGGTGATGAGAGCTATCGAGATATCCATAAGGGCAAAAAGTCAGGGATGTCGTTACAATCTCAAGGTAACTTCTATGAGCTACACCCTAACTATAAGGCAACTGTGTATGGTAATCGCAATAATGTAGATGCCAAATACCAAAGTATCTCTCCTGTGTATGCTATGGTAGCACAGAGGCTACATTCTCAGGATAATCCATATCATTTGTTAGAGGCAATCAATGCTGATGAATATCATCAAGAAATATTTGCTAAGACTAGTAGCTTAACTACTCATGTCCAAGATAATATTGCAATTGATACTACCGCTGCAAATATTATTGATAAATATACCAATAAAGTAACTAAAGATATTTATCTAAACACAGAAGAAACTCACACAACTGATGATGAACATAATCTACAGTTCAATGAAGTTGAAAGAAATCTAACTGTTGAAAATGATATTTTCGAAGAAACTCAAGCTAAAGAGATAAATATAAGTGCTAATGAAGCTATTAATACTCTTTATCATAATCAAAAAGATACCAATGTTGATGGTGATTTGACTTTTGAAGAACATGAGTTAGAGCAGAATATAACCAAAGGCTTAACTCTAGCTGGTGGTGCAATGGCTATCACAGCTAATGAGTTGGTTAAACATGCTCCACAAGGAATACATATCACAGCTAATAAGGTATCTGTAAATACTGCTGAGCAATTAGTCTATGGTATGTATAGTGTTGTTAGTGATGAAAGTAATGTTAAAGATCCTCAAAAACCTACTAATGAAGTACTTAGAATCTATATCATGGATAAATATTGTACTGATGTGGAAGTTGCTGAGGATGATAAGAAAATCTTAAAGGATAAAGATAAGATCGTTGATTATATTCAAGATTCTGTTTTGACACCATTATTATCTAATAGCTATATTGAAGCAAAAAGTTTCAAAGATGGTGATGATATTGGTACTCCAATAGCTGTTGAGTTTACACAAGATAAATATTATGAAATCAAACTAACTGATGATATTGAGGCAATATGTTTGAAGTTAAACACTTTGAATATTTCAAATAATCGTTTCCAAAGTCTGATAGTCGGTGTAAATGGTAAAAAAGCTGAAGATGTAATAGATGGCTTTAAACATCACCAAAATACTTTATCTTTGAAACCAAAAGATTGGCAAAAGATAGAAGTCAAACAAGGTAAGACTGAAACTATCAATGATATTGAGACTACTGTTAATCATCTTGTTATAAATGTCTTTGAACCTCCGATGATGA